>CAZCAI010000020.1:34838-40131 GCA_964496595.1 uncultured Anaerolineales bacterium
AAAGCAACAAAGCAGCAAAGCAGCAAATATCAAATCGGAAAATTGCGAATTGCGAATTTAGAATCTTTACTCGATGGCATCATTCGCAATTCGCAATTCGCAATTCTAAATTCCAAGTTACAGAATCGGCTACCGGAAAGATTTCCTAAATGCAAATCAACCAATCGGATGGCGTGCGGATTCAGTCGGCGGCGTTGTCCTTCGTCCAGACGCCGGGGATGGCGGCGCCACATTGGGGGCAGATGCCAGGGGTACGCCATTGGGGGCGGGCATGGAAGCCGTAGCGCTGAATGATCCGCGTTCCGCATTGATGGCAGTGGGTTTGCTCGTGCGCGGGATCGTGGATATTGCCGACGTAGATGTATTTGAGGCCGGCCTCTTGGCCGATCTCGTAGGCGCGCGCCAACGTCGTGGGCGGCGTGCGTGGCCGATCGCGCATTTTGTGGCTGGGATGAAATGCCGAGATATGCCATGGCATCATCGGATCGATGGCGGCCAGCCACTCGGTGGCTTGATGTAACTCTTCGTCGCTGTCGTTGAGGCCGGGGATGACGAGCGTGGTGACCTCGATCCAGATGTCGGTCTCGCGCGCGATTTTCGCGATGTTGCGCTTCACCGGCTCGATGCGAGCGCCGGTATAGGTCTCGTACAATTCCGAGGTGAAGCCTTTAAGATCCACATTGAGGGCGTCTAAATACGGTGCGATTTTCTCCAGCGCGGCCTCGGTCATAAAACCATTGGAGACATAGATGTTTTTGATCCCGTGAGCATGCGCCAGTTTGGCGGTATCGTAGGTGTACTCGAAGAAGACCGTCGGCTCGTTGTAGGTGTAAGCAATCGCGGCCACATGCTGCTCGCGCGCAACCTCCACCAGCGCCTCCGGGGAGAACGACTCTCCCAGATACTCCCGGCGCTCATCCTTTTCGCGGACCTGGGAGATACCCGCGTTTTGGCACCACATGCAGTGCATATTGCAACCATACGTCCCAATGGAGAGCGCGTTTTCGCCCGGCAAGAAGTGATAGAGAGGCTTCTTTTCGAGGGGATCAATGTGGACGGCGGTTGCTTTGCCATAGACGGTGGAGATGATCTGCCCGCCGCGATTGACCCGCACGCCGCACTTTCCCCATTCCCCCGGCGCCAGCGTGCAATAATGCTCGCACACCTGACACTGGACATGCCGGCCCTTCAGTGTTCGCATCAACGCCGCTACCTTCGGCATGCGCAGCCTCCTCGTCAACTAGAAAGTCGGATAGTCCTTGATCGAATCATCTTGCGTCAGACAATCATATAATCAAAAAGCAGGGTTGTACCTGGTGTATCTAAAGGGAACGTCCCATCGCCTCCCAGGCTTCGCAGGATCACCGTGACGATGATCAGCATGCCGAAGAGCATCACGCCGATGAGGAAGTATGTGTACATCTTCTGCTCTTGGGCCTTGCGCTCCGCTAAATCGCGGCGGATATGCTCCTGGCGCTGGCGCTCCTTTTCCATCAAGCGCGCCCGCCGCGCCCGGGACGATGCCTCCTCCGCCTCTTTCAACACTTGCGCCCTCTCCATCTGCTGATTGAGACGCTCGGCGGATCCTTGGTTGTGGCGCTGGACGATCAACTCCAAGATGTCCAAGACCGCGCCGCATTGGAGGCAGTACTCGTTGCCGATCCAATTGTTGTAATCGCACTTGGGACAACGACGGATCAAGCTCTGACCACACTGCCGGCAGAAGGCTACCTCTTGCTCGTGATAGGCGCCGCAGTAGGGGCAAATATGCCCGCGCAGGATAAATTCGCTGCCGCACGCATCACAGTGGATGTAGGCCCCTTCGCCTTTGTCGGTCAATTGATTTAACTTAATAGGGCTGCCGCAGCCAGGACAACTCACTTTTTCTAAGATGTGTTGAGACATAAAGCCGCCTATTGATTTCACGATAACAGCGCGCGCGTCCCTGGGCGCGTCCCATTATTGGAGGGCGTCATAAAGTGAGACACGACAACCCTGGCGCGTCCTTCTATCGAACTCACGTGCGATTCGGTAGGAGCGGCCAGGGGACAATTATGTATAGACCCACAGAGGCTTATTCAGACCCGAAGGATTTCAAAAGCCGTATAAGGATTTCAAGAAACCCTTCGGGTCTAACGACGCGGTGCATAGGGTTACCGAGTGAGATTCCGGGCTTAAGCTTCGGCCGATACTTCTGTGGAATTCTCCGCTGCCATAGGCGACTCGATAGCTTCCGCTTCTGGTTCTCCGGCAGCTTCTTCTGTCTCGGCTGGCGCCTCTGGGATTGGCGGTTCCGCCTGTTTCAGACTGAACGCGATGCGGCGCTGTTCGGGGCGGAGGGAGATGATCTGGACATAGTGGCGGTCGCCGACGTGGACGACCTCGCCGGGCCGTTCCACCTTATCGTCGCTCAGCTCCGAGACGTGTATCAGGCCCTCGATCTCCGGCTTGTCCACCAGGGCGGCAAAGGCGCCGAAGGAGGTCAGGTTGACAATCTCCACCTCGACGACTTCGCCGATGTGGAACTCGTCCGCCACAGTCTCCCAAGGATCAGGTTGGAGCCGCTTGAGGCTTAATCCGAGCCGCTCGCTGTCCAAATCGATGTCCAGAATGTAGACCTCGACCTCTTGCCCGACCTGAACAACGTCCGCCGCGTTGGTCACGCGCCGCCAAGAAAGCTCGGAGATATGCAGCAGGCCATCGACGCCTTTGACGTTGACAAACGCGCCAAACGAGACGATGTTGCTAACCACGCCGGTCTCGACCGTACCGACTGCCAGATTATCAAGAATCCGGCGCTTCATATCCTTGCCCTCGAACGCCTTGCGCTCGGAGAGGATCAATCGATTGCGGTCCGAGGTCACCTCGATCACGCAGAGATCTAACGTCTCATCGATCAGATCTTCCCAACGCCGGTCGGGATTGTTGGGGGTGTAGCGCGGGCGCCATTGGGGGCAAAGCTGAGAGCCGGGCACGAAGCCGCGCAGCCGCCCCAACTTGACGATCACGCCGCCCTTGTTGGCATCGACCACGGGCAGCGAGACCTTCTCGCCATTCTCCAGCAATTCGCGCGCCTCATCCCAATCATCCTCCTGAGCGGCCCGAGCTAAGGAGACCAGCGCCTGACCGGTCGCCCCGCCATCATCGATGATGTAGACCTTCACCGGCTTGCCGGGTTTCAGAGTCTCCAAGCGCTTGCGATCCATCCGATCCACTTCGTTCGGGTGAACTTTAGCGTCACTTTTGCCACCAATATCAACTAAGATGGATTTTGTATCGGCGTTGACAACCAAGCCTTCTACAATATCCCCGCGTCGATATTGATTCTCCTCCATATACTGATCTAGCAGGGAGGCCATCATATCCTGGTTGGATTCGGCCTCAGTTGTGGAACTATTCATTAAAAGATTCTCTCCTCATAAGAAAAATTTCGCCTCCAATAAGCACACATCATCCAAAAACAACTCCGACAAAGACTCGTCATCTTATTGTGGCGTTGCTATTTTATATTATAAGCGTGTTTCGCGGAGAGGCAATCTGATTTTTAGCGGCTCAGCGTTCCAGTGGATCGGCGATGGGACTGGACAGAAACCCAAATTCTTCTATACTCTTTTTTACGAGATGCTGTTGTTAGATGATGAACGTTATAGCAATTCAACGTTGTATGTCCAAGTACACGTTAAGAGAGAAGCTTAGGAGAGAAGCTATGGTAAAGAAAGATTTTCCCGGACGCGGTAAGGTCGCGATGGTCCGCACCCGCCCAGAAAGTGTGTTGGACGATTACGCGCGCTTGATGGAGTTGGTCGGTTATCAGGAGATTTTGCCGCCTGATCTGACCACGCTGCTCAAGATCAACATCTCCTGGCAGACGTGGTATCCGGCGTGCTCGACGACGCCGTGGCAATTAGAGGGCGTGATCCGCACGTTGCAGGGCGCCGGTTACGATCTGGTCGGCGTGCACAACGACACCGTCGTCGTCGATACCGGCGATGGCGAATCCAACAACAAGCAGCGCTACGTCACCGATAAGTACGGCGTGCCTTGCACCTACATCTACAAGCCGGAGACGAAATGGGTCCGCTACGAGCCGCAGGCGTGGTCCTACCTGGTGTTGGATGAAATTTACCCCGATGGCGTTTATATCCCCGAAGTGCTGATCGGGCGGAACATCGTGCAGTTGCCCACGATCAAGACGCACGTCTTCACGACGATCACCGGCGCGATGAAGAATGCCTTCGGCGGATTGTTGGGCCGCAAGCGCCACTGGACGCACAGCCAGATCCACGAGACAGTGGTGGATCTGTTGGCTATCCAGCAGGAAATTCATCCGGGGCTGTTGGCCGTGATGGACGGCACATTCGCCGGCGATGGCCCCGGCCCGCGCGCGATGCACTGGCACGAGAAGAATGTTCTCCTGGCCTCGGCGGATCAGGTCGCCATCGATGCGACCTCCGCGATATTGCAGGGCTTCGATCCGATGGCGCTGCCCTTCATCCGATTCGCGCACGAGTTGGGCTTGGGCGTCGGCGACCCGCGCGAGATCGAGTTCGTGGGGGATGAGGACGCCGCCGAGGAGCGCTGGGATTTCCACGTCGATGATACCTTCGCCAGTCGCGGCCAGAAGATGATCTATCATGGCGCGCTCAAACCCTTCGAGACGCTCCTGTTGCGCAGTCCCATCGTACCGTGGTCCTACTTCGCCAGCAACTTCTACCACAACGTCTACTGGTACCCCGTCGTCGGGCGGCGGCGCGTCGAGGCGGCGCTGGAGACGCCGTGGGGCCAGCTCTTCTGCGAGTACGGCGCGGACGCCGGCTTAGAAGGCGCGGTGCTCCCCACCGTCGAGAAGAAAACCGTTGCTCAAGGTCTGAGTTTCCTGGCCGGCGGCGTCGCGGCCCTCGGCGGCCTGGCGGCACTGTTGCATCAAGTATCGCCACAGGAGTAAGATGGCTTACAGACCCGAAGGGTTTTTAAAATCCTTCGGGTCTTTTTTAGGCCGGGCAGTGAACTACCCGGCTGAAAACGGAAGTTGGCTGAATGCCGACTCGATTTTGTAAGCCTTCAACCAGTCCAGTCGGCTCCCAATTGTTTCACTTTCGACGCCACTGAGGACGTGGCCCCGAGCATCTGGATTCGTAACGGTTTAGTTTGATGAGCCTGGCGAATAAATTCGCGGCTACATTTACGAAACCGGCCTTCGCCGGTTAGAACTCAGTCGCCGAAGGGCGACTGCGTAATAGTGGCCGTGGTTTTTCTTTGACCCAACGGCCCGATGGCCGTGGGAACCGCCGGG
>CAZCAI010000021.1:0-22055 GCA_964496595.1 uncultured Anaerolineales bacterium
CCGGCGAAGACGGTGCGATCCTCGGCGAAGTTGGGACTGACGGCCAGCGCCTGCACGGCAGCCTCCGGCGCTTCATCGGCAGGGAGCCACGCGCGCCCCCCGTTGGGCGTGCGATAGAGGCCGCGCGTCGTCGCGGCGAAGGCCTCCCAGCGGCGGATGCGCGCGGGGACCACTTCATCGCGGCGCAGCGTCGGCGCCGAGGCCAACGCGACGACGTGGAGGTCTTCCAGGCCGAAGTTGGCGACGCGCCAATCGCGGCCCTGGTTGGTGGAGCGCACGATGCCCGCGCCGTCGGTCGCGGCCAACACGTCGCCTTCCCTTGCGACGTTAGGCGAAGGCAACACCGCCGTGATTGTCGCATCCACTTGATGCGCCCGGCCCCGATACCAGGTCGCGCCGTCTTTGCCTTCTTGGCCTACGTTGGCGTAGGCCAGTTCGCCCACGACGTTGCCGGCCCACAGCAGATCATCGCTGCCAGCCAGCGCGCTCACGCCGGGGATCGGTTGGGGGAAAAGGAGCCGCCAGCCCGCCGATGTCTTCCGCACGAGGCCCACCTCGGCGCCCAGCCACCAGATCCCGGCCACCGGCCCAACCGCCTGGAAGACGACGCCGCCCGGCGCGATCACGCCCATCTTCTGCCACTCATACTTCGCCATGTTCACTCCCTTGATCCAATGCCAAACCCCACTTCACGCACTACGTTCGTTACGTGGCTGACTACAAACTACGGTTCCAGACTCGTGCGCGGACGGCGCTTGAGGACGGTGACCTCGGTCGTCAGGGCCATCATCGCGCCGCTGACAGCGGTCGCCAGCGCGGTGTGCAACACGCCGACCGCGTCCAGGATCCCCGCCTCGCGCATCGCCACCACCTGATCCGCGATAGCATCGTAGCCGAAGTCCGGCCCGCGCCGTCGCACCTCGTAGAGCGCCATCGATGGCTCGGTCTTGCCGACGTTGTGCACGATCTGACGGAACGGGGCCTCCAGCGCACGGGCCACAATCCGCTGGCCCCACGCGGCCTCGTCAGAAGCAACATCTACACTATCTACAGCGGGGATGCAGTTGAGATAGCCCACGCCGCCGCCGGGCACGACGCCCTTGCGCAATGCGCTCGGCAGGGCGCGCAGGGCCTTTTCGGCGTGCTGATGCTTGACCTTGCGCTCGGTTTTGGTAAAGGCCCCGATCTTGAGCGTGCCGATCTGACCGGCCAAGCGCGCCAGGCGAAATTGCAGTTCCTCGCGCGCCCGATCCTCATCTTTCCCGCCGGCGGCTGGCAGCGCCTCCAAGTGCGCGCGCAAGGTCGCGATCCGGGCGCGAACGGCGCTGTGATGGCGGCGGTCGCCGACGACGATCAGGTCATCCGCCGTGGCCTCCACGCGCTGAGCGGAGCCAAAGTAGGCGGGCCTAAGATGCTGCAAGGGCGGCCCGGCTATATTGCCGATGATCGTAGCGCCCGTCAACGTGGCCAGATCCTCGAAATCGGCGGTCAGTTTGTCGCCGGCACGCTTCAACTCCGCCGCGACGACGTAGAGCTTCTCCTGGCGGTGATTCGCCACCAGCGCCTGTCGCGCGACGCCGGTGATTTTCTCGGCGATCACGACCAACTTCCGGCTGTTGAGCTGTGAAAGGCACGCGAGGATTGGACGCAGGTCGTCTAATGTCGTGAGCGTCCCCGCGATCAGCACGACGGGGATCTGGCGATCCCCTTGCAGCGATTTCACGACCGCGCGGCGGCGGACGGCGTCGGTGATGAGATAGGGCGAGGCCAGTTGCCCCTGCCAGCGCCCGCCTTCTAAATACTCGCGCTCGATGTAGGGCGCGAGGTAGTCCTTGATGTCGATGTGGGCCTCCGGGCCAAGGATGTGAAACATCTCGCCCAACACCAGGCTGAGATCGGGATCGCCCGTGATGGCGTGGGCCACGCGGATGAGATCGTCCTCAGTGGTCACCGGCTGGGCCTGCGCCGCCAACGCGGAGAGCGCCGCCTGCGCCGCCGCATCGATGCCGCGACGCAGCACCATCGGATTCGCGCCGGCCGCAACGGCCCGATGCGCTTGATCCAGCAGCGATTGGGCCAGGACAGCGGTGGCGGCACAGCCATCGCCCACGCGGGTGTGGACGCGCCACACGAGATTGCGGAGCAGCATCGCGCCGACATCCTCGCCTCGGTCGGGAAACTGAAGCACGCGCCGCGCGATGGTCGCGGCATCGCTCAACATCTCGATCTCATCGCGGGAGGCGGGCTGGTAGGAGAGTACGTTGCCTTGTGCCGGGCCAAGCGTCACGGCCAACACGCGGGCCAGTTGATCGAAGCCACGCTTGAGTCGCCGGCCCGCCTCCGGCGCGGGTAGCACGCCATACGCGCGGGGGCGTGAGGGGAAATTCTGGGGCATACGCTGAGATCGCCTACTCACTCTGGAGCTTGATCGTCTTGCCGGTGCGGATCGATTCCATCGCACCGAGCGCCACGCGCAGCGCGCGGATGCCCTCCGCGCCGCCGGCCAGCGGGGTCAGATCGTTCTGGATGCAGTAGGCGAAGTTCGCGATCTCGCGCCGGTACATATCCTGCCGCGAGGAAGCGACGATCTGCCAACGCTCCTCAATTGAAGGTTCATCGCCAGTCGCTTCGTCTTTTTCATCAAAGACACTGCCGGCCACCTCATAGAGCGCGCGGACCTCTTGATGATCGCGGGCGTAGAACGCCTCGGCGAAGCCGTTAGCGCCCAGGATTTGATCGCGGGCCGGGGGCGGGGTGACGGAGGGCGGCAGGCCCCAGCAGACGTTGAAGACGCCGATGTCGCCGGAGGCATAGGTCACCGTGATGGTCGCGGTCTCGCAGGCGATCTCGCTCACGGAGGCCAACTCCTCGCGCCCTTCGCCGAAGGTCAAGCCGCGAGCGAAGACCTCGACCGGCTCCGAATCGAAGATGTAGGCCCACAGATCGAAGAGGTGCACGCCCATATCGATGATGGGGCCGCCGTTGGCGTTCGCGTCGTGCATTTCGAGTTTGGGCCGGATTTCGCGGAAATCGGTGGCCTGATAGAGGACGGGGCGGCCCAGTTGGCCCGCGCTCAACCAGGCGCGCATCGCGGGCAGGATGGGCGATTGGCGGCGCATGAAGCCCAGCGCCAGCTTGACGCCGTTCTCCTCTGCCGCTTTGATCATCGCTTCGGCGCCCTCTAACGTCAACGCGATGGGCTTCTCGCTGATCACGTGCTTGCCATGCTCGGCGGCGTAGACGCTGATCTCCGAGTGGGAACATGTGGGCACGCAAACCGAAACGACATCCACACCCTCGAGGGGAACCTCGCGATAGTTCAAATACCATTCATCCAGACCGCACTTCTCGGCCAGGATTTTCGCCCGCGCCTCGATGATGTCCACCACGGCCACCACCTTGGCGTTCGGCAGGCGCTGCCAGGCTTCCGCGTGGACGGTGCCCAACGCGCCGCATCCAACTACACATACATTAAGTTGTTGTTTACTCATAGTAGCTCTCTTAATCCTTGATTCGTTATCCATCAAACAATCTTACACCTCTATCTTCTCAGCAGATGAAGCGAATTCAGCAATTAGCCAACACTTGTTCGTAGTCAGGCACGCAATGAACTAGAGTGCCGTTGTGAAGCCCGAAAAACGCCACTCCGCTTAAGCTCAAAGGCTCCGCTCCGAGGCTTACTACGAACCAAAATTGATGCTTTAGCTCGATGGCTTACAGATCGAAGGCCGTGCGCAGATACTCGCGGCTGATGCGCGCGCTCTCTACGGGCGCGCGTTGCACCTCGTCCTGCTCGACGACGAGCCAGCCGTCATAGCGCTCGGTGATCAGCGGCAGCACGGCGGAAAAATCGACCTCGCCGCGTCCCAGCTCCATCCACGCATCTGAGGTAGTGTCCTTAAGGTGGAAGTAGCCGATGCGGTCGCGATCCAGAAGATAGCGCGCGATCTCCGCCGGATCGGCGCCGCCGCGCTCGACCCAGGCGAGATCCAAGCAGAAGGAGACGAAGGCGGGGTCGGTGTGCTCGACTAAATAGCGCAGTTCGGCTGCATCGTTTTCGATCTCCCAGTAGTGATTGTGATAGCAGAGCGTCAATCCCGCTGCCCGGCAGCGCTCGCCGACGGCGTTGAGGGAGGTCGCCTGTTGCCGCATCTCTGCCTCGGTTTTGTCCTCCTTGAGCTTGCCGCTAAAAGGCAAGTAAGGCGCGCCAACTTCGGCCGCGAAGGCCATAGCGCGTTCAAGATCGGCCATCGCCTGCTCCACAGCGTCGGGATCGTAGATCTCGCCGCCGACGTGGATGCCGGCCACCACCAGCCCGCGCTCGTCCAGCAGAGCCTGGAAAGCCGCCGGGTGCGCCAAATCCAAATGCTGCGCGCCGATCTCAAAGCCGTCGTAGCCGGCGGCGACGATGTCATCCAAAATATCGGGGAGCTGTTTCTGATTCATCTCCGGCCCCCATGGGCGCGTCTGAACACCAATTTTCATAATAGGTAAACCTCCGTTAAGAATGGTGAATTTAGAATGGCGAATTAAGAATTGCAAATAATGAGTAATGACGCTGGAAAAAGATTCAAAAATTCGCAATTCATCATTCGCAATTTTATTTACCCTTTCAAGCCGGTGGTGGCGATGCCGCGCACGAAGTAGCGTTGGGCGAAGATGAAGAGCAGGACCATCGGCGCCATCATCGCGGTGCTGGCCGCGAAGACCAACTCCCATCTGGCGGCGTAGGCGTCGTTCAGGCTGCGGATACCCAACGGCAACGTCCACAAATCCATGCTGTTGACGTAGATCAACGGCTCGAGGAACGAGTTGTAGTGCTGCAACAGGGAGAAGACGGCGACCGTGGCAAGCACGGGCTTGGAGAGGGGCAGGATGATGCGGAAGAAAATATGGAAGTGGTTGGCGCCGTCGATCAACGCCGCGTCGTCGAGATCCTTGGGCAAGCCACGCATAAACTGGCGCATCAAGAAGATGTAGAAGGGCGATCCGCCCAGCCAGTAGGGCACGATGAGGGGCAAAAAGGAGTCGATCCAGCCTAAGTTGCGAAAGATGACGAAGCGCGGGACGAGCATAATGACCTCCGGCAGCATCAGGGTGCCGACGACCAGGGAGAAGAAGAAATCCCGGCCCGGCCAACGTAAACGTGCGAAGCTATACCCGACCAATCCAGATGAGAGGATGGTCCCCAAGACGGCCAAGATCACCACAACAAAGCTGTTCCACGCGAACCGCGCCATCGGAATTTCCTGAAAGGCACGCGTGTAGTTCTTCCATTGTGGGTCTCTGGGCAGCCAAACGATGGGATGGGCGAAGATCTCCGTCGAGGCCTTCAGCGAGGAGGCGACCATCCAAATCGTAGGGATAAGAAAACTGACGAGCACTGCCGTCATCAAAATCTGGAGAAGCACCAGCCCTACCTTGGAGGTGGTTTTGCGGTTCTCGTAGAGCCAGAATCGAATATCACGGCGGATACGCTCAATCTTAGACTCTTGTTGTGTTGTAGTCATCTCGCTCTCCTATTCCTCGTAGTAAACCCAGCGATTGGAGATGTAAAATTGCGCAATCGTGAACCCGATAATGATCACAAAAGCCTCCCAGGCCAGCGCCGAGGCGTACCCCATGTTGAAGTAATTGAAGCCCTGGCGGTAGATGTTCAACACGACGAAGAGCGTCGCGTTCTCCGGCCCTCCCTGGGTGATAATCATCGAGGGGATAAAGGTCTGGAAGGAGTTGATAATCGCCATCACCATGTTATAGAAGATCAACGGCGTCATCAGCGGGATCACGATGTAGCGCAGGCGTTGCAACGGGCCGGCGCCATCAATGCTCGAAGCCTCCAACAACGAGGGCGAGATATTCCCCAGGCCGGCGATGAAAATCACCATCTGCCGCCCGATCATCCAGAAGGACATAAAGATGAACGCCGGTTTCGCCAGTTCGGGATCAAACAGCCATTGCCTGGGCGCGATGCCGACCCACCCCAATATCTCATTGAGGATGCCAAACTCCGGGTGAAAGACCCGCTGCCAAACAACGGCGCTGGCTACCAACGGGACGATGATGGGCATATAAAAGCCCGCGCGATACACGTCGCGGAATTTGATCTTAGCTCGCAACGCCATCGCCAAAGAAAAAGATATGATTAACTGGATAGGCACGGCGAAGATGGTGTAGTAGGCGCTATTGTATAAACTCTTGAGCGAGTGCGCATCCTGAAACATTCGCACGAAGTTCGCGAATCCGACAAAACGCGGCGGGGAGAGCAGATCCCATTTATGAAAGGACAACCACACTGAGTAAAGCATCGGATAGGCGACAAACGCGATGAATCCGATGATAAAGGGCGAGGCAAAGAGATACCCATTAAACCACTCCCAGAACTTCAAAGAGCCTCCGGGCGCGGAGAATCTACGCTTCTTCTTTATTTCGGTTTTGACAAACACGATACCCCTCCTTGCTTGCCTTGCGGGCAATGAAGGACCTCGGAGGTCGCAGTGACCTCCGAGGTCTCAAGTGCGATTACTGGGAAGCCCAATAATCGTCAATTAACTTTTGCAGTTCCTCATCCACCTTGGGGAGCGCCTCTTCTGCCGTTTGGCTGCCGTTCATCATTGGATCGTAGCCGTAGGGCTTGACGACCTCGCTCCACATCTTACTACGAGGCACGCCGCCGATGACGTCAACCTCAGAGCGCTTAATCGCCTCAACAAAGGCTTGACCATTGTCAACGCCGAAGCGTTCCTTGATCATCGGGAGCCAGTAGCTCTCCAAGAGCTTCATGCTGTTGGGAATCCGGCCCGTGATCTCGGAATAACGCTTGTCGCCCTCTTCGCCGGCGATGTAGCTGACGAAGCCCCACGCCGCGTCCTTCTGGTCGCCTTCCATAATCACAACGCCCTCGGCCCAACCACGATGCGGACGATCAGGATCGGCGGCTTCGGGCATCAAAACGACGTCGAAATCCACGGCCTTGCCATCTTCACGAAGTTCTGGGCTATCGAGCATGGGGAAATACCAGGGGCCTTCGTATTTCATAGCGGAGTTGCCGGTCTCGATGGTGTTGGCGCCGCCTTCCAAGTCGGCGGGCGTCGGGGAGATCTTGAGGGTGTGGTAGACGTCATAAGCCACCAACTGAAGCATATCCACGATTTCGGGTTGAGTGAATTGAGCCTTCGTGGGGTCAATCAGCTTATCGAATTCCTGCTTGCCGGTGCCCCGGGTGTAGGCGACATCACGGAACCAATTGCCGTTGGCCTGCAAGCCGAACATCTTATTGGCGCCGCTGGTGTCCGTCAACTGCTTCGCCATCTCCAAGAACTCATCCATCGTCCAGTTATCGGTGGGGTAGTCCATGCCGGCATCATCGAAGGGTTTCTTGGCGTAGAACATCACCATCGTCCCGATCTGCAGGGGGACGAGATAGGTCTGGCCATCGCGAACGGTGCTCTGCTCAATGGATGTCACGCCTTCCGGATAGGGATCGGTAAAGTTATCGCGCGCGATGTAGTCATCGATGGGGGCCAATAGGCCCTTGTCGGCGTACGTCTGCCACTCCCAGCCCTGGAACGAGGAAACATCGGGCGGGGTGCCGCCGGCGACCATGGTTTGAAGTTTGGGGTAGAAGTTGTTGCCGGGATCGGAGACCGTGGTCACTTTGATGGTGACGTTGGGTTTCATCTCCTCGTATGTGGCCTTGAATTCTTCCCAGGCGGGGATGTCGGCGTTATCGCCCCATGCCAGGAACTCCAACGTGAGCGCCTCTTCTACCGGCGCATCGCCCTCGCCGCTGGGGGCCTCTTCCGCGCCGCCGCCACAGGCCGAAAGTACAGCCAGCGCCGCCGCGCCCTGCCCGGTAAGAATCAAAAACTGACGTCGCGTCAACGTAAGTGACGTCTTCTTCTCCTCCATAGTTTAGTCCTCCTCAAAAAAAGCAAGTTTAAATGGTTGAATTTTCCGACAACGACTCGATACCATCGTGCTTAATTTAAAATCGTGCCACCTCCTTTCGCGTTAGCGTCGCGCCTAAAGCCGCAACACCGGCAGGTTCAATAATTCCGCCAGGGCCAGCAACGCCGACACGTGATCGCCATAGCTCAATTCGATGTGATGCTCCAGCCCCTCGCTCATGATGGTATCCAGGGCCGCTTCGGCGCCGCTGTCAAAGCGCAGGACGCCGGAGGTGCCGGAGAAGCTCAACGGAGCGCGGAGCATCTCGCCGCCCCCCACCACCAGTTGATAGCGGCCCGTTCCCGGCGCCTCGCTGAGACGCGCGATGGTCACCCGCCCCGGTTTGAGCGGGAATTCCATCAGCAGCGGCAGCTTGCGGTTGGAATGGATCGTCGCGCGAGGTTGAAATTCCGGGTCCGCCATCGAGAGCGGCGCTTTGCCACAGTGCCAGACCACGGCGGTGTCCTCCTCCACATCGAAGGCCACCATATCGGCGCCGAAGACAGGCGCATCACTTACCCATTGTAGCAGAATTTGGCTGAGCGCGCCATTGACATCGGCCTCACAACTGCACGGCGTCAACTCGTTGGTGAGCATCGACATCGCGCCGCAGGCCGCGCAGCCCAGCTCGGTGAAGAACTCCGGCCAGCAGCGGACGGCCATCGCATCCAGGTCCTGCTCCGTCGCCAGGCGTCGCAGCGTCACGTAGACGCCCAGCGATTTGCGCAGCGCGACCTCATCCAAGGCCGCGTCGATCTCGATCTGATCGCCCAACGCCGCCAGCGCCTCATCCACCTCAGCCTCGGAGACCGTTCTCGCGCCCTCGAAGACGGTGAGAAGATCCATCTGCACAATCTCCGCGCCAAAGCGCGACTTCAACGCAGCCGCGTCCAATAGGCAGGAGTCGAAGCCTTCGGGATTTTCGCCTACCCGCCCGATGCGCGCCTGCGCCAGCAACCGCCTGGCGCGGCCCGCCTTGGCCCACATCAGAATCTTCTCCAGCGCAACCGGATCATCCGCCGGCGCATAGATGTAATCGAAGGGCAGGCCCGCGCGCTTCAGCGCGTGCCCGCCCAGGTTGATGCCGCAGAACGAGTTCAATCGCAGGCGAGCGCCATTGGGCGCTTCCGGCACGGCCCACATCACCAGAGGGGCGTCGATGGTCTCGGCCAGCGCCATCACCATCGTGCTATCGGCGAAGGTCGATTGGAAGACCAGCAACAAATCCAACGGCGCCGTCGCCAACGATTGCGCCGCCGCCTGCGCCTCATCTAACGAGGTCACCAACTCGCGCGGCCCGACCAGGGAGAAGCTCTCCTCTGTCTGCAACACCGCGCGCATATCAGCCGTCTTCTCCTCCGCCAGCGCCACATCGAAGGTGGTCCGAGCCAAGGCCACCACACCAATCGTCAATTTAGTTTCTGTCATAATCGTATCACATCCTTATGATCATTCATCATAGTTTAGTTTTGCTGATAGAAAAACTGATTTAACGCCAACGAAGCCGCGCCAATCGGCCCGACGTCGCGGCCAAAGGAGGTTATCTCAATCTGCACGCGCTCGCCCAGGTTGGCGAACGCCCGGCAGCGCATCGTCGCCTCTGTGGCGGGCAGGAGCCACTTTCGGCCCTGCACAAACATGCCGCCCAGCACAATCCGGTCGGGGTTGAGGATGTTGACCAGGTTCGCCAGCGCGACGCCCATATACGACGCGCGCTCTGCTAACATTGCTTGCGTCGCCTCATCGCCCTGCTCCGCCGCCGCAAAGATGCGATCCAACGCAGAACCATCCCCAGAGGCCAATGACTGAGCCAGGATTCCCTTCGGCGCCGCTTCCGCCAACGCTTGAGCCGCGCGGATGATCACCGGCTCAGAGAAAAGGGTCTCCAGGCATCCTTGATTGCCACAGCGGCATCGGAGCGCACATTCATCCTCCGCCATAATCGTCATGTGGCCGATCTCGCCGGCGCCCGCGCCGCTGCCGCTATACAGTTGATCGCCCAGCACGAACCCGGCCCCCACCCCGATCCGCGCGTAGACGAAGGCCAACACGTTGCTGCGCGGCTCCGGCCCGAACATCGCCTCGGCCAACGCCATCGCCCGCACGTTATTATCCACATGGACAGGAAGATCTAACCGCTCGCCGAACCATGGACGCAAGGGGATATTGCGCCATCCCAAGTTGGGGGCCAGCACATTGACGCCCGTCTTGACATCCACCAACCCCGACGCACCGATGCCCATCCCTACCACGTCCATCGGGGGGACGGCGTTGGCTGCAATGATCTCGTGAACCAATCGCCCCGTTTCGGTCAACACCTCTTGCGCGGAGCACTCCAGGGGATGTTCCAGTCTTAGCATGTCCAACGGGCGCGCGAGGAGATTTGTCAGCGTGACCCGCACGCTCCCCACGCCGATGTGCACGCCGACCGCGTAGCGCGCATCTGGCGTCAGCGCGAGCGCGGTGCGGGGACGCCCCACACTTCCCTGGTGGCGAATGCCGCGCTCGGTGATCAATCCTCGCGCCATCAACTCCGTCACCAGATTGGTGATTGTCGTCGTCGAAAGGCCCGTCAAGCGCGCAAGACGCACCCGCGAGACCGTCTTATAGCGCAAAAGAGCTAAGAGAATCACGCGCATATTGTGGGATTTAATGTTGCTTCCGCTGGTACCTAACAACGTCTGCTGAAAGTTCAATTCATATAGCTCATTAGGTGATGAGAAAAATGGGTTTATCTCGGCCATAGCGAAGCATGCCGGGGTTATTAATTAAGCAAGAGGGAAAACTAATTCTCTTTACATTATAGGTCTCACGAAAAGGATTGTCAACACTAAGATGCAAAGAGTTCTATGTCATTTATCACATCGAGCGTATTCCGCACTTAGCTACCTGGCTCTTCAGGAATTCGCCCGAAATTAGAAAGTCCCAACATCTTTATAAAACTGCCACCAGGTTGCTACAAAGAACTAATACTTATACTGTTTAATTTATGTTATGATATAGTATGATATAAGATATGGTTACCACACGGCGGGATCAACTTGGGGAATTTGACTTCAGCGCATCAGGAGTCAGGAGTCAGGCATAAAGGAGACAATTAAATGAAGCAGACCATCCTGGTCGTCGATGACGATCCCCGTATCCTTCAAACCTTCACCAGAAATTTGAGGGCGACGGGATATGAGGTACTGACGGCGCCAGATGGCGACGAAGCACTCCAGGTTTACCGCCATGAGCAGCCCGCGATCGCGCTCGTTGATGTGCGCATGCCAGGCCTCGACGGCTTCGACGTACTCCAGGCCATCCGTAAGCTCAACCCAGATGCCGAGGTGCTCCTTATCACCGGGCATGGCGATATGGAGATGGCCATCGAGGCCTTGCGCGCCGGCGCCTCCGATTTCATTCCCAAGCCCGCCCGGCCGGATGTGCTGCGGACGGCCCTCCAGCGCGCCGAATCGCGTTTGCGGCTCAAAGCGGATTTGACTACCGCGCAGGAAGCGCTCCGCGCCAGCGAGGAGCATTATCGCGCCATCACCGAATCCGCCTTTGTGGGGGTCATCGTTGTTGCGCCAGGCGGGGAGTTGACCTTCGTCAATCAAGCATTCGCCGAGATGATCGGAGCCGCGCCGCTGGCGCTCTTGGGCGAGAATTTAGCCGATCTCACCTCACCGGAAGCGTTCGCGCAATTCGAGGCGCACACCAAGCGCGTCCGCGCGGGCGAGCGCATCCAATACGAGACGCAACTTCAGCACCAACAACACGCGGGACGCGCGCTGCACGTCCTGGCCTCGGCGGCGCCGTTGCGGGAGCCAGATCGCAGTTACAAGGGGACATTGGTCGTCCTCACCAACATCACCGAGCGCAAAGCGGCCGAGATGGCGCTCAAGGCCGAGCAGGCGAAGTTCAAATGGGTGGTGGAGTTAGCCATCGAAGGCTATGTGATCCTAAATAAGGCGGGGCGCGTGCGTTACGCTAACCCGCAAGCCCGCCTTTACTTGGGGAGGCCCCCGGAGCCGAAGCCAGGGGAAACCGCGCCCGATTTTCTGACATTGGTCGATCAACTCTATCTGCGCAAACCTTATGCCGCTTGGATCTCGTGGCCCGAGCCGCCGTCCGCCGACGCGCCCGCGCCGCGCTATTTGGTCCAGCCGGAGACGCCCACCCGCGAGCATCTCTGGCTCCAGGTAGATGTCATCTCGATGATGTCCCAGGGAGAGGAGAGTTACTTAGTCCGCCTGCGCGATGTGACCGCGACGATTGTCACCCGCAACCAGATGTGGTCCTTCGAGGCGCTGATCAACTACAAGCTCCGCACCTCTCTGGGCCATCTCACCGGCTTTTTGGAGTTGCTCAACGCCGACTTCGACGCGCTCTCACGCGATGAAATCCGCCGGGATGTGACGGATGCTTATCACGGCGCGCAGCGCCTCCAGGCGAAAATAATGGACATCTTCCATTATATGGACGCCCTGGATCGACCGCTTGACAGCGGCGACCATTGCACACTGACGGCGTTGCCGGAGATCATCGAGCGGATCAAGACAGATTTACGCCTCGCTGACATCGAGATTGCCTGGGAGATATCGGATGGAGCGTCATCTGCGCTGGCGCTCTCGACCCGCGCGGTCGAGTTGATCCTCTTCGAGCTATGCGAGAACGCGAAGAAATTCCACCCCCAGGGCGAGCCGCATATTGAAATCGGCGTTGGGCGGGCGACGACGCCGGCGGGGATTCGCCTCCGCATCAGTGATGATGGCATCACACTCCCGCCGGAGAAGATTACGCAGATGTGGCAGCCATACTATCAGGCGGAACCGCACTTCACCGGGGAGACGCCGGGGATGGGATTGGGGTTGGCCGTCGTCGCCTCGCTGGTGTGGAGCAGCGGCGGCACATGCCAGGCCTACAATCGCGCCCACGGCGAGGGCATCGCGGTCGATATCACGCTCCCTTTGGCGGGGAATTAAGGAATGATGAATGGAGGATGGAGGATGGAGGATGGAGGATGGAACAATATAGCCCGTATTCTCCCCCTTGTTCAATCTTCTCAACCTTAATCCTTAATTCCTCATTATTGATTTGACATACAAGGAGATGGCGTGGAAGAACACCCATTTGAGATCGAGAATAGACTTGCTAAAGCCATCATCGAGACCTCCAACGCCCTGATTATTGTGCTGGATACCGAGGGGCGCATCGAGCGTTTCAATCACGGCTGTGAGAAGATCACCGGCTACACTGCGGTGGAGGTCCAGGGGCGCATCTTCTGGGATTTTCTAATCCCGGAGGAGCAGGCGCCAGGCGTCCGTGAGATTTTCGAATCCCTGAAGGCGCGGGACTTTCCGAACGAGTATGAGAATGATTGGCTCACCAAGGCAGGCGAGCGCCGCCGCATCGCCTGGTCGAACACCGCGATTTTAGATGAGGCGGGCGAGGTCACGCACGTCGTCGGCACGGGCTTGGATATCACCCAGCGCATCGCCGCCGAGGCCGCGCTCAAACGCCGCGAGGAGTTGTACGCCTTAGCGCAACGCGCGGCTAACATCGGCAGTTGGGATTGGATCATTGACACCGGCAAGCTGATCTGGTCGGAGACGGTCGAGGATATCTTTGGGTATGAGCGCGATGATTTCCCCGGCACCTTTGAAGCGTTCGTGTCGCGCGTCCATGCGGAAGATCGCGAGCACGTGATGGCGGCCATCACGACGAGTTTAGAACAGAATACCGATTATGAGATCGAGCATCGGATCGTGCTGCCCGGCGGCGCGACGCGCTGGGTCGTGGAGATCGGCGACGTTCTATATGATGAGACGGACGCGCCGGAGCGGATGATCGGCATCGTCCAAGATATCACCGCGCGCAAGGCGGCGGAAGAGGCGCTGCGGCAGGAGCGAGATCTGCTGGAGAATACTATCGAATCGCTCCCCCACCCCTTCTATGTGATCAATGTCGCGGATTACACCGTTGAGATCGCGAACTCGGCATCGGGATACCGGGATAGGCAACGGGGGGATGAGATCACGTGTCACGAGTTGACCCACGGTAGCGACGCGCCGTGCAACACGTCCCAACACCCATGCCCGCTGCGAGAAGTCCAGCACACCCGCCAACCGGCCACGATGGAACATATTCATTACGATCGCGAGCATCAACCACGCCACATCGAGGTTCACAGCTACCCCATCTTCGATGAGGCCGGCGAGGTGCGGCAAGTGATCGAATATACGTTGGACATCACCGAGCGCAAAGAGGCGGAAGAGGCCCTGCGGCGCGAGCGCGACATCTTAGATAAGATGATGGAAACCAGTCCCTCGGCTATCACGTTGGTTAATCTCCAGGGCGGGATTGTCTTCGCCAACAGCCAGGCTCAAAAACTCTTCCAGCTTACCAAAGAGGATATCACCAGCCGAACGTACAATGCCCCGGCATGGCGCAGCACCGATTTAGAAGGCAACCCGTTACAAGATGAGGAGTTCCCATTTCGTCGCATCTTGCAAGAGCAACGCCCCATCTACGACATGCGCCACGCCATCGAATTACCCGCCGGCAAGCGCATCATCCTGACGATCAACGGGGCGCCGCTCGTCGATCAAGAGGGCGAACTCAACGGGGTGGTCTTTACCATCAACGATATCACCGAGCAAGTTCAGGAGACCCAGCAACGTATCGAACAACTCAAACAGGAAGTCCAGATTTTGAACGCCTCGATGGTCTCGTCGGCAAGCGTGACCGCGCGGATGTTCGGCGTCAAATCGCTCAGAGAAAACTTCCCGGATATTTTTCAACAATTCATCGCGCACTATATTGAGTTGCTGGGATTAGCCATCGAACAACGGATCTACAAAGTCAACCATCCGATCTCGACCGGACTTCGCTCGCTGGCCGAGCAGTTGGGGAATTTACACGCCGGCCCGCGAGATGTTGTAGATTTACATACTCAAAGTCTTGTCCGGGCGAGCCAGAATAAGAACGGCAAGCGTACCGACGCCAAGGATTGGAAAGTCAAGGCCTATACGGAAGAGGGGCGCCTGCTTGCCTTGGAATTGATGGGATATTTAGTCAGTTACTATCAGATGCGTTGCTCGGTAGATCAGCCATCACGGGATCGATCGTCGCTAACCGCCGACCAACCAGGGGGTGAGCATGCTACAAATTTACGAAAGCGCCGCGAATTCAGAGACCAATGAGTCTTCCGACTCGTGGAGAGGAATAGCAATGGCAAAATACCATTTCAAGTTGTACATAGTCGGCCAGACTTTAAGATCTCAGAACGCAATCGCCAACATCCAATACATCTGCCGCCACCAATTGGATGGGGATTATCACCTGTCCATCATCGACATCCTGGAACAACCACAGATAGCCGATCAGGATAAGATTTTAGCAACGCCGACGCTGGTCAAGGCCCAGCCGCCCCCGGTGCGGCGCGTCATTGGGGATCTCTCCGAATCAAAGAAAGTTTTGATTGGATTAGGGTTACAGCCCAAACACGTACATGTATCTAGCCGCCACAAGCCAAATGAGACCGAGTCAGAGGGAGAAGAAAATGGAGGCGCCGAATATGAGTAAGAAAATCATCCAAATGGCAAAGCTGAAAACGGGTATGAGAGGATTTGATCTGGTCGCCAAGGGCGGCCTTCCCAAAGGGCGCACGACGTTAGTCACCGGCACGGCGGGGAGCGGGAAGACGGTCTTCGCCAGCCAATTCCTGGCCGAAGGGATCCGCAAAGTGGGGGAAGCGGGCGTCTTTGTCACCTTTGAAGAGACCCCTCAAGACATCCGCAGAAATGTCGCTTCCCTGAACTGGGATATTGAGACGTGGGAAGCCGAGGACAAATGGACCTTCGTGGACGCTTCGCCGGAGACACAGGCAGAGACGGTCGTCGTGGGCGCGTACGATTTGGGCGCCCTGCTCGCCCGGCTCGAGCACGCAGTCCAACGCACCGGCGCCAAGCGCGTGGCGATGGATTCGTTGGGGGCGATCTTCAGCCGCTTCAACGATGACGCGAAGATCCGAATGGAACTGCTGCGCATCTCGGCCGCGCTCAAAGAGATGGACGTGACCTCCGTGATGACGGCGGAGCGCAATCGCGAATATGGCAATATCACGCGCTACGGCATCGAGGAGTTCGTGGCCGATAATGTCATCATCCTGCGAAATGTGATGGACAATGAGAAGCGCCGCCGGACGGTCGAGATCCTCAAGTTCCGAGGCACCGATCACCAGAAGGGCGAGTATCCCTTCACGATTCTGCCGGAAGACGGCTTCATCGTCGTGCCGCTGTCCGCCATCGAGTTGAAGCAGAAGTCGTCCAACGTCCGCGTCACCTCCGGGAACGAGGTGTTGGATAAGATGTGCGGCGGCGGCTTCTACCGCGATTCGGTCATCTTAGTTTCCGGCGCCACCGGCACCGGCAAGACCCTGTTGGTCACAGAGTTCATCGCGGGCGGGGCCAAGAACGGCGAGCGCAGCCTCCTCTTCGCCTTCGAGGAGAGCCGCGAGCAGCTCTTCCGCAATGCCCAAGGCTGGGGCGTCGATTTCAAGAAGTGGGAGGAAGAGGGCAAGCTCAAGGTCGTCTGCGAGTATCCAGAGGTCAGCGGCCTGGAGGATCGACTGCTGGAGATGAAAAAGATCATCCGAGAGTTCAAGCCCAATCGCGTCGCCGTCGACAGTCTCTCGGCGCTGGAGCGGGTGGCGACGATCCGGGGCTTCCGCGAGTTTGTCATCAGCCTGACCTCCTTCATCAAGCACAGCGAGGTGATGGGACTGTTCACGAACACGACCCCCACCTTAGTCGGCGGCACCTCAGTGACGGAAGCACACATCTCCACCCTGACCGACTCGATCATCCTGCTGCGCTACGTCGAAATGTACGGCGAGATGCAGCGCGGCCTGACGGTGCTCAAGATGCGCGGCTCCCAGCACGATAAGGACATCCGCTCTTTCAACATCGACGGCGAGGGGATGCACATCGGCAAGCCCTTCCGCAACGTCGCGGGTATCTTAGCCGGCCAGCCGACCCAAGTCACGCCCGACGAGATCACCCGGCTCAGCGGGTTATTCCAAGAATCGCCAAATGAGTAGAATTGCGAATGGGGAATTAAGAATGGGGAATTGCGAATGATGAATTAAGAATGGGGAATTGCGAATGATGAATTAAGAATGATGAATTAAGAATGATGAATTAAGAATGATGAATTGCGAATGATGAATTAAGAATGATGAATAGAAGATATATTCCCTCTTCTAAATTCTAAATTCTTAATTCTAAATTCTAAATTCTTAATTCTAAATTCTTTCTTAATTCTTATACAACTGGAGATTCCATTATGACTATCAACCTCAACAAATCACAATCCGAGTTGGCGCAATGCCGGCGGGAGGTGGAAGCGACGCAGCAACGCTTCAAGAATATCATCGAGAATAACGCCGATGGGATTGTGATCGTCGATCACGAAGGTTATGTTCGATTCGTCAACCCAGCCGCCGAGGCGCTCTTCGGACGCTCGGTCGAGGAGTTGACGGGCAAGATTTTTGGCTTCCCGGTGATCGCCGGCGAGACAGCCGAGTTAGATCTCCTGCGCCCCGATAGAACACAGGCCATCGTTGAGATGCGCGTGGTCACCACCGAATGGGAACACCAATCCGCCTACCTGGCCTCCCTGCGCGATGTCTCGGCCCGCAAACGCGCCGAGGAAGCCCTGGCCTGGGAGTCCAAGGTCAATGCAACCATAGCGAAGCTATCGAAGGCGATGATCTCGCAATCCTCATTTGAGGAAATCTCGTATATGGTGTTGAAAGAAGCTAAGAATCTCACGCAAAGTCGCTTCGGCTACGTCGGCTACATCCATCAACAAACAGGGTACTTGATCTGCCCGACGATGACGCGCGATGTGTGGGACGAGTGCCAGGCGCCGGATAAGAGCATCGTCTTCAAGAAGTTCGGCGGCCTCTGGGGATGGGTGCTGGAGCATCGCAAGTCTATCCTCGTCAATGACTTGACGCAGGATGAACGCGCGACCGGCGCCCCCGCCGGGCACATCCCCATCACGCGCTTTCTCTCCTCCCCGGCGATGTTGGGCGATGAGTTGGTCGGGCAAATCGCGCTGGCCAATGCCCCCCGCTCCTACACCCAGCGCGATCTCAATTTAGTCGCGCGTCTGGCCTCCCTCTATGCGCTGGCGATCCAACGCCAGCGGGCGAAGATGGCCCTGCGCGCCAGCGAACAACGCTACCGGCTTCTCTTCGACAGCTTACAGGATGGCTTCGCTCTCCACGAGATTATTTGCGACGAGGACGAGCGGCCCATCGACTACCGCTTTCTCGAGGTCAACCCGTCCTACGAGTCCATCACGGGCCTCAAGCGCGCGGAGATCATCGGCCAGCGCGTGCGCGAGGTATGGCCGGAGGTCAAAGAGACGTGGATTCAGAAGTTTGGCAAGGTGGCGCTCTTTGGCGAATACTACCGCTTTGAGGATACGCTCCACACGGGGACATCGGAGCGTCACGTCGAGATATCGGCCTACTGCCCGGCGCGCGGCAAGTTCGCCACTTTGATCACCGACATCACCCAGCGCACACAGGCAGAAGAGATGCGCGCGCGGATGGCGGCCATCGTCGAATCTTCCAGCGACGCGATCATCGGCAAGACCTTGAACGGCGTCATCACCAGTTGGAACACCGGCGCCGAGCAGATCTACGGCTACACCGCCGAGGAGGTCATCGGCCAGCACGTCGATATCATCTCGCCCCCCAATTACGAGGAAGAGGTTACGACCATCCTGACCAAGATCCGGCAAGGGCAGCGCGTGCGCAATTTAGAGACCGCGCGCGTGCGCCGCAACGGCCAAATCATCCCGGTGGCCCTCTCCGTCTCGCCCATTCGCAACGCCGAGGGGGGGATCATCGGCGCTTCAACCATCGCCAGAGACATCAGCCAGCGCAAAGCGGCGGAGCGAGCGCTTCGCGAGGCCGAGCAGCGCTTAGATACGATGTTGCAAACGATGGTCGATGGCATCATCCGCGTGGACGAGTCCAACAACATCACCTACGCCAACCGCAGCGCGGAGGAGATCTTAGATCTGAAGCGGGACGCGGCGACCGGATACTACAAGTTTGCGCATCCCTGGCAATATGTGGATAACGAAGGCGCGACCTATCCTCCAAACCAATCGCCTTTGATGATTGCGCTGCGGGAGGGAGAAGAGAAGACACAACAAGAGATGGGGATTATCGGCGTGAACGGCAAGGAAAAGTGGCTCTCCGTGAGCGCCGTACCCTTGCGCGATCACGCCGGGAAAATCTACGGCGCGGTCGCCAGCTTCCGGGATGTCGGCGAGCGCAAGCAGATGAACGCGCAACTGCGCAAGCTCTCCCGCGCCCTCGAGCAAAGCCCCAGCAGCGTCGTCATCACCGACGTCGCGGGGAACATCGAATATGTCAATCCGCGCTTCACCCAACTGACCCGCTACAGCAACGCGGAGGCCAGCGGCCAAAACCCGCGCATCCTCAAATCCGGCCATCATCCGCCGGAACTCTATGAGGAATTATGGGATACGATCAGCGAGGGGGAAGAGTGGCGCGGCGAATTTTGCAATCGTCGCAAAGACGGCACGACATACTGGGAAGCCGCCTCCATCTCTCCGATTCGCAACGAAAACGGCATCATCACGCACTATGTCAAGGTCGCCGAAGATGTCACCGAACGCAAGGCGATGGAAGCACAGCTCCACGACTACACGCATCACCTGGAGCAGTTGGTGGATGAGAAGGTGCAGGAGTTGGAGTTTGAGCGCGCCAAGGTCATCCAGACTGCAAAGTTGGCGGCGTTGGGCGAGATGGCTACCGGCATCGCTCACGAGCTAAACCAGCCGTTGACGGCGATGCTCTTCGACGCCGATTATATCAAGATGCTGAGCGACAACGCCCGCGAGGGCCAGCACCCTCTTGATCTCGACGAACTCCATCAAATTGGAGAAGATCTAGAGAGCGACATCGAACGCAGCCGCCGCATCATCAACCACCTGCGCGCCTTCGCCCGCACCTCGCCCCAGGGCGCCAGTACACTCGATTTGAATAAGATCATTCAAGATAGCTTTATCCTGGTCGGCGAGCGCCTAAAATTACACAACGTCGAGGTCGCCTTGGATCTTCATTCCGAACCGCTCTTGATGTTGGGCAAGCCTAACCGCCTGGAGCAGGTCTTTCTCAATCTGATCAGCAACGCAGAGTACGCGCTGACCGAGATGGGGATCCGGATAAGCGAGGGCCTCGTGAAAATCGCACCGGAGGATTTTCACAAGGAACTTCGCATCACCACCTACCGGAACGGCGACACCGTCGTCGCCGAAGTCACCGACAATGGCATTGGCATCCCCTCAGAAAAACACGAGCACATCTTCACACCTTTCTTCACCACCAAGCCAGTCGGCGAGGGCACGGGCCTGGGCCTCTCCATCAGTTACGGGATCGTGAAGGATTTCAACGGGGAAATCACGTTCAAAAGCGAAGAGCATCAAGGCACAACCTTTACCCTCCAATTCCCCGCCCTTGCGTGAGAAAAAAAATCGAATTGCGAATGATGAATTGCGAATGATGAATTGGGAATGATGAATTGCGAATTACTAATTTATAATGAAGAATCATAAAAATATCCCTTGCCAAGTCCTAAAATACGTTTACAGAACATCTGTGCTATTGACATCAATTTCTCGCATCTTAACAAACTAAATTCTTACTTTTCTAATAAGAAAACAGCTTACTGGCTGTCTGAACTGATTTCGGGCTGATACTGATACACAGTAAAAGTCGGAGCCGCTGCCTGGCCCGAGTAGACGTCCATCGGGAAAGTATAGGCCAGCGATTGGTGGGGGCGTTCGTGATTGTACAGATAAACGCCCTTGGCAGCCAGGCGGCGAGCTTGGGCCTCGTCCACAACCGGTAACTCAAGTCCATACTCATACTTGAGAATCCCGATGACGCGCTCGGCATAAGCGTTGTCGTACGAATTCCCGACTTCGCCCATACTGGCCAGGATGCCGCGTGCGGCGAGCCAGTCCTGATACTTCTGGCAAGTGTACTGTACGCCGTGATCGCTGTGGTGGATCAGGCCTCGCAGTGGGGCGCTGGCGTGCTCTGCGGCTTGCTGGATCGCTTGTAGCGCCGATTTAGCTTCCAGCGAGGGGGCCAGCACTGCCCCCAGAATGGCCCGGCTGAACAAATCCATCACCACAAACAGATACACAAAGTGGCCATTCTGGAGCTGGATGTAGGTGATGTCGGTGACCCAGACCTGATTGATGTGCGTGATGGTCAAGCCCGCCACGCGATTGGGCATCCGCAGCGTGCCGGCCCAGGTCGTGCGCCGGGTTTGACGCTCCCGCTGCACCAGTAAGTCGGCCGCGCGCAAGAGATCAAAGAGATGATCCCGACCAACACGCAATTCCTCTTGCTTTAAGAGCGGGCGCAACAGCACCAGCAACTTGCGGGTCCCCATCTTGGGATGGCGTTGCCGGATCATCCGCACCAAGCTGAGGACGCGCGCGTCGCGCGCTGTTTCCCACGCCCGGCGCTGCCGTTCCTGATAGTAGGCTTGGCGCGTGATCCCGATGGCGGCGCACAGGGCCGTGATGGTCACGCTTCCCTCGCCGGCGACGTGGGCGGACTCGATGATCCGGGCGCGTTTTTTTTGAGCGCGGCCTCGCCATAGGTCTCTTGGTAGACCTGCAATTGACCTTCCAAGAGGAGATTTTTCACCGTGAGATCGGCTATGGCTTGCCGTAACACATCTCGCTCGTGCTCCAGTTGACGCAGTTGGTCCGCTTCTTCTGGCGTCTGAATATACACAACTTTGTGGCGCAGCCCTTCGCGCCCATACTTCTTGACCCAAGTTGTGACCGTATTTGGGTTGCCGATGCCATACTTGCGACACAGCTCAGAGGCCATAGCCCCATCTTCGTACTCGGCGACCACTTGTCGCTTGAAGCTTTCACTATACCGTTTATAAACCTTCTTCTCCGTCATTTCTCACCTCCTGATATGAACTGTGTATATTCTACTGTAAATATATATCAGGACGTGACACGCAATTCGCAATTCTTAATTC
>CAZCAI010000021.1:22155-24763 GCA_964496595.1 uncultured Anaerolineales bacterium
TGGAAATCTATCACGAAGAGCAACCCGACATCGTGACCTTGGATATGCGCATGCCGGAGATGGATGGCTTCGACGCGATGCAAGCAATCCGCCGCCACAATCCAGAGGCCGAGGTGATCCTCACCACCGGGCACGGCGACAAAGAGATGGTCATCGCAGCGCTGCGCGCGGGCGCCTCGGATTTCATCCCCAAGCCCATCGACCGCGTCACCTTGAACACCGCGCTCCGCCGGGCCGAGGCGCGCATCCAACTGCGCGAGGAACTACGCAGCGCTCAAGCGGCCCTAAAATCCAGCGAGGCGCGCTTCCGCGCCGCCGCCGAGAACAACCCGAACGCCTTCAGCATCTTGGAAAGCGTCCGGGCGGAGAAAGAGGGGGAAACAGGGGCAGGGAAAATCGTGGATTTCCGCTTTGTCTACGTGAATGACAATATGCCAGCACAGGCCAAATTCGGCCCGGATGAGATCATAGGACGTACGATCTGCGAGATCTTTCCATGCGAGGCAGCCCAGCCCTACATCGAAAAGTATGTGCGCGTCGTCGAGACCGGCGAGCCGTTAGATGAGGAATATAACCTACAAGCCAAGGATGGTTCCTCGCGCTGGTATCATCAACAGGTCGTGCCGCTCTCCGATGGCATCGCCATCACCAACAGCGACATCACCGAGCGCAAGGAGATGGAGCAAGCGATAGCGAAGCAAGCGGCCGCGCTACGCGCGGCCCACGACGATCTAGAACAAAAGGTCGCCCAACGCACGGCGGAGCTCCAGCGGCGCAATCAAGAGTTGGCGCTGCTGAACCGCGCCAGCCAGGCTTTCAACTCCAGCTTGAAGATCGATGAAGTACTGATCTCGGTGTTGCAGGAGGTGCAACAGCTCTTAGGCGTGGACGCCTACTCCGTCTGGCTACAGGACGAGGCGACCGGAGAGTTGGTCTGTCAGGAATTGATCAGCCCGCACAGCGAGTTGGTGCGCGGCTGGCGACTGGCGCAGGGCCAGGGCATCGCGGGCTGGGTGCAGGAGCACGGGAAGAGCTTGCTCCTCGACGACGTGCAGAAAGACGAGCGCTATTTCCCCGGCGTCGAGGAAGCGACGGGCCACATGTGGCGCTCCGCGCTCACCGTCCCGCTGCGCACACCTCAGCGGGTAATCGGCGTCATCGAATTGATGGATGCAGAGCCAGAACGTTTCCACCCCGAAGACTTGAGGCTGTTGGAACCGCTGGCCGCCGCCGCTGCTCACGCCTTCCACAACGCGCAACTCTACACTCAGGCCCAGCAGGAGATCGCCGAGCGCCAGCGAATCGAGGCGCGATACCGCACGCTGCTCAAAGCCTCGCCCGATGCCATCATCGCCACCGATCTATCGGGCGCCATCACCCACTTTTCCGACAGCGTCCTCACAATCCTAAAGGCGCAATCGGTGGCCGAGGTGCAGGGCCATCCTATATTGACGTGGGTCGTGGAAGAGGATCGCGAGCGCGCCCAGGCCAATATGCGACGGGTATTGGCAGGCGAGTACTCACGCAAGAATCGCTACACCTTGCACCGCCAAACGGACGAGCGCTTCATCGGCGAGGTCAACTCCGGCGCGCTCTACGACGCCGAAGGACAGCTCTGCGGTATGATCTCCATCGTGCGCGATGTCACGGAGCGCGAGCAGGCCAAACAGGCGTTAATGCACCGCGAGAAACGCTTCCGCTCGCTGGTGCAAAACTCCTCCGATCTGATCGTCATCGTGGATGAAAAAGCCCTCATCCAATACATCAGCCCTTCCTGCCGGCGAATTTTGGGGTACGCCCCCGACGAATTGACCGGACATAATAGCTTCGATTTTGTCCATCCCGACGATATCACGGAAACGCAGGCGACGTTAGGCGATGTGATACAGCAACCGGGCCAGACGCTCACCCTCAATTTCCGCTTTCGTCACAAAGACGGTTCGTGGCGCTGGCTCGAGGCGACCGGCAGCAATCAACTGCACATCCCCGCCGTGGGCGGCGTGGTGACCAACGCGCGCGATGTCACCGAGCAATACCGCATCGCAGCGGCGCTCCGCGAGAGCGAGGCCAAATATCGCACGTTGGTAGAAAGCGCCGAGGCGACCATCGCCACCGTGAACTATGCGGGCAATTTTCTCTTTATGAACTCCATCGGCGCCCAGCATTTAGGCGGCCGGCCGGAGGATTTCATCGGTCGCAATATGTGGGATTTGTTCCCCCAAGAGGTCGCCGACCAGCAGATGGGGACCGCGCGCCAGGTGATGGAAACGAACGAGGGCGTCGCGCTCGAAACACAAACCCGCCTCCAGGGCGAGCCGCGCTGGTATCGCACCAGCGTGCAGCCGCTCAACTTCAACGAGCACGATCCGGGCCATCCCGCCGACGCCGCGCTCGTCATCGGGACCGATATCACCGAGATTCATCAGATGCGAGAGCAGCTCTGCAATTACGCCGAGGAACTGGAGCAGCGCGTCGAGGAGAAGGTGCGGGCGCTGGAACAGGAGCGCGCGAAGGTCATCCAGGCCAGCAAGATGGCCGCCATCGGCGAGGTAGCGACCGGGATCGCGCACGAACTCAATCAGCCGCTGACGGCCATCTCCTTCGAGGC
>CAZCAI010000021.1:24863-30228 GCA_964496595.1 uncultured Anaerolineales bacterium
CGGCGCATCGAGGCGGGCGAAGTCGAGCGAGACGCCTATCAAAAACGGCTGACGATCATCACACGCGCGGAAGACGATCACGTCATCGCGCGCATCGAAGATAACGGCGTGGGTATGCCCGACGAGGTACAATCCAACATCTTCGCGCCGTTCTTCACCACCAAGCCGGCGGGCAAGGGGACGGGGCTGGGCCTCTCGATCAGCAAGGGCATCGTCGAGGATTTTGGCGGGGAGATCGCATTTGAGAGTGAGAAAAACCACGGGACGACCTTCACGTTACGCTTCCCCATCCATAAAAGCGATCAGAGCGATAGGAGAAATCAATGACTTCGGAGCGCCAAACGAAGTCTATGCAATTGAACATAGACTTAGGCCCATCCCCCTATAACAACCAATACCTCCTCGCCGACCGTTACTTAGATCATATTCTCACTGGCGACGAGCGCTGGCCGGCCGGCTTGGCAGAAGCGGAGGCGTTTTTAGGCTGGCTGCGCGCGCGCTACGAACACGAGCACGATCAACTCGCCGCTTACTCCGAACATCAATTAGAGCAGGTTTGGTTCCGCCCCATTTTTGAGCAGTTGGGACACGTTTGGCAAGAACAAGCCCGCATCCCCGGCCTGGGCAGCGGCATCCGCACGCCCGATTATATCTTTTTCCCCCATGAGGCAGAACGTCAAGCGGTGGTGAACGCGCAAAAGACCGAGGAGTACGCCCAACACGCGCTCGCTGTGGGCGAAGTTAAAGCTTGGAATGTCCATTTAAGTAAGAAACGCCGCGAGGGCGGCCCCACATTCGACGCACAGAATCCCAGCTACCAAATCGACTACTATCTCAAGGCGACGGGACTCACGTGGGGGATTCTCAGCAATGGCCGCCAGTGGCGGCTGGTACATCGCAAGAGTAGCTACCGCTTGGATACCTATTACGAAGTCGATCTGATCGCCCTCTTGGATCGCGATAGCGCCAGCGCGATGCGGTACTTCACGATGTTCTTCCGCCAAGCAGCTTTCCAAGAGGATGCCCAAGGGCGGGTTTTCCTCAATGACGTATTGGCCGGCAGCCGCGCGTACGCCATCGCTTTGGAAGAAGACCTTCGCGAAAATGCCTACCTGGCGCTCGAGCAGTTGATGCAGGGGTTCTACGATTACACGCCTAATCGCCTGGAACCGGACGACCTGCACACAGTGTATGAAAACAGCCTCTACCTGCTCTATCGCCTGCTCTTCGTGCTTTATGGCGAGAGTCGCGGCCTGCTGCCCGTAGAAAATCTCAGGTATCGAGAGCTATTCAGTTTCCTAGAATTCAAGCAGGAGATCGCTGAACAAATCGACAGAGGAACTTACATTCCTAAACGCACCAACAAATATTATGGCCAACTAAGCGTCCTCTTTCACATCATCAATGGGGATGACGCAGGCCTAAGCTCCGAGATCAATGTCGCGCGCTATAACGGCGGCCTCTTTGATCCCCGACAACATTCCTTCCTGGCGGAAAAATCGGCGGGAGATCAAGCATTCACCCGCGCGGTAGATCTGCTCTGTCGACGCAAATCGGAGAGCGGCGGCATGGAATTTGTAGACTACCGGACGCTCGACGTGCGCCATCTCGGCTCCATCTACGAAGGGTTATTGGAGTATCAACCGCGCCAGGCCTCAGAGGCGATGGTTGCGGTACCTATCTCCCATCGTAATGGCAATGGCGAGCAGTGGATTTCGGCCACCCAAGCGCCGCGAGGTAACCAGGTGATGGCGCGTCGCGCTCCGGGCGACATCTACTTAGAGACGGACAAGGGCGAGCGCAAAGCCACCGGTTCCTACTACACACCGCAATACATCGTTGAATACATTGTAGAACAGACCTTAAGCCCCCTCGTCGAGCGCGTTCGTGAGCAGACACAAGACGAAGTCGTGAGGCATACCAATAATCAAGCGTTTGTCAATGGTATACTGAATCTTAAAGTTCTAGATCCTGCTATGGGCAGCGGTCACTTCTTAGTCGCGGCCACCGACTACCTGGCGCGCACGTTGGCGACAGATCCGTATGTCCAAACGGAGGAAGCCCTAGACAAAAGCGATCTGAACTACTGGCAACGGGTCGTGGTCGAGCGCTGCATTTATGGGGTGGATAAAAATCCACTGGCCGTCGAACTAGCCAAACTAAGCCTGTGGCTAACAACTTTTGCGGACAACAAACCGTTGGGGTTCTTGGATCATCACCTAACCTGCGGGGATTCGCTCGTGGGCGCCTATGTGGCCGATCTCGGCGCCGCCCCGCCCCCCACCCTAGATCGGCGGCGCAATAATCGCATCGCTGAAGGCCAGATGAATCTCTTCGCCTATCTCCTGAGCCAACGCCTTCCCGTTGTGATGAGCAAAATTATGGCCATCATCGACCAGGAAAGTGACAGCTACGAGAGCGTACATGCGAAAGAGGCCGCCAATCGCGCTGTCCAGCGGCTCAAAGCCCCCTTTGAGATTGTAGCAAATCTGTGGACCAGCGCTTACTTCGGCAACGAATACAACCCCAGCGACTATCAAGAGGCGCTGAACCTGCTCCACGCGCCAGAAACTCTCCTGATGATGGCATCTGTCCAGGCGGCGGAGGCTATCGCCGAGGAACGCTGCTTCTTCCACTGGGAGTTGGCCTTCCCAGAGGTTTTCTTCGATATGCAGGGCCAACCGCTCAACGACGCAGAGCGCGGCTTCGATGCTGTGATCGGGAATCCGCCATGGGGTGTGAAATTTGACGCTAAAGACAAAGTTTACATTCAAGAAAATTATCAAACCTATAAATATAAGCATGAGAGTTATATCCTCTTCTCGGAAAGAGGCTGGCGGTTAACCAAAGAAAAAGGATTCCACGGATACATCACACCTAGCTCGTGGCTAGCGATTGACCAGGCACAATTACTCCGTCAACTACTCTTAAAAAACAGCATGATTAAAGCTATCGTTGCGCTTCCCCAGGGCGTCTTTTCCGAAGTGGCCTTGGATACTTTAATCTATATAGTTAAGAAAGAACTTCCGAAAGTAGAAACCTCAACTTCAATACTGGTTTTTCAAAAATCAAGGCAATTAGATTCAATTTCTCAACACTCAGCGGATAAAGTATCTAGCATCACCCAATCAAGATTTTTAGAGAATCAAAATTTCGCAGTAGACATCTTTGTGACAAATACTGAGGTTGATATACTTGCAAAAGTGGAGGCTAACTCGGTCAAGTTATCTCAGCTTGTAGAAATAGCCCAAGGTGTGATCCCTTACGATAAATATCAAGGACATAGCGAAGCAACCATTAGAAATCGAGTGTGGCATTCCAATAAGAAAGTTGACGAGACTTATGTTCGTGAACTGGCAGGACGTGATGTTTCCAGATATACTTACACTTGGAATGGGAACCGCTGGATAAGCTATGGCGATTGGCTGGCCGCCCCCAGATGTAAGAAGTATTTTTGGGGTACACGCTTGGTCTTTCAATCAACTAGAAATCCATCTCTGCGACAAAGGCTGTGCGGCGCCTTTCTTGATGAAGCTTATGTTCATGATCCTGGTCTTACCCTTGTATACTCTGAAGATAGAAAGCTGTTACATTATGTACTTAGCATCTCTAACTCCACGCTTTTGAATTGGTGGTTTTTACTCCGCAACACCGATTCACTTCACATATATCCATCCCACCTAAAACAACTCCCCATCCGCCGCATCGACTTCACGACGCCGGAGGACAAACGCGCCCAATGGATGGCCGAAGCCCGTCGATATTACGAGTCTGGCGAGCACAACGCGCTCCTGACCCTCACCGCCGCGCGTCTCGAGGCCAATCCAGAGCAAAGCGACGTGATCTACGACCTACTGGCCTACTTAGCCGAGCAAATGACCGATCTGAATGCGATCCGTCAACGGCTTGAGGCCGCCAATGACCCCTTCAAATACTTAGATCGCAGCGTGTCGTTCGTCAAATTTACTGCCGCTTTCAGCGATGCGATCAAATACGGGCAACGCATCAGCCGCGATGGCCGCGAAGGGACGCTCATAACGCTGGGGAAGGTATATCACGACATCGACGGCATGCGCTTGATCCCCGACGGCGACGAATGGCGCCTGGAAATTCAGCTCAAGCGACGTGATCCCGACGCCGGGTGGCGTGAATGGCAATATGAAGGGGACGGGCATCTTGTTGCCCGCACGTGGGTGCCCGCTTATCGCTTCCCGCTACCAGAAAAGCAAGCGCATTATTATCACATCGCGCTGCCGGTGCGAGACGAATTCACCAACACTACATCGTTCCCCGGCGGCTACACGCGCAGCACAGCCAAGAAATTGGCCCTCGCTCGCATCCCGGCATTCGATCCGGGCGTGGACCTCACACCGCTGCGGGAACTGCGCGCCGAACTGACGAACCTCAACGCCAGCATCTCCGCCACCGATGCCTTGATTGATCGCATCGTCTACCAACTCTATGACCTCACAGCGGAAGAAATAGAGATTGTCGAGCACGCGAGTCACCCTGCGGCGCAGGATCAACAAGAGGAAGGGGTATAGATGACGGAGCATAAGCATCACACGTTAGAAGAAAAAGTCGCGGCGCTGGAGCGTCGTCTGGCCGCGTGCCGGGCGGAGCTGGAGACGACGCGCGCGACGTTAGCACGGGAGCGAGAGGCGCGGCGCGAGGCTGAGGCGATTCTGAGCGAACGCGGCAAGGAGTTGACGTGCCTCTACGATCTCTCGAAATTGAGCGAACGTCCCGATCTTTCCCTGCCGGAACTTTTGCAAGCCATCGTGACCCGCCTGCCCGCCGCGTGGCAATACTCCAAGATCGCCGGCGCCCGATTGGTGTATCGCGGCGCGACCTACCAAACGCCCAACTTCGCGGAGACGCCCTGGCAACAGAGCAGCCCGCTGATGCACGACATCCGGCGCGTCGGCGAATTGACCATCTGCTACACGGAGGAACGTCCACCGGAGGCCATTGGGCCATTTCTAACTGAGGAGCAGGAGTTGTTGGAAGCGGTCGCGGAATACATCGAGCAGATTGTCGAGCGGCGCGAGACCACGGCGCAACTCCAGGCCAGTGAGGAGCGCTTCCGTCACGCTATGCTCGACGCCCCCTTCCCAATGATGATCCACGCGGAGGACGGCAGCATCCTCCAGATCAACAACGTGTGGACCGAATTGTCCGGCTACACACAAGATGAAATCCCCACCATCGGCGATTGGACGGAGAAGGCTTATGGAGAACGTCAGGAGGTCGTGAAGGCTCACATCGACCAGCTCTACGATCAAAACGTGCGCGTCCAAGAGGGCGAATACGAGATCACCACAAAATGGGGCGAAAAGCGCATCTGGGAGTTCAATTCCGCGCC
>CAZCAI010000021.1:30328-40067 GCA_964496595.1 uncultured Anaerolineales bacterium
TCGCGGCCCGGCAGATCTTCGACGCCGCTTGCGCGGTCACAGGCGCGATCTCCGGCTATGTGGCCCTGTTGAGCGCGGAGGGCGCGGAGAACGAATTGGTCTTCCTGGAAGCCGGCGGCCTGCCGTGCGATGTGGACCCGGAGCTGCCGATGCCCATCCGGGGCTTGCGGGCGGAGGCCTATCACAAGGGCGAAGTCGTCTACGATAACGACTTTATGAGCAGCGAGTGGATGACGTTTATGCCGGGGGGCCACGTCGAATTGCGCAACGTGCTCTTCGCCCCCCTCACCATCGATCACAAGGTCGTGGGCGTCATAGGATTGGCCAACAAGCCCACAGATTTCACCGCGGACGACGCGAAAATCGCCCACGCCTTCGGCAATCTGGCCGCCATCGCCTTAGACAGGGTCCGAAAAGAGAGCGCGCTCCGCGAAAGCGAGCGGCGCTTCCGGATGATCGCCGAGCACGCCCAAGACCTTATCTACCGCATCCGCCTCCATCCTGATCAGCAATTCGAGTACGTCAGCCCCTCGGCGACCAAGATCACCGGCTATACGCCAGAGGAACACTACGCCGATCCCAACTTGGGCTCCAAACTGGTGCATCCCGAGGATCGCGCCAAGCTCCAGCAGGCCGCCCAATCCCCCTCCGACGAGCCGCTCGTCCTGCGCTGGGTCCGCAAGGATGGGCGCGTGATCTGGACTGAGCTGCAGAACACGCCCATCTACGACGACGAGGGGCGGATGATCGCCTTGGAAGGCATCGCGCGCGACATCACCACGCGCAAGGAGACGGCCCTCGCGTTAGCGGAGCAGACGCGCGCGCTCCGCCGCGTGAATCGCGCGCTCCGCGTGCTCAGCGAATGCAACCAGATCCTGGTCCGCGCGGAGGACGAGAATTGCCTGATGAATGACATCTGCCAGGCGCTGGTGGACTTCGGCGACTATCGCCTCGCGTGGGTCGGCTACGCCATCGAGACGGAGGATGGCGACCGCGTCGTCGAGCCGACGGCGTGGGCTACCGAAGAAGCATCCTTGGAAGATTACGTGGACGGTCTCTACATCCGCTGGGACGAGAGCAAGCACGGCCAAGGCCCAACCGGACGCGCCATCCGCAGCGGCGCGCACCAGATCGTGCGGAATATGCAGACCAACGGCACGTACGGCCCCTGGCGCGAGGCGGCTAAATCGAAGGGTTTTGCCTCGTCCATCGCGCTGCCCTTGATCATCCAAGAGGAGACCATCGGCGCGCTCAACCTCTACGCCGAGGACGTGAACGCCTTCGATCCAGAGGAAGTTAGGCTGTTGGGCGAGTTGGCCAGCGATCTTTCGTATGGCATCCAGGCGCTGCGCACCCACGAGGATCGTAGGCGCGTCCAAAGCGAGTTACTCGCCATGCACGAGACCATCAACCACAGCCCGGTGATCGCCTTCCGCTGGAAGCCCACACCACCCTGGGGGATTCTCTACGTCTCCAAAAATGTCCGGCAATTTGGCTACACGCCGGAGGACTTCTACAGTGGACGCATCACCTACGCCGACTTCATCCATCCGGCGGATCGCGAGCGTATTATGGCCGATGTCGAGCATCACATCCAACAAAAAGAGCATCAATTCACCCAGGAGTATCGCATCCAAACGCAGGAAGGTGAAACGCGCTGGGTCGATGATCGCACCTGGGTGCATCGCGACGCGCACGGCGAGATGCTTGGCTTCCACGGTATCATCTTAGATATTACAGAGCGTCACGAAATGGCCCACCAACTCCAACTGTACACCGAATCTTTGGAGGAGCAGGTGATGGAGCAAGTGCGTGAACTGGAAAAGGCTCATATCAAGATGATCCAGACGGCCAAGTTGGCCTCGTTGGGCGAGATGGCGACCGGCGTCGCGCACGAGCTAAATCAGCCGCTCACCGCGATGCTCTTCGACGCCGATTATCTAAAATCGTGGGCGCAGCAAGCACAGCGAAAGATACAAGAGGACGGGGATAAATGCCCCGTCGACTTCAGCGAGATCTATCAACTCGGCGAGGATTTCATCTCCGATATCGACCGCTGCCGGCGGATCACGGACTACCTCCGCAGCTTCCGGCGTCTCACGCGCGGCGATCCGATCCGCTTCGATTTAAATCAGGCCATCGAGAGCAGCCTCACCTTAGCGCGCGCGCGCCTCATTCAGCACGGCATCGAATTCCGCAGAGATCTGGCCCCCAACCTCCCCTCCATCTACGCCCACCCCGGCCAGATCGAGCACGTCTTCTTGAATTTGATCCATAACGCCGAGCGCGCCCTGGCGGAGATGGCCCGGCGCATCGAGGCGGGCGATGTGCAGCGACCAGATTACCAGAAGCGCCTCATTATCTCGACTGAAGTTGCAGATAAGTATGTCATCGCCAGGGTGCACGACAACGGCTGCGGCATCCCGCCAGAAGCGCAAGCGCAACTTTTCCGGCCCTTCTTCACCACCAAGGCCTTCGGCGAGGGCACGGGGCTGGGATTGACGATCAGCCACAGCATCGTCCAAGAATTCGACGGCGAGATCGAGATCGAGAGCACGGAGAATGTGGGCACGACCTTTATCCTGCGGTTTCCAATCGTTGAGGCGATGTAAGAGAATTAAGAATTGCGAATTGCGAATTTAGAATTGCGAATTGCGAATTTAGAATTGAGAATAACGTGGATAATCAACAAAAGAGTAAAGATGAATTGATCCAGGAGGTGCAGAGGTTGCGCCAACGGGTCATTGACTTGAGCGCTATGCTCCGGGGCTTCCCACCGGAGGCGGCGTCGCTACGCCAAGGCCCGCAACCGGTCGAGTTGCTGATGGATCACCTGCCCCTCTTGATCGCCTACGTCGATAAGCTACAACGCTATCTGTACGTCAATCAAGCCTACGCCGCGTGGTACGGGAAGGATCAAGCATATTTTGTGGGGAAAAAGATCGCCGATGTTCTGCCGCCGGATGTCTACGCCAATGTGCGGCCTCACGTCCAGCGGGCGCTGGCCGGGGAGACCTTCTCCTTTGAGAATATCTCCTATACGCCAGAGGGAGAGGAGTGCACCGTGCTCGTCACCTACGTGCCCTATCTCGATGCCCGCGGCGAGGTGCATAGCTTCATCGGATTGGTGCAGGACATCACCGAGCGCAAGCGAATGTTGACCGCCGAACGGACCCAGCGCGAGTTGGCCGAGACCTTTATTGAGATCACGAACGCGCTGAACACGATCCACGAGCGCGAGGAGGTGCTCCAAACGATCTTGACGCACCTGGCGCGGGTGATTCCCTACGATAGCGCCTCGGTGATGCTGATCGACCAGGATCAATTCCAGATCGTCGCACAGAAAGGCTTCCCTGCCAATTATACCGCCCCCTACCTTCCGTTTCCCGCCACCCAACTGGATCATATTCAAGAAGCGCTCACCGAACGCCATCCCGTCATCATTGCAGATACGCGCGCCGACCCGCGCTGGTATCTCAACGAGGAGGTGAAGTACATCCGCTGCTGGCTGGGAACGCCGCTCATCGTCCGCGATCAAGTTATCGGCCTGTTAAGTCTGGATAATAAAGAACCCAACTTTTACACACAGCATTATGCCGAGTTGAGCGCGGCCTTCGCCAATCAGGCCGCCATCGCCATTGAAAATGCCCGGCTCTACGAGCAGGCGCGCCAGGACGCGCACATTAAATCGATGCTCCTCAAAGAGGTCAATCACCGCGTGGGCAACAACCTGACCGCCATCTTAGGCCTGCTGCTTACCGAACGCCGCTACGCGCACCAAACAGAGCAGGACGCCGTAGAAGCGATGCTCAACCGGCTCATCCACCGCATCGAGGGGTTGTCCGAGGCCCACCGGATGCTCTCACAAACGCAACGGACGCCGCTATATTTAAGCTATTTGGCAATGAAGATTATCTATCTGGTGCTGAACACCCTGCCGGCCACCCAACACATCGCTGTGGAGATCAAAGAGCGTGCGCGGATTACGATCACGCCGCCGCAGGCCACGCCGCTCGCGCTCATCCTCAACGAATTGGCGACCAACACCATCAAATATGCGATGCGCGAACGCCAACACGGGAAAATCACCTTGGACATCGCCGCGCAATATGAGGATGACCGGGAAATCATCACCATGACCTATCGCGATGACGGGCCGGGCTACCCGCCAGAGGTCTTAGATAGGGAACAATATCATATCGGCCTCTACTTAGCTCAGCGTCTGGTCCAGAGCAGCTTGCAAGGCCAACTTTCTTTGACGAATCAAGAGGGCGCCGTCGCCGCCATCCGATTCCCGGCAGGCAAACAACCGCCATGGACTGCAGAGGAAGAAACGGGAAGAGAGGAAAATCACCAATGAACACGAAACGATTCAATGTCATATCACTGGGATTAGGAACACTGATCATCATCGGCTTGTATCTGACCAGCCTCTATAACTTTCTCCTCTTCCATACCCTGGTCGAAATTTTCAGCATCGTCATCGCCTATAGCATCTTTGTCCTGGCGTGGAACTCCGAGCGCTGGATCGACAACAACTACCTGCTCTTCGTCGGGATCGCTTATCTCTTTGTGGGCGGGGTGGATCTTCTCCACACCTTCACCTACAAGGGCCTCCAGATATTCCCCAATTACGGCGCCGACCTCCCCACCCAGCTCTGGATCGCGGCCCGCTATCTGCAGGCCATCACGCTCCTCATCGCGCCCTTTCTTATGCATCGCAAGCTCAAGCCGTATTGGGTTCTCTTGGGATATGGGATCGTCACGACGTTGCTGGCGGCGAGTATCTTTGGCGGGATCTTCCCCACCTGCTACATCGAAGGCGTGGGGCTGACGCCGTTCAAGAAGATCAGCGAGTATATCATCTCCCTGATCCTGGGCCTCGCGATCTGGACGCTATGGCGCGAGAAGCATCACTTCGACCGGCGCGTGCTCCGCTGGCTGATCCTCTCCTTAGTCTTCACCATCGTCTCCGAGCTGGCCTTCACCTTCTACATCGGCGTCTACGATTTTTCCAACATGGTCGGCCATTACTTCAAGATCATCGCCTTCTACTTAATTTACAGAGCGCTGATCCAAACCGGCATCCGCGACCCCTACGCGCTGATGTTCCGCGACCTGGCTCAGAGCCGCGAGCATTTGCGCCAGGAGCGCGATAGAACCCAACGCTACCTGGATGTGGCCGGCGCGCTGATCGTCGCCTTGGATACAAAGGGCCGCGTGACGCTGATCAACAGCGCCGGACGCGAATTGCTGGACTATCCGGCAGAAAACAAGGAGGAAATTCTAGGACAATCCTGGATCGATCACATTGTAGCGCCGCAAGACCGCGTCGCGACCGAGGCCGCCTTCACGCAACTAATGCGCGGCAACGTAGACGCCGTGCAACACTTTGAGAATGCCATCATCACCCGCGAGGGCGAAGAGCGCATGATTTTGTGGCACAACACGATTATACACAATGAGGCCGGCGAGATCACCGGCACGCTCAGCTCCGGGCAGGATGTCACCGAGCGCCATCGCGCCGAGGAGAGGATCGCATGGGAGGCCAGCGTCAACGCCGCGATGGCCGAGCTGGCTAAGGCGATGATCACGACGGCGGATCTAAACGAGATCACCGCGCTCGTGTTAGAAAAAGCGCGCCATCTCACCGACAGCACCTTCGGCTTTGTTGGCTACATCGACCCACAGACGGGCCATCTAATCTCCCCCACTCTGACCCAGGGCATCTGGGAGAGTTGCCAGGTGCCCAATAAAACCTTCGTCTTTGAGGAATTCGGCGGCCTGTGGGGCTGGGTCTTGGAGCATCGTGAGCCGATCTTGACCAACACCCCCAGCGATGATCCGCGCTCCGGCGGCGTACCGATAGGCCACATTCCCATCGAGCGCTTTCTCTCCGCCCCGGCGATGATCGGCAGCACGTTGATGGGCCAAATCGCGTTGGCCAACCCTGGCCGCGATTACACCGCGCGCGATCTGAGCGCGCTGGAGCGATTGGCCTCACTCTACGCGCTGGCCGTCCAGCGCAGCCGATCAGAGGCGGCGCTTCGGGAATCGGAACAGCGCTATCGGATGCTCTTCGAGAGCGCCGCCGATGCGGTCTTCCTCCAAGATTTGGAGGGCAACTTCTTAGACGTCAATCAAGTTGCGTGCCAGCGCCTGGGCTACCCGCGCGAGCAACTGCTCACGATGTCGCTGTTCGATATTGATTCTCCGGCCTATGCTGAAAAAGCTCCGGAGCGGATGGAGACGATCCGACAGGAAGGCGCGCTGGTCTTCGAGACCGAGCACGTCACGCGGGATGGCGCGATCATCCCCACCGAGGTAAGCAGCCGCATCATCGAATATGAAGGGCAGCCCGTCCATCTCAGCCTCGCGCGCGACATCACGGAGCGCAAAGAGGCGGAGCAACAGATTCGCCGCCAGCGAGATTTGCTGGAGAACACCATCGAATCGCTTCCCCACCCCTTCTACGTCATCAATGCCGAAGATTACACCATCAGAATCGCCAACTCGGCGTCGGGATATGTGAACGGCGAGCGGTCGCCATGTATCACCTGCTATAAACTGACCCACGGGAACGATGAGCCATGTAATACAGCGCAGCACCCCTGCCCTTTAAAAGAAGTACAACGCACCGGCCAGCCGGCGACCGTGGAACATATCCATTATGATCAGGACAACCGGCCGCGGCATGTCGAAGTTCACAGCTACCCCATCTTCAACGAGGACGGCGACGTGCATCAGGTGATCGAATACACGTTGGACATCACCGAGCGCAAGGCCGCGGAGGAGGCGCTGCGGGAGGCCAAAGAGGCCGCCGAGGCCGCGAATCGCTCCAAGAGCATCTTCCTGGCCAATATGAGCCACGAACTTCGCACCCCCCTCAACGCGATCTTAGGCTTTTCGCAGTTGATGGCCCGCGATATGCGCTTGGAGGCCGAACAGCAGGAGAATTTGGACATCATCAGCCAGAGCGGCGAGCATCTGCTGGCGCTGATCAACGATGTGTTGACGATGTCGAAGATCGAGGCGGGGCGCATCATTCTCACTCCAAAGAGCTTCGATCTCTTCCGGCTGCTCAGCGCCCTGGAGGAGATGTTCACCTTGCGCGCGCAGGAGAAAGAGCTGGCGCTTATCTTCGATTATGGCGAGGATGTGCCGCGCTACATCCGCACCGACGAGAATAAGCTCCGCCAGGTGTTGATCAATCTGCTCAGCAACGCAGTCAAATTCACCTCAGAGGGCGGCGTGACCCTGCGCATCGCAACCAGGCCCCTAAAGGCGGCGCCGACGCAGCCGCTTTCGGCGTCAGAGTCTCAGGAGGCGCTTTCGCCAGGGATGCGGCAGGACAAAATACGCCTCTACTTCGAGGTGGAGGACACTGGCGTGGGCATCGCGGCGGACGAGATCGATAAACTCTTCGACCCTTTCGCTCAGACGCAGAGCGGACAGGCCGCGCAGGAGGGCACCGGCCTGGGCCTGGTGATCAGCCAGAAATTCATCCACTTGCTGGGCGGCGAACTCAAAGCGATCAGCGTCGTCGGGCAGGGCAGCCTCTTCAAATTCTCCATCGTGGTGCAGCCGACCTCGGTTGATACGGTCGAATCGAAGCGCCGCCGGCAAGTCGCGGGGCTGGCGCCGGATCAGCCGACCTATCGCCTCCTGATCGTCGAGGATCGCGACGCCAGCCGCAAGCTCCTGCTGAAGCTATTGCGTCCCCTGGGCTTCGAGTTACGCGCGGCGCGCAACGGCAAACAGGCGATTGACATCTGGCAGAACTGGAATCCACACCTGATCCTGATGGATATGCGGATGCCGGTGATGGACGGCTACGAGGCCACGCGGCACATCAAATCCACGGCCAAAGGGCAAGCAACGGTGATCATCGCCCTCACGGCCAGCGCCTTCGAGGAAGACCGGCAGTTGATCTTATCGGAAGGCTGCGACGACTTCGTCAGCAAGCCCTTCCGGGAGTCCGAGATTTTCGATAAACTGCACCAACATTTGGGCGTAAACTTTATCTATCATGAACAGGGCAAACTGCCCAGCACATCAAGAGGGAAAGAAGAGGAAGCGGGGCTAGAACTCCCCCACACCGCCTGGGATACAGTGCCGCCGCCGCTCATCGCTCAGTTCCGCCAGGCCATCGTCCAGGCCGATTTTAACGCCATCACCACGCTGGTGACAGAAATCAACGCCCAGGCGCCCGAACTCGCCGAGACGCTGAGTGAATTGACGTATAATTTCGAATATGACAAATTGCTGGCACTTATTTCTATAGCGGAGAAGAAAACAGCGACCGCCAAGATGGGAGGGCAAAGATGACCCGACACACATCATCCCCATATCCGGCTACGGGGAATCTACAGGTTTCCCCACAGCACGATCATCGTCCCAAAGGCAACATCCTCATCGTCGATGACACCCCGGCAAACCTGCGGCTCCTGACCCAGATGTTGGCCGAACAGAATTTCAAGGTGCGCCCGGTGCCCAGCGGGAAATTAGCTTTGAACGCCATCCAAGCCGCGACGCCCGATCTCATCCTGTTAGACATCAAGATGCCGCAGATGGACGGCTACGAGGTCTGCCGCCTGCTCAAGGCCGATCCGACGACGCGCGATATACCCATCATCTTCATCAGCGCGTTAGACGAGGTAGAGGACAAAATCAAGGCATTTCGGGTCGGCGGCGTCGATTATATCACCAAGCCCTTCCAATTCGAGGAGGTGCAAGCGCGCATCGAGACGCATCTGACGATTAAGCAACTCCAGAACGAACTTCAGGCCTACGCCAACGAACTGGAGGATCGCGTGGCCCAAAAGGTCAGGGAGCTGGAACAAGAGCACGCGAAGGTCATCCACGCCGGCAAGATGGCGGCCATCGGCGAGCTGGCGACCGGCGTCGCCCACGAGTTGAACCAGCCGCTCACCGCCATCACCTTTGAGGCGGATTACCTCCATCACCTGGCCGAGCATCACGGCCAGGCGGAGACGCCGCCCGATGGCGACATCTGGTCGGAGTTGCACGAGATGGGCGCGAATCTCACCGCCGACGTCGAGCGCTGCCGGCGGATCATCGATCACCTGCGCACCTTCGGGCGCGTCTCCGAGGAAGATGTCTCCCTCGTTGATCTCAACGCCCCCATCCGCGACAGCTTCATCCTGACCGAAGAACGGCTTAAACAGCACAGTGTCTTCATCCATCGCGAGTTGGCGCCCGATCTGCCGCCGATTCGGGCCAACCCCCACCGCCTGGAACAGGTCTTTCTCAACCTGGTCAACAACGCCGAGCACGCGATGGCGGAGATGGCCGCGCGCGTCACAGAGCGCTCCTCTTACCAGAAACATCTGGAGATTATAACCAGGGTAGAAGATAATCAGGTCATCGCCACCGTGCGGGATAATGGCTGTGGCATCCCCCCGGAGGCGCGGGAGAATATCTTCGAGCCGTTCTTCACCACCAAGCCGGCGGGCGAAGGCACCGGACTGGGCTTATCCATCAGCCACGAAATTGTATCTAAATATCATGGCGAGATTACCTTCGAGAGCGAGGTCGATAAGGGGACAACCTTCACCATCCGCTTTCCCATCGCAGCAGAGGGACAGAGTTAAGAATGAAGAATGAAGAATTGAGAATTGAGAATTGAGAATTGAGAATTAAGAATTAAGAATGAAGAATTGAGAATTGAGCGCCAATTTTATTCGTCATTCGCAATTCATCATTCTAAATTCATCAT
>CAZCAI010000022.1:0-37730 GCA_964496595.1 uncultured Anaerolineales bacterium
GTGGAGCCTACTCAATAGCATTATTCGCAATTCGCAATTCTAAATTCCAAATTACGGAATCGGCTACCGGAAAGATTTCCTAAATGTAAAAAATGTTAATCCGTGAGCTAAGAAGTGTCCGGTGACTAGTCCTTATCTTAGCCCTTAATCTGCTAACTCTGCTGCGGGGAGGGTGAACCAGAAGGTGCTGCCTGCGCCCGGCGCGCTCGTCACGCCGACGGCGCCGCCCAATTTCTCCACGATGCGCCGGACGATGGATAGGCCCAGGCCGTGGCCCTCCGCACGGTCTTTTTCCAGACGGGTGAACTCCGCGAAGAGCTGCGCTTGCTCTTCTGGGGTCAGGCCGGCGCCATTATCGCGCACCCAGAATCGCACTTGGGACGCGGGAGCTTCGTCGTATCCCAGCGTGACACGCGGTGGGAGATTCTCTTTCGGCTGGCCGCCGTACTTCAGCGCGTTGCTGAGGTAGTTCACCCATACCTCTTCGATCCACGGCTGGTATCCGACCGCCGCCGGCCACGTCTCTGGCAAGGTTATCCTGGCATCGCTCGTCGTGATCTTCTCCTGCAAGCGCGTTCGGACCTGTTGAACAATTGCTTCCATGTTCAGCGGCTCGCGTGGAATCTCCTCCGTTTGACGCACACTGGATAGAAGTAACAGCGCGTCGATAATATCGGCCATCTTATAGCCGATGTGGGTGATGCGCTGGAGGTTCTGCTTGATGTTCTCTTCCGGCAGCGCTTTTAGATTGCGATCTAGGAGCATGCTATAGCCAATCAGGCCCGTCAGGGGAGATTTTAGATCGTGGGCGACGGTGTGCGCGAAGGCGTCCAACTCCGCGTTTTGATTTTCCAGTTGGGTCGTATAGTCTCGCAACTGGTTCTCAGCGTGGATGCGCTCCGTGATATCGCGATTGCTGGCGCGGCGGCCCAACTCCCTGCCGTCGGAACCGTAGACCGGCTGGCACGTGTGGCCGATCCAGCGATCCTCGCCCTCCCGCGTGCGAATGCGAAACTTCAGCTCGAAGATCGCTTCATGCCGCAGTACGTGATTGAGGTGGGTCGTCCATTTGGCCTGGTCGTCGGGATGCACCAACGTGAGCAGCAGCTCCGGGTTCCGCTGGAATTCCTCCGGTCGATAGCTCGTGATCCGCTTGCACGCCGGCGACATATAGATGATGTGACCCTGCGGGCCGAGCCAGTATTCCCAGTTATATGTAAAGTCGGCTACCGTTCGGAAGTGCTCTTTGCTCTGCCATAACGCCTCCTCGGCCCGTTTGCGGATCGCGATCTCTTGTTGTAGTTGGGCGTTTGTGGCGTCTATCTCCTCGACCTTCTCCTGGAGCCGGAGTTGCAAGCGGTGCAGGGTGAGGTGGGTATCTAACCGGGCCAAGACCTCCCTGGCCTCAAAAGGTTTGGTGATGTAGTCGACGCCGCCCATCTCGAAAGCCTTGACCTTGTCATCCGCGTGGTTCAACGCGCTGAGGAAAATCACGGGGATGTGGCGTGTCCGCGGGTTCTCTTTTAGGCGTTGACATACCTGGTATCCATTGAGATACGGCATCATCACATCTAACATAATCAAATCGGGGGGATTGGCTTGGGCGGATTCCAGGGCGCGCTCGCCATTGACCGCCACGCGGACTTTGTAATGATGCTTTGTCAACATCTGCGTTAGTAGAATCAAGTTTTCCGGCGTGTCATCTGCAATGAGGATGCTCATTTGTTCATTTTGGACCATAGTTTCTCCGGGGATGAACCTTGCTCGTGACTTTTTGTGTGGTGAGGTGTGCTCTATTTTACACCTCAATGCCGTATCGGCAAATTACTTTCCAATAGGGATTGTATTCTGATTGGGATCAATATTTTATTTAACAGAAATTTAACAATCCAATAAGCATCTCTTAAACTATCTACGATAAGATAGGAGGAGACTTTATCATTTTCTGCCCCCGCAATTTCAGGAGTGACACATGCACACACCAAAGATCAATTGGGTTTTGTTTGGCCTCTACCTCCTTGTATCCATCGGGCTGCTCTTTGGCGCCTTGATCTCGCCGCCAATCCGCAGTATCGCTCCTGCGCCGGTGCGCGATTGGATCGCGCCGCCGCCTAAGCCCATCGAGTTGGATGTGCTCTACTCTACCGAGAAAGAGGCGTGGATCGAATCGGCGGCGGAGCGCTTTATGGCCGATGCGAAAAACAAGGTGCAGGGGCATCCGATCCAGATCAATTTGGAGGCCTCTGGTTCGCGCGAGATTTATCTTTCTGTGCTGGAGGGCGCGCAGCCGGATATGATCAGCCCGGCGAGTATGCTCCAAATTTCCCTGCTCCAGGATCTCTCCACTGCGAAGTTCGGCGCGCCCCTGGTCGATCCCGCCGATACGGCCCGCTGTCGCCCGGTGCTGAAATCGCCGCTGGTGTTGGTCGCCTGGCGCGAGCGGGCGGACGTGCTGTGGGGCGATGAGCCTAACGGCAGTATGTGGATGCGGATGCAAGAGGCGCTCACCCATCCCCAAGGGTGGGAGGCCTACGATCGTCCTGAATGGGGCTACATCAAGTTCAGTCACACCAACCCGCTCAAATCCAACAGCGGCTTTCAGACGGTTCTTCTGATGACCTATAACTACTTTGGTAAAACCTCCGGCCTCACCTCGCAGGATATCCTGGCGGATGATGGGTTTCAGGCCTGGTTTCTCTCCTTCGAAAGCACGATCTCTAACTTCGGCGATAGCACCGGCACCTATATGCAGGAGATCGTCTCCTATGGGCCGAGTTTGTACGATTTTGTGAGCGTCTACGAAGCGACCGCCATCGCGCAGATGGAGAACGCCGTCGGGAAGTACGGCGAATTGCGCGTCTATTATCCCCCCGCCACCTCGATGAGCGATCATCCGTTCTGTATCTTAGAAGGCGAATGGGTCACCTCGGAGAAAGAGACGGCCGCGCTGATGTTCTTGGCGTATCTCAGCAGCGAGGAGCTCCAGCAGCAAGCGCTGCTGGCGTATGGCTTCCGTCCCACCGCGTCGATCCCCCTGGATCAGCCAAGCAGTCCGTTCTTGCGCTATACACAAAATGGCGTGAGGCTCGACATCCCGCCGGAAGTTGAAACGCCGCCGGGAAATGTCCTAAATACCTTATTGGATTTCTGGGCGCGCAACGTCCAGCCCTAGGCTTCCTACGAGACCCTAACAGACAAGGAGAGTATGGCATAATGAAGATGATGAACATGCGACGCATCGTATCGACGCTGGTTGTCTTGATGCTGCTGCTGAATCTGGTGGCCGGATGCGGAAGCGACGGCGGCGGCATCTCGCTGGGGGGACGGACGGTCAATATCTCAATGCTCTACGGATCCGAGAAAGAGGCCTGGCTCGTGCCGCTGATTGAAGCGTTCAACAACGAAAAGCACAAGACCGAGGATGGCGGCACAATTGTCGTCGAAGCCACGCCGATGGGATCGATCTCCTCCGGGGATGCCATCGTCGCGGAGCAATTGCAGCCGACTATCTGGAGTCCGGCCTCCTCGGCCTACATCCCCGTCGCCAACGCGGATTGGCGGAAAAATCACACCGAGGATTTGATCATGGAGACGCCCAAGGATCTGGTGCTCAGCCCGGTGATTATCGCGATGTGGCAGCCGATGGCCGAGGCGCTCGGCTGGCCCGACAAGGCGTTAGGTTGGGCCGATATCGCCGAAATCGCCATCTCCGAAGAGGGGTGGGCGGCGTATGGCTACCCGGAGTGGGGGAAATTCAAGTTCGGGCATACCCATCCCGGCTTCAGCAACAGCGGCCTTATTTCCGTTATTGCGGAAGCCTACGCCGGCGCGGGTAAGCAGCGTGATCTGACCCCGGAGGATGTGCACAGCGAGGACGTCAAGTCGTTTATGACGCAGGTTGAAAGCAGCATCATTCACTACGGCGAGAGCACCGGCTTCTTTGCCACCCGGATGTTCGAGCGCGGGCCGTCGTATCTCAGCGCGGCGGTGTTGTACGAGAATTTGGTGGTCGATCAGGAGACCAGGCGGCTCAACAATGAGGTGCAGCAACTCCCCGTCGTGGCGATCTATCCCAAGGAGGGCACCTTCTGGAGCAACCATCCCTACGTCATCCTCAACGCGCCGTGGGTCACGGAGGAGCAGTGCGAGGCCGCCGAGATCTTCCAGGATTATTTGCTGGCCGAACCGCAACAGCGTCAGGCCATCGCGTATGGCTTCCGCCCGGCCGATCCCGCCATCGCGTTGACCTCGCCGCTGGATGCCAATCACGGCGTCGATCCCAAACAGCCGCAGACGGTGCTCGAGGTCCCCGACGCGGAGGTGATCCGCAGCATCCAGGATCTGTGGCAGCAGGAGGCCAAGAAGCCCGTCGATCTTGTCGTCGTCATGGATGTTTCCGGCAGTATGGAGGGCGAGAAGATCTCCGCGGCGCGCGCCAGCCTGCGCGATTTTGTCAATCTGCTGGATGACCGGGATCGCATCGAGGTGATCCTCTTCAGCGACGAGTTGATCACGTTGAGCGAACTCTCGCCCCTGGGCGCGAAGCGCGAGGATCTTCTCCGCCGCATCTCCGGCATCATCGAGGGCGGCGATACCCGGCTCTACGATGCCATCCAGATGGGATACGACGAGCTTCAGGCCAAAGGCGATCCGAATCACATTCGGGCCATCGTCGCGCTGACGGATGGCAACGATACCGCGTCCGGCCTCGCGCTCGATCAACTGATGAACGACGTGGGCAATATGAGCGAGGGCGGCTCTGCCACAAAGGTCTTCACGATTGCCTTCGGCAATAACGCTGACCGCAATGTCCTGCAAAAGATCGCCGAATCGACCGGCGCGAAGCAATATGACAGCGACCCGACGACCATCCAGCAGGTCTACGCCGAGATCGCGACCTTCTTCTAATGATAATAATGATAATGGCGAGAGTGGCGAATAATATAGAGGACATTTAACAATGACAAAATTACCCGTCTTGACCGCGCTGATTCATCCGCTTAACCTGGCAATGCTCGTGCTGACCCTCTTTGCCACGCTTCTTTCCGCCTGGTGGCTGCTCCCCGTGGGCCTGCTCTTCTGGGGGTTGATGGTTTTCAACGTGGCGCGGGATCGTTCCGTGCGCCTGAGCCATCGAATGGACCAGCGCGCCCCACTCACCCAGCGATTCGAGGCGTATTACAATCGCATCGAGCGCTCCCAGGTGAGCATCTTCAACACGCTCAGCTCCGCGTCTAACCGCATTCGCAAGGTGATGGAGCCGGTCCAGACCGAGGTGGAGGCGCTGACGGACGAGACCTACGCGCTCTGCCGGCGGATGACGGCGCTCGAAAATTATCGGCTCGTCTCTGAATCGCAACCGGATCTCAGCGGGGATCTTGCCCGCATCAACCAGGTTATCGAGAGCACCGATGATGCTCTCATCCGCCGCGAGTACGAAGAATCGCGCCAGGCGCTTCAGGAGCGGCTGCACAAGCTGTCGTTGGTCTCCACGCAACTCGAGCGCGTCGAGGCGCAGTTGCTCAGCCTGGCCAACGAACTCGACGGCATCGTCACCGAGGTCGTGCGCTATCAGGCTGTCGGGCCGGAGCGCGCCGCCGCCCGCGTCCCGGAACTGGTGGCGAAGTTACGCGAGGAACGCGACAAGCTCCGCGCCTTCGAGGACGAGGCGATTCGACTCTAGCACATTCGTAGAGCGTTCTCCAGAAACATCATTCCACCCCAGCCCCTGGCACATCGCCGGGGGCTGATGCTGTTTGGATGAGCAAAGCGCATTGAGATAGGTTGCCTACAACGTGGTCAGTCTTTCACGTATGTGCAGAATAAAATCACCGGGCTTGAGAACCGCGACCTCTGGATGACCAGGTTGAAGGTGTCGTGTGTTGAAGGTTACCAACTACGGACAGGCTTCGCACACGGCGGCGATCAAAATCGGCACATCCTGCGCATCCGCTATCTCCGCATAATCTGTCAACTCCGCCGGTTGGGGATTGGCGACGACCTGCAAACACCGATCAACCAGCAATCGGAATGTGGGAAGTGTGGGTCTTTTGGATTTTGCCGGGCAACCCCCTCAGTAGCCCTAAAAGCAACCAAGAATTGCGGGTTTGTGGGGATTACAGACCTTTTTCGCGTCGTTGCTGAGTTATGGATGGGGATGGTACGATTGCACCCGGCGAATTCCTGAAGAGCCGGAAGTGTTTGCGGCAGTTTCTGTTTCAGGTTGCGTTCCGCTTCGATTATGGCCTGTTGAGAGGTTCGCGCTTCGATCAAAGTGATTTCCGCCAGACGCAGGATGACAAGACTGGCGCTGTGCTCACTTGGCGAAGCCGCGCCGGCGAAGATCACATCGGCGTCAATACAAAGACTCCATCCAAGTCCACTAGATGGAAAGAATCGCCTCTCTGAATGCCATACTTCTTGCGCAACTCTGCTGGAAGCGTCACAACGCCGCGATTGCGCACTTGAATAGTTGTATCCATCACGCCCTCCCTCTCGTCTGATTATCTGCACCGTCTGATTTTCAGTAGTCATGGTATACCATACGTCAGATCAGTGCGATATCGATTTGTGAAGCTGTTTTTGCCCTCCAACTGTAACTTAACCGTAACCCACAGCCTCTATAACTTCATCTACTCTAGAGGTACATGTAAGACGGTTTTGCGCTTTCCACCTCTCCAGGCGAGACTTCTGGAGCATCGACGTCGTGTTTCCTCTTTTTATCCCCCTGGCATAACAGAAGACACGTTCCCTTTAGTTTTATCATAGGAGGTAACATAAAATGAAAAATCAGGCGTTTTTGTGGCGATGTGGAGCGACCGCGATGCTCATCAGCGTGCTGGTCACGTTGGGATGTCCGTTAAATACGACGCGCGCCGCCGTTTCGATACCCCCCGATCCGCCGGAGCGCATATCGCCGCGCACGCCGCCGCCCTGGTGGTACGCGCCGGATAAGCCGCTGTGGCGGGAGGCGAGGGCGCTGGAGGCTCCCGACTGGTGGTATGAGCCGGCGAAGGAGGCGCGGGCCGCGTCGCCGTTCGAGCCGGCCACCTCCTTCACCGATTTCGACATCGCGGTGGAGATGCCCGGCGGTCAGCAACTCAACGCGGGCATAGTCCCGCTCACCGTGCGCCTCACCGCCAACGGCATCACGCCCGACGTGATCGTCCAGGTTACCTCCGAACAGGTGCCGGAGCAGGCCGTCTATGCTAGCTACGAAAAGACCCCCTCCGGTACCATCCAGAACTTAGGCGGATTCCAGCAGGCTAAGTTTATGGGCGGCGTCAGCCCCGATTACCTCGCCGAGGTGACCTTCAAATATGAGCCGCTGACGACCGGCTGGTTCTACTTCAACGTCGTGGTGTGGATGGGCGATAACCAGATCTACCAGCAGCATCACGGCGTCCACATCAACCCGGTGACGCCGACCTTCAACACCTTCGAGCCGACCGTCACGCTGGGAAACCATCGCCCCCTGAACGCGGGCGCCATCCCGCTGGAAATCGCGGTCACGGCGGATGGCCCCACGCCGGATATCGTCGTCCAGGTCAGCTCAGAGGATGTGCCGGAGCGGGCAGTCTACGTTGGCAAGGAGAAGACGCCCGACGGCGCGATCCAGAATCTGCGGGGATGGCAGCAGGCGCGCTTTCGCGGCGGCGTCGGCCCGGACAATCTGGCGCGCGTGATCTTCAACTATGAGCCGCTGGCGACGGGCTGGCTCTACTTCAACGTCATTATCTGGATGGGCGACACTCAGATCTATCAGCAACATCACGGCGTCCACATCAATCCCGTGACGCCGACCTTCAGCAACTTCGAGACGACGGTTGATTTTGGCGCTAACAGCCAGGGCTTCAACGCCGGATTCATCCCGCTCCATATCCGGGTGACCGCCGACGGCGCGACGCCCGACATTCTGATTCGCGTTAGTTCGGAGGATGTGCCGGAGCGCGCCATCTACGCCGGCTACGAGAAGTCGCCGGAGGGCGCGATCCAGAACCTCAACTGGTTCCAGCAGACCCAATTCCGGGGCGGCGTCGGCCCGGATGGCGTCGCTGATGTGCTCTTCAAATATGAGCCGCTGGCCCTGGGCTGGGTCAACTACGAGGTCAGCGTGGAGATGGGCGGCAATATGGTCTACGGCCCGGCGCGGCATTTCATCTACATCAAACCCTCCGGCTCGCCCTCGATGCTCTTCCCCCCGCTGATCCAGAGCTTCGATGTCGCGGCGGAGACGGTCTCAGAGGACGCACGCAGCGTCACCTTTAGCGCGGATCTCGTCGGCAACCCCGACCCGCAGTATGAGCTTTCCTGTGGCGAAGGCGCCGCCGCGCCGGAGGTGTTGTCGGATGCCACGTTTGTGTGCCACTATCGCGCCGACGCCCCTGGCGTCTACGTGGCGCAGGTCACCGCTGCCAACGACGATGGCGAGACGCGCTACACCACCGTCGCGACGAAGACGGTCTTGGTGCCGGCATCGCATTCCTATCTCCCGTTGATCCGAAAATAGCGTTTTTGCCCATAGCACAAAGCCCTTCGGTGACGCCGGTTGGCGCGCCGAAGGGCTTTTCTTTTCGCGCAACCCTTGCGAAGGTTACGCTACAGTGTGCGAAGACCAGCATATTGTCTTGATCGAGACTTTCCTGGTGACGGGATGGATTCCGTAACCTTCGCAAGGGTGAGTTTTCACCGCACCACGACCTCGATGGCAACGGCGTCGCGCACGGGGATGCCGCTCGCGCCCGTGGCCTCGGCCTGCACCTGGAGGTGATAGGCGCCCGCGCGGTGCGGGCGTAGGGTGAAGGTCGCGGCGCGCACCTCGCCCGGCGCCAAGGTGAGCGGGGGCGGAGCCTCGCGCAGCGCGTACCACTCGGCGGCCACCGGCGTGAGTTCGACCGTCTGCGCCTCCGGCAGATAGTTATAGACGGTCACCGTCGCTGTCGTGACGTCCCCGATGGCGATCTCTGCTGGCGCCGCCACGTCGATGAAGAACTCCTGGTAGACCACAAGATCGTGTTCCCCCGCGCCGATGACGCCATCGCGGGTGGAGGCCAGCGCCGTGACGCGCCAGGTTGTGAGCGTATGGGCCAACGGCAGATCGAAGGCGTAGTGACCCGCGTCGTCCGTGATTGCCTCCGGCATCCAGTAGAGCGTCTCCGGGAAGATGTGCCGCAGCGGGTAGGGGGCCGCCGGGAGCGCTGGGGCCGTTGGGGTAGGCTGGGGCGCCGGTTCGACCGCTTCCTCCTCGGTTCTCGGTTCTTCCGTCGGCGCGTGGGTCGGCTCCTCCGCCTCTCCGACTTCTCCCTCGACTTCTTCCGTCGGCGCGGTTTCGTGGGCCGGCGCGCCGCAGCCCGTCATCCAGGCCAGCGGCCCCGCGTAGAGGTGAGGATCGCCCCAGCGCCGGCTCAAGGGCGAATCCAGCGCCGGCACGGTGGCCGCTGTTACGATGGCGACCATCAGCAGCAGCGCCAGCGCCGTGATCAGCCATCCCAGCACCAGGCGCCCGCGCAGGATCAGGCCCTGCGACCAGAGCAGGAGGCTGGCCAGCAGCCACAGGAAGGCCGCCACGAGCGCGACGATCCCCACGGCCGCCGGGCCAATCTCTGTGGCGACTCTGAGCAGCAGCCCGCTTAGGACGAGATACGCGCCCAGCGCGCCGCTCATCAATTGGAGATCGGCCTCGCCCCGCCGCCAGCCCGTGATCCACAGCGCGCCCCAGATCGCGGCCACGAGCGCCAGCACGCCGACAAAAATCGCCATCCCCAGCGGCGGCGCCAGCGCGGCGATGATGCCCAGCGCGCCGACGAAGGGGCCGAGCGCCGCCACGATCAGTAGCTTCCAGCCGCAGGTGCGCAGCGCCTGGCTCAGCAATCGCGCCTGCCGGAGTTCGCGCACGACGATGGCGCTGGCGATCAGCGGCAGGATGGTGAGGATCATCCCCAGATGATTCGCCAGCGCGCGGCGTCGGCGGGCCGCTGTCTCCGGCGGCGTGACGGTGGCGCTGGCTTGCAATGGGAAGCCTGCAGGAGCTGTGCCGGCCCACGCGGCTTGCGCCGCCACATCCTGCGCCGCGCGTTGCTCGGCGGCGGCCTTTCCTTCTAGTAGCGCGGGCAGATCCAACGCGGCGATTTTCGCTTCCGGCTTGACCATCGCCTCGTCCAGCAGCAGATAGGTGCGGGCGAAGCTCGGCGGCAGCGTCTCCAGCGCGAGCACTGAGGCATCGACCACGGCCAGCCCCAGCGCCGAGGTCGTCGGCTGCGCGGCGCCGCTTTCGTCCACGCGCGAGGTTTGCACCGCCACGCGCGCACTCTCGCCGGGGCGATATTGGGCCTGATCCGCCGTGATATTGACGGCAAGCTGCTGTGGCGCGTCGACCGCGACCAGGCGGGCGTCGGAGATTATCTCGCCATCGGGCAGGAGCGCGGAGGCGCGCAAATTCAGCGCGCCGACCAGCGCGGCGTCCAGATCGAGCGCGAAGGCGGCGCGGCCCTGCGTCACCGGCGCGGAGAGCGCGGCGACCATCTGCCCGCCCTGGATCACATCTAAGTAGATCTGCGCGCCGTCGGGGCGTGAGGTCAGCGCTTCCAGGCGGAGCGTCTCGCCCACCTCGTAGGCGGCTCGCTCGGCGCGCAAGAGCAGCGTGGCGCGCGCGTGTTCAACACGGGCGCGCTCGGCGGCCAGGGAGATCGTGGCGTGGCCGGCGGCGCCCGTCGCATCCCGCGCTGCGATCTCCAGCGTCTGCGCGGCGGCGTCGCTCGGCGGCGTGAGGCGGAAGGTCGCCAGCCCGTAGGCGTCGGTGGCGATCTGGCGCTGCTCCCCGCTCACAGAGATGGTCAGGTCGGTGGGGATCGGCGCGCCGTCGGGCGTGGCGGTCATCACGTAGATGACGTTCTCCACGCCGGGTTTGAGCACGCCGCTCTCCGGCGCGGCCTGGATCTGGATCGGCTCGGCGGCCACGGGCACGGTTGTCCGGCGTCCCACCTGCCGACCGGCGCTATCGGTGACGGCGGCCTGGAGGTGGAGGGCGGCATTTTGCAGATCGGCGGGCGCGTCGAAGGCGAACTCGAAGCGCCCGGCGGCGTCGGTCTGGCCGGTGAGGGCCACGCGAGGAGCGGCGGCGTCCGGCTCAGTAGCGGCCTGGAGCTGGACGTGGGCATTGGCGACCGGCTGGCCGAAGAAGTAGGCGGCGGTTACGACGCCGGAGACGCGCATACCGGGGGTGTAGTAAGAGCGGTCTGGCGATAATTCAAGCTGGAAGGCGGGCAACTCGTAGGCGTCCACGGTGACGGCCCGCTCGGCAGTCGTATCGCCCAGCGTGGCGCGGAGCGTGTGGGCGCCCAACGGCGCCGCTTCGGGCAGCGGCGCATCCAACGCGGCGACGCCGAATTCGGAGAGCGTCGCCGCCTGCTTGAAGACCTCGCGCCCCGCCGGATCTCGCACGGCGAAGATGATCTTTTCCCCGGCGGCGGGGGTGAAGTCGGCGGCGTCCAACACCAGGGCGCGCAGATGGAGCGTCTGGCCGGGGCGGTAGGCGGGCCTGTCGCTGCTGAGGTAGATCTTGTAGGAGCGCGCCACGCGGATGGGATGCACGATTTGGGCCTCACCGGCGGGCGAGCGCGTCTCGACGACGAGGTCGGCGGTCTGGGGCAGATCCTCCGGCACGGTGAAGGTCACCTCGGCGGCGCCGTCGGCGTCGGTGACGCCCCGGTAGACGTGGCGGATCACGTCCGGCGCGGCGTACAGGCTGACGACGACCTCCGCGCCGGCCAGGGGGAGGGCGGTGTCGGCGGAGCGGACGATGACGCGCAGCGCGGCGCTGCGGCCCGGCGCGAACTGCTCCTGGCCTAAGACGATCGTCTCCTGCGGCGCGGCGGGCGGCAGGGAGAGCGTTTGGGTGGTGCGAATGGAGAAGAAGATGAGCAACAGCGCCATCGCGGCCTGAAGCACGGCGCCACGCCGGGCGAAGAGCCAACTCCATAAGGATCGCGGTCGTTCTAACTCGGCCCGGAGGCGCTCGCGGATGCGACGGTCGGCCTCGTAAGGGAGGCGCACGGGGCTGAGCGCCGCGTCGAAGGTCTGGCGCAGGTCGCGGCGCTCGGCGCGGAGATGGGCCAACGCCCGCGTGCAGCGCTCGCACCGCGCGAGATGCGCCGCGACGCGCGCGCGTGCTGGCGCGTCAAGCTCGTCATCTAAATACGCTATCAGATCCGCTTCGATGTGTTCGTCGCTCAAAGAAATCTCCTGAGATTAGCTGCCTGGCGATGAATTCGCGGGCAACGGGGCGTAGTAAGCTGCACCTGGGCAAAGTCGCCCTTCGGCGACTGGGAACAAGGAGCTAACCCAAACACAATCTTAATTCTCACTCCTTAATTCTCAATTCTTATTTCCCAATCGATGGTGCAACTTCTTATGCGCATTGTACAATCGTGATTTGACCGTGCCCATTTTGATCCCCAAGACCTCCGCGATCTCTTCGTAGGAGAGATCCTCTTGATAACGCAGTAGGACGACCATCCGATGCGCCTCCGAGAGGTCATCGACCGCGCGCCAGAGCTTGGCGGCCCGCTCGCGATCCAAGACGGTGGCTTCGGGCTGGAGGGGGTGGGGCATCGGCCGGCGCGCCAGACGCTCCTCGACGTCGTCCCATTCGATTGTATGGGTGTGCTGCTTCCCACGCATCCGCATCCGGCAGCGGTTGACGGTGACGCGGTAGAGCCACGTCCTGAAGCGCGCCGGGCCGTGCACGTCGTAATCGGGCAGGGCGTCTAACACGTCCAGGAAGGTCTCCTGCGTGGCCTCCTCGGCCTCCTGCTGATGGCGGGTGGTGTAGAACGCCACGCGATAGACGTAATCCTTGTAGCGGTCGAACAGCGCCTCGAAGGCGCGCGGCTGCCCCTGCTGAAATCGCGTGATCAGCTCCTCGGTGGGGACGCCGCTGCCCGCTGGATCATTGCGCTCGCCGGCCAGCGCGAACCATATCCGCCGGAACCAGCGCCCCAGGCGAGAAGCCCACGGGGGCAAGCTGGGCGCGGGGGGATAGGGGCGTTGTCGGGCCACGAGCACGGTCACGCGATGGCTCCTTGATCTCTATAAGTTACATGCAGGTCAGCGGTGAAATGTTCACGGTCAGCAGATTAAGCGGATGGAGCAGATGAAGTGGATTAGGCAGATGGAACAGATTTGTATCAGCATATCTGCTAAATTTGCTCTAGGGGATTCCAGAAATTAAAACCTTCCAAAAAAACCGATGTTTATTGTAGAGACGCAAGATTTTGCGTCTCTACTGGGAGATTTATTTTTCTGTAAATGCCCTATCTGCTGATTTACATCAACAAGTTGAGGATGATGGTCACGGTCAGCAGGCTGGCGATGGTGGTGACGAAGACGCTGAGCGCGGCGAACTCCGTGTCGGCGTCGTATTCCATCGTCAGGACCAGGGTCATCACGGCGGAGGGCATCGCGCTCTCTAAGATGATGACGTCGCGCGTGAGGCCTGTCACGCCTAAGGCGATGCTCAGCAGCCAGGCCAGCAGCGGCGAGAGGAGCAGGCGTCCCGGCACGAGCGCGGCGAGCGCGGGCAGATGCCAGTGGTCGCGCGCGCCTTGTATGGCGCTTTTGGCGACGCGGTAGAGTTGGATGCCCAGGACGATCATCATCGCCGGCACTGATCCTCGCCCCAGGGTGTCGGTCGCGCGGAGGATGAAATCGGGCATGCGCACGCCGGTGAAGTTGATGAGCAGGCCGCCGACGGCGGTGTAGAGGACGGGCACGGTGAGCACGCTGCGCAGCGATTCGCGGATTGATTGGCGGCTGCGGGCCACCAGGTAGATGCAGAGTGAGGAGCGCAGGAGGGTGCTGACGATGTAGTAGAGGACGGCGCGGGCCAGGCCGGCCTCGCCGAAGGCGAATTGGTTGACGGGGAAGCCATAGTTGGCGGTGTTCATCAGGACAAAACTGACCAGGAAGGCGCCGCGCGTTCCGCCCTCCAACTGGAGGGCGCGGGCCGCTATCGCGCCGATGGCCCACAGGATGAGCGTCAAGATCACTTGCACGGCCGCGATTTGGGCGAATTCGCCGCCGCTTACGCCGGAGGTCGCCAGCGCGTGGAAGGCCAAGGCCGGGCCGAAGATGTAGAAGGTGACGCGGGAGAGCACGCGCTCATCTAATTCGAGGTAGGGTTGAACGAGGGCGGCGGTACCGGCCGCCAAGAAGACAGGGAGGATAACGTTGAGGAGAACGTCCATTTGATTCGATTAGGTCTCTGGCGGATTTAGGAATCGAAGCGGGTGCGCAGGCCCCGGTCGCTGCGTTGGGCCATCGATTCGGTCATCTCGCGCTCCATCGCCACGCCGTGACGGTACTGGAAGGGCCACATGCTCTTGAGATGGAAGAACGCGACGCGGTCGCCGTCCTCCAGCTCGCGTCCCAGGTCGGGATGCATGCCCGGCATCGCGCTGAGATTGCCGTTGATAAAGGTAAAGCCGCGCTCCTCCGTGGGCATCGATAGATGATTCAAGATGTCCTGCACGGTTCGGCGCTCCGGGGGGAGAGCGAGATCGACGTGCGCCGCGATGTTGTCGTCGCTGCCGCCGTAGCGGGCCAGGGGACCGTAAAGCCATATATCGAGCTGGATGGTTTCGGGTTTGTTTTTGTTCATTAGGGTATTGCCTCCACAATAATCAGATAGTCTGTAGTCCGGTAGTTGTTCGCCTGGATGTAGTTTAGCATTGTCTAGGCTAAAAACAAACGGCCTGGGCCTCGCGCCCAGGCCGCTCTGGCAGGACGTTTCGTTGGATTATCTAACACCGATGACGGCGGCCAGCGCGATTTGCGCCAGGTGATAGGTGACGATGACGGCAATGTTGAGAATGGGTGAGGGCGTTATAAAGCGATTCCACGCCAACATCGCGTCGGAGGCGAAGAAGAGCGTCGCGCCGGTGATGACCAGGGCTTGCGCGGTCGGCGTCCAGCCCGGGCGGAAGAGTGTGGCCCACGCTGCCCAGAGCATCAGGCTTAGGATGAGGGAGTAGGCCGCGGTGGGCAAGAGCATCTCGTCTTGCTCGCGCGCCCGCAATCCCGCCGCGATGCGCCGATAGAGAAGGACGCTGACCGGCGCGATGATGATCAGCAGGCTCAGGGCGGACGCCGGCGGCAGGGTGGGGGTGAGGCCCAGGATGTAGCTCGCGTGCGCGAGGAAGAAGGCGATCAGGCCGGGGAGGAAGAAGGGGGCATCCGGCAGCATCAGGAAGACGTCGCCGGCCAGCGAGAAGATCAGCGCGAAGAGGAAGTAACGCGCCAAGCGTGGATGGGCCGTCCCTTGATAGGCCAACAGCGCTGCGCCGATCCAGACCACTGCCAGCGTCGCCGGTTTGAAGATGTACTCTCGGCGGCGGTCGTTCTGGGCCACAGCGATCCAATCCAAAATCGCCAGGCCCAGGGCGATGCCGAAAATCCACATATTCATCGGTTATTTCTCCTTGCAAAATTAAGAGCATTTACCCCTGGCTCTTCAGAGATTCGCCGGATGTAATCGGAGTATCCCCATTTACAACCCAGTAACGACGCAAAGAGATCTGTAATCCCCACAAACACGGAAATTTTCGCTACTCTTAGGGCTATCCGGAGAGTTGTCCGGTGAAATTCAAAAGACTCACGAAGCAGAGTGCCGTGAGGGTGATTCTGCGTGGGTCAGGGAAAATGTCATCACTAACACTAAAGAAAATGATAGAGGAGTCTGGATGTTTGTCAATCTGAAGAACCGCCCGGATGCAACTTTGCATCTGGGCATGCCGTACTATAAAGTAGGCGGCTTTCATTCAAAAACCAAAAACCAAAAACCAACTATAAAGGGAGGAATATAAAATGGATCATCGCCCTGGCTGTTTAGGCGGTTTGCTCAGATTGGCTATTCTCAATGTGGTCTTCGATTGGCTACAGGAGAATTTCGGCTTTGGCCGTGGATGCTCGTGCTCGGGCATTGGATGTGGTACTATTTTCTTTATCATCTTCGTGCTGATGGCTTGCTCGATTATCACCAATACCAACTGGTTCCGATTATTCTAGTACAGCGCGGCATAAATGGCTCCCCAGTTAAGTTTGCTCCAAGGGGATCGTCAGATCCCCGTTCCGATGTAGAGTCGCGGATCTGACGATCCGCTCTGAGCGTAGCTAACTGGGGAGGAACTTCCGCCGAGGTGTACCAGGCTCTTCGGGAATTCGCCGGATGTAATCGGTCAAGCGCAATAGCGCCGCCCCTCACAATCTAGTAACGACGTAAAAAAGGTCTGTGATCCGCGCGAACCTACACATCCACGCTTGCTTTTAGGCTCATTTAGAGGGTTGCCCGGTAGAATCCAACAGACCTAACATGGTCTAACTAACGCGATGGCAGCATCTCACAGCGTGTGTTATCAAAGGCCCGAGGGAAACCTCGGGCCTCTGGCGTGTTACCCATGGGCTGTGATTCTCCACCATCCCTCCAACTTTGAACGACTTTACCCATATTTCCCGGGTTTTGGGGCTATCCGGAGAATGGGCCGGCGAAATCCAAAAGACACGCAAACTTTTGACTTCGTTTTGTACTGCGCTATACTAAAAGTGAGATTGATCTTGATGTAAATATGCTCCCGCGTCTCCAGAGGATCAAAACCGAGGGAAAAATGACACAGCCGGTACAAACAAGACAACCCTTCGAATGGATAACTAACATTTGGTATGTTGTCGCCAACAGCATCCGGATACAGATCATCATACCTTATTTGATCCTGACATTCATCGTGGGAGGTCTGGGTATCTATGTGGTGACGCAATTGGTCAGCCAATCCCTTAACGAGCGGTTGGATAGTTATCTTGGAGAATCGGGGCGCGCGCTGTTGAATAGTTGGATGCGCTATGAGAGCAACGACCATCAAGACACGGCCGACCGACTCGTCCGTACGACGGGCTTTATCGAGGCCGTCGAAGATCGAGATAGCGAATGGCTGGGGCAACAGATTAAATCCCAGTTGGAGACGCTGAATCCCGATATGGCATTGGTCATCACGCCCCAAGAGGAGGTCCTGACCTATGTTGTGCGGGAAGAAGATGGTTTCGAGGTGCGTCCCTTCACGGGCGAGGTGGAATATGTGTGGGTCTTGCAAGAGGTTCTCGCCATGGATGATCCGGCCACCCTTCCTATCCACGCTATTGGCAAACATCCAGATGGGGCCTATTACTACTTTACCGCCGCCCCGGTGGGACGAGAAGGGGAACTGAGTGGGGCGCTCCTACTGGGAAGTCGCCTATCGCAGATGATGGCCTATTTTCAATCCAACGTGCTCGCTCAAATCACCCTTTATCGGGAGAATGGGCAGGCCATCCAAACCACCTTTTCCCTCGCCAGTGATACGGCAGATCACCAGGCGCTGCTTTCAGAACTGTCCCTTTCGAGCGAGACCGCGTATCACATCCTGAATACAGATCGTGAAGTTCTGTTTGAGGATATTGACTATCAAGAAATCCGAGGGCGAGAATATCGCTTGGCCTATGGGCCTCTCCAGGTGGGGTCCAAGCTCTTGGGCATCTACTCCGTCGCGCTCCCGCGTCAGTTTGTGCAGGAGGCGGGACGTCAAAACCGTAACACGTATATGTTGATCTTTGGCGCCGGATCCCTTTTCGTTATCGTCCTCGGTATTATGATTGCATTGACCATCACCAATCCGGTGCAACGCCTGATGCGGACTTCTTTGGCCGTTACCCAGGGCGATTTGAGGCAGCGTACGGGTATCCAACGCACGGACGAGTTGGGCGTCCTGGCACAGACCTTCGATAGAATGACGCTCAGCCTGGAGGAACGCACGGTAGCGCTCGAAGAGGCGCTCTACGCGCAACGTGAGACCGCCAGCCGGATGCGCGCGATCCTTTCCAGCATTGGCGATGGCGTACTGCTAGAAGATCTCGATGGCGACATTATCCCGATGAACGAGGCGGCCCGGACGATGCTGGATGATATGGCCGAACAATTTCGCTATGGGCCGCTGCGCGAACTTTCGGTCGTCGATCAAAAGAACGATCCTGATGAGCCGCCGAGTCCCTGGCTCTTAGAAAGTCGTCGCTTCCGGGTGGCGGATAAGGTCTTCGTCGCCCACTCCGCCGTTGTGCGGATGGAGGGGGCCGGCGATGGGATGGAAGAGGGGAGTCAGGCGCGCGGCGAGAAGTTAGGCACGGTGATCGTTATCCGGGATGTCACAGCCGAGGTGGAGGCCGAGAAGCTCAAGGATGCCTTCGTCGCGCACGTCTCGCACGAGCTGCGCACGCCGCTGACCTCTATCAAGGGCTACAGCGATCTTCTGCTGGCTACGACGAAAAACACCCTCGACGCCAGCCAGCGTCCCTTCTTAGAGAAGATCGTCCGGCAAACGGCTAATATGATCACCATGGTCAATGCGTTGCTGGACTTCACCGAGATCGAAGCCGGCGGGCGGCTGGCTTTGCAGCGACAGCCCACGCAAATCTCAGCCTTGATCGAGGACATCGCCGAGGAGTGGGGGCCTAAAATGGAGGATATGGCATTGGATTTCACCGTTGAAATGCCCGATCAACCCTACCCTGCGGTCAGTATTGATCAAAAACGGATGCGCTGGGCCATTATCAACTTGGTGCGCAATGCCTGGCAGTACACGCCCGCCGGGGGCCATGTGACCATTCGAGTCAGCGATCATCGCGACCGCATCATCATTATAGTTGAGGATACCGGGATTGGTATGCCAGAAGAAGCGCAGCGCCATCTCTTCACGCGCTTCTTCCGCGTGATGCATCAGCACGATGACGACGTTCGCGGCTTGGGCTTGGGTCTCTATGTGACAAAGTCCATCATCGAGGCTCACGGTGGATATATCCGAGTTTTGAGCGAGGTTGGGGAGGGAAGCACCTTTAGCATCACTCTGCCGACGATCCACGCCGCAACCCTTACCTCGTCCCAGGCGGAGGACGCCTGACCGTTCCGGTCGCCTAGTTACGACGCCAGGCGGTTCTGTGATCCCCCACACACCCATCTACACTGCTTCTAAGGCCGCTTAGAGGTTGTTTGAAAATTAGTTCTAACCTTGCGAAGGTTGCGCAGGTGACCTCAAATAGTTTGTAGTAGGCGCAACGAGCCGGTTAATCTGTTGAACAAGATTCCCGTTAACCTTCGCAAGGGTGCGTGAATTGAATTTTCAAATACACTCTTAGGGAGTTGTCCGGCGAAATCCACCAGACCCATTATGGTCATCGGAGAAGAGGGAAAGATGACGGCTACAACCAAAGATGTCGTAGAGCAGGATAGATATAATAAAAGATGGCGAGAGCTGTTGATCCTGTTGCTGATCTTATTTCTTGGATTTGTGTGCCTCTTTGTCTCCTCTACTTTAGCGCTTTTTACCCCGCCTCAGCGCTGGATTGAGGCCGAAATCGAAGCTGATCTTGATCCCTATGCGGATTACGACTATTTAATCGTTGGAAAGGATGCAACGTCCATCCCTCCGATCCGAACCGACGTCGCGCCGCTGTGGGAGGATGTCGAGACGCCCACACCTGGGACGGCGACCCTGGTTCCCATCGTGGAGTTTTTTCCCTCGCCCACGCCGACCGCTACGCCTCTCCCCGCGCAACCGACGGCGACCCAGCCGCCCGCGGGGCAACCTACGGATCCTCCCCCGACGCGCACGCCCGCGCCAGAGTTGACTAACACGCCGCGCGTTACCTCGACGCCGACGCGCACGCCATCGCCGACGCCCTCTCCACTGGCATCGCCGACGACCACGCCCTCCGCAACCCCGACCCGCACGCCCTCACCCTCGCCGACGCCGACGCGCACGCCTTCGGCCACGCCGACCGCGACCTTTACCCCACGTCCCACCGCGACCTTCACGCCGACGTTCACGCCCCTGCCCCCGCCCCCCACGAATACATCAACGCCCCTGCCTACCTTCACCCCGACGGAGGTTCCCACCAAGCCGCCGCCGCCGCCCACGCCGACCCCGACCTCCGAGTTGCCGCCGCGTCCCACGGCGACGCCTACCCCGTCCGGCCCGTTGCCGCCTGTCCCGCCCACGCCGACGCCCGCACTGCCCCCGATCACCCCGCCTGTGACACCGACGCCGACATTCTATCCCACGCCCACGCCCGGCGCTCGGTGATAGTATGGATCGAGAAAGGGAAAGTCGTGATATGTCGCACAACAACTCTGCCTCCTCACTGACCCGGCGACAGTTCTTGCGCTTGCTTGGTCTGTTGAGCGCCGGCGGCGTACTGAGCGCGTGTGGCGTCCCCGCCGCCGCGCCGACCGCGACGCCGGACCCCACCGCGACCTCCACATCCACCCTGACGCCGTCTCCCACGAACACCCTCGCGCCGGGCGAGACGCCGTCCCCCGCGCCCACCGCTACCTCGCGCCCGCCCGATCCGACCGCCACCCTGCAGCCGGCCTACCTCAGCGTTGCACGCGGCCCCGATCCGGCCACGATCACGCGCCGCGCCATCGTTGCCCTGGGCGGCATCGAGCGCTTCGTCGCCTCCGGTAACGATGTCATCATCAAGCCCAACATCTGCACCGACTACTACGCGCCGGAGTACGCCGCCACGACCAATCCCACCGTCATCGCGACGCTGGTGCAGCTCTGCCTCGGCGCGGGTGCCAGGCGCGTGCGCGTGATGGATGCGCCCTTCGGCGGCACGGCGGAGAGCGCCTATAGCCGCAGCGGCATCGCCGAGGCGGTTCAGGCCGCCGGCGGCGAGATGGAAATTATGAATCGCAATAAGTTCCGGGAGTTCGAGATTCCCGAAGGGCGCGATCTCCAGAAGTGGACCTTCTATCAGCCGATTATGGCGGCGGATGTCCTCATCAACGTGCCGATTGCCAAGCATCACAACCTGGCGCGCCTCACCCTGGGGGGAAAGAATCTCCTTGGCGTGATCACCAATCCGGGGCGAATGCACGCCAATCTCGGCCAGCGCATCGCCGATCTGACGAGCGCCGTGCGCCCGGCCCTGACGGTCGTCGACGCGGTGCGCATTCTGGTGGAGAACGGCCCCACCGGCGGCAGCTTAGATTATGTCCGCCAGATGAACACCGTCATCGCCAGCCACGACATCGTCGCCGCCGACGCCTACGCTGCCACGCTCTTCGATGTGCAGGGCGCCGACATCGGCTACATCAAAGCCGCCGCCGAGATGGGCCTGGGCACCCTGGATTTAGACGCCATCCACATCGAAGAAATCACGACGTGAGAAGCAAATCGCTCACTCGCTTCCCCGCTGATTCTCTACAAAGGACTCCATATTGAAGATGAAACCCCAAATCTGGCGCCGGCTCCGACAAATCAGCCAAATCCTGGCCCTGCTGCTTTTCCTCTACCTCTTTGTGTCCGCTACATTTTTGGATCCGCAGCGCGCGTGGGCCAATCTCTTCTACCGCCTCGATCCGCTCATCGCCCTGACTGCCTCCTTGGCCGGGCGCGCTTGGATTTCCGGTTTGAGCCTCGCTCTGCTTACCGTGCTGGCGACGTTTGTTTTTGGGCGCGTGTGGTGTGGCTGGTTCTGTCCCTTCGGCACGCTCTTGGAATGGTTCACGCCCCGCCGCGTCCAACGCCAATCGCGACGCAAGGCGCCCGCGCCGGCGTGGCGCAGCGTGAAATATGTCCTGCTGATCATCTTAGTCGTGGCCGCGCTGTTAGGCAACCAATCCCTGCTCTTCCTCGATCCCCTCACGATGATGACGCGCACCTTCGCTGTCGCCATCTGGCCCGCCGTGCGCGTCGCCGTCTACGGCGCGGAAACCTTCCTCTATCAATTTGATGTTCTCTGGGGGCCGTTGGATCTCCTGCGCAGCGCCATCATCTACCCCATTTTTCGGGATGTCATCTCCGTCTTTACCCTGAGCCTCCCGATTTTGCTGCTCTTCGCCGGCGTCGTGGCCCTCAACTGGGTGGCCGAGCGCTTCTGGTGCCGCTACCTCTGTCCGCTGGGCGCATTGCTGGGGCTGATCTCGAAGTTCGCCCTGCTGCGACGTCATGTAGGCGAGGGGTGCGCCGCCTGCGCGCTGTGCAGCGGCGCGTGCCCCACCGACACCATCGATCCCCACGACGGCTATCGCAGCGATCCCGCCGAGTGCATCGTCTGCTACGATTGCATCGTCGATTGCACGCGGGAGGGCGTCGCGTTCCGCTGGCATCTGCCGAGGCTGCTCAAATTGAGTGATGACGTGCAAATCTGGCGGCCTGCCGCCTGGCGCGATTACGACCCCCGACGCCGCGAGCTGTTGGCCGGTACGGCGGCGGCCATCGCGGGCGTGGCGCTGGCCGGCGTCGCGCCGATCACCCAGCGGACGCCCGCGCACCTCGTCCGGCCGCCCGGCGCCACGCGGACCGATTTCGAGGCGCTTTGCGTGCGCTGCGGCGAATGTATGCGCGTCTGCCCCACGCAGGGCCTCCAACCCATCCTCTTCGAGGGCGGACTGCAAAACGCCCTGACGCCTCGCCTGGTTGCGCGCCTGGGCTATTGCGACTATAGCTGCAATGCCTGCGGTGAAGTTTGCCCCACCGGCGCGATCCCGCCCCTGTCGTTGGCGATGAAGCGCGCCACGCCCATCGGCCTGGCCCGCGTGGATCGTGACCGCTGCCTGCCGTGGGCCTACAACATCCCCTGCATCGTCTGCGAAGAGGTGTGTCCCGTTTCCCACAAAGCCATCTGGCTGCACGAAATCGAGACCACCAACGCGCGCGGCGAGGCCATCACCCTCCAACAGCCTTACGTGGTGAAGGAGCTGTGCATCGGCTGCGGCATCTGCGAGTACCAATGCCCGATGGGCGGCGAGGCGGCCATCCGCGTCTTCGCTCCGACCGAGGTCGGCGACTTCTTCGGCGACGATCTCAACTATCGCCCCCGCCGGGGACTTCGCCTGGGGGGAGGAGGGAACCATTAAAGCTGCGAAATAACTTGTTGACGAAAGCTTATGGGTCTTTTAGATTTTGCCGGGCAACCCCCTCATTAGTCCTAAAAGTAGCCAAAAATTGCGTGTTGGTGGGGATCACAGACCTTTTTCGCGTCGTTACTGGGTTGTGGATGGGGATAGTACGATTGCACCCGGCGAATTCCTGAAGAGCCAAGCTTATTAGTCCTACTCTTGCGAAGATTGCGCAAGTGACCTCAAATAGTTTGTAGTAGGCGCAACGAGCCGGTTAATCTGTTTAACAAGTTCCCGTTAACCTTCGCAAGGGTGCGTGAATTGAATTTTCAAATACACTCTAACAAGGAGAAATCAATGTTCGAAAACCTCACACGATCTATCCAAATTGGATCACTCAATCTCAAAAATCGCATGGTGCAGCCCGGTATGGGGACGAATCTGGCTGCGGCGGATGGCACGGTATCTGACAATATCGTCGATTATTACGTCACCCGCGCGCATGGCGGGGTGGGGCTGATTATCACCGAAGTCTGCTGCCCAGAACCGGGCGGGCGCGTGATCCCCGGCGAGTTGGAGATTTCCGGCTATGCCTTTGTGCCCGGCCTGGCGCGATTGGCTTCTGGCGCGCACGCCGGCGGCGCTAAAATTGCACTGCAACTCGCGCATGGCGGCTGCTTCGCCAGCGAATCCGTCACGGGGAAGCCGCCCATCACGCCCTCCGGGGTAGGCACGATGTTGTTGCCCGATGAAACGCCGCACACTATGACCGGGGACGAGATTAAAGCGCTCATCGAAATCTATGGCCAGGCGGCGCAGCGCGCGCGGATCGCGGGCTTCGATGCGGTCGAGATTCACGGCGCGCATGGCTACATGCCCTTGCAGTTCCTCTCGGGGTACACCAACCGGCGCGAGGATGACTACGGCGGCAGTTTCGAAAATCGCGCCCGCTTCCCCTTGGAGGTTATCCGGGCCGTCAAGCGTCTGGCCGGGGAGGATTTTCCCGTCATCTATCGTCTTTCCGCCGAAGAAGATGTGCCCAATGGCGTGACGTTAGACGAAGCTGCTGCATTCGCCAGGCTGGCGCAAGAGGCGGGCGTGGACGCGATCCACGTCAGCGCGGGAACCTGGGATTCGCGCATGGCGACATTCTTCGGCGCATTGCAGGGCGCGGTTGATCCGCAGGACAAACGGCTGAGCGAAGGGGTGAGCATTGGGATGTGGGTGCCGCCGCTCTACGTACCGCGTGGCAATCTGGCGCCATTGGCGGCCGCGATCAAGCAAGCGGTCAGCGTCCCGGTTATTGCCGTGTGTGGCCTTTCACCGGAGATGGGTGAGGATCTTATCGCCGAGGGTAAGGCGGACATGGTCGCGTTGGGCCGGCAGATCATCGCTGATCCGGTGTATCCTCGCAAGGTTATGGCCGGCAAGCTGGATGAGATCCGCCGTTGTGTGCGCTGCAACGAATGCCTTGATTCCGTCATGAGTTATCGCGGTTTCGATTGCGCCGTCAATGCGCAGGCAGCCAAAGAGCACGAGATGTTCGCTCGCCTCACGCCGGCGGCGAACCCGCGCCGCGTGATGATCGTGGGTGGTGGGCCGGCCGGAATGGAAGCCGCCCGGGTCGCTGCATTGCGCGGCCACGAGGTGACGCTGTACGAGCGGGATGACAAGTTGGGCGGGATGCTGCGCTATGCTGGGCATCCTGAGTTTAAGAAGGATTATCGCGATTTCCTGGCGTGGCAAATCTCCGAATTGGAACGCCGGGGCGTGAGCGTTGAAACAGGGGTTGAGGTCACGGCTGATAAGATAAAGGCCGTCTCGCCGGACGTTGTGATCATCGCGACCGGCGCGCGTCCCACCACGCCTCCTATTGAAGGCGCGGATGGCGAGGGCGTCTATGGCGCGTTGGAGGTGCTCGATGGCGACATCCCGGCGGGCAAGCGCGTTGTCGTCTGTGGCGCGGGCCTGGTCGGTACGGAAGTAGCGATGTTCCTGGCCGAGCAGCACGCTAAGCAGGTGACATTGGTGGATCAGATCGCCGAAGTTTCGCCGGAGGTCGGCGTCTTCACGCGCTGGGTTATCCAGAGCAAGCTGGTGGAAGATGGCATCGAGGTCAAGCTGAACCACTGCATCGATTGCATCCTGCCCGGCAGCCTGACCTGCGCCTGTGAGGGCGAGGATGTCCAAATTGAGGGAGACGCCTTTGTCCTGGCGTTGGGTATGACGCCTAACGCGGAATTGCGCGACGCGCTGGCAGATGCGGAGATCGAAATCATAACCGTAGGTGATGCTGTCAAGCCGCGCAAAATCTTGCAGGCGGTCCACGAGGGCTTCCACGCGGGACGACGAATCTAATAGAAATCACTATTTCTTTCAACAGAAAAACTTCCCCGGAGGGCAAGTTAGAGGTAATTACACGACGGGGAAGGAGCTAAATTCCGCCGATTTTATGCTTGCTCAAACCCTTAACCTATGTTATAATAGCGCCATACGCGGGGGAAGTTGTATAGGTAACGCACGGAAAAGTGGGGGTTTCCCCCACTTTTCTTCGTAAATCGATAAGATTGGATAGGTGGAGGCTATTTTTTAATGAAGAGTGAGTTCGCCCTGGCATTTAATCAGATCTGTGCCGAATATGGTTTACCAAGAGATGTCGTGCTGGATGCGGTGCGCATGGCGATGATGAGCGCGTACCGGCGAGATTGGGACGTCGGCCCCAATCAAAATATGACGGCTGATATTAACTTGGAGACCGGATTGGCGCGTATCTACCTCGAAAAAGAGGTCGTCGCATCCGAGCAGGATGTAGGCGATGAGAAGACGCAGGTGGCTTTGATAGATATTAAGAAGCGTAAGCCGCACGCGGAGGTTGGAGATGAGGTGATGGTCGATGTGACGCCGGATAATTTCGGACGCATCGCGGCGCAGACGGCCAAACAGGTTATCACTCAACGCTTGCGTGAGGCCGAACGCGAGAGCCAGTTTCACCGCTTTAGCCGCCAGGAAAACGAAATTATCATCGGCACCGTGCAATCGATCAAGCCCCATGGCGTGACCTTGCACCTGGAGCGCACGGAAGAGGCGCTGATGCCGCGCCGGGAGCAGATCCCAAGCGAGCGATATCGACTCCATCAAAAAATCCGCGTCTACGTCTTGCAGGTGAAGCGTTCCCCCCGTGGCCCTGAGATCATCGTCACCCGCAGCCACCCGCTGATGTTGCGGCGCTTGCTGGAGCTGGAGGTGCCGGAAATTCGCAACGGGCAGGTGGAGATTAAGGCCATTGCCCGCGAGGCCGGCGGTCGCTCCAAGGTCGCCGTCACGACGGACGAACCAGGTCTGGACCCCGTGGGCGCCTGCATCGGGATGCGCGGTATCCGCGTGCAGACTATCTCGCGAGAGTTGAGCGACGAGCGTATCGACGTGGTCGAATGGAGTGCAGATCCGGCGGCCTTCATCGGTAACGCCTTGAGTATGGATGTCTTGGATGTAACGTTGGATGAGTTGAATCCCAATGGGCGAACGGCCGCCGTTATGGTCAGAGATGATCAACTCTCCCTGGCCATCGGGCGCGCGGGGCAGAACGCGCGTCTCGCCGCCAAATTGACGGGCTGGCGCGTGGACATTCGGGGCATCACTGAAGCGACGATGTGGGCGCTGGAAAAAATCAACGCGACGCCCGATATCGTGGAAAAAATGGATCGGAACGCGGCATCCCTCATCCCCCAATTGGCAAGTATCATGAAAGAACATCAAGAGCACAACTATACCTATACAGATGAAGAGCAGCGGGTGGTCCGAACGGTTGTCAGGGCTGTGCATAACGCCTTCCTGCGCCGGCGTGATCAGGAGCGCCCAGAAGTGAAACAGTTGCGGAAGCGCCGCTCCGCTCAGCGTCGGGCTGAAGAGGAACGCATCGCAGCGGCCAGGCAGGCGTTGGAGCGTGTGCCGCGCGAGGCTTATGATCGCCCGGTCATAGAGATGGATCTGCCGGAGAAGGTGAAGCAGCATCTCATTGAAAGTGGCTTGAAGAATGTCGGTGAGGTGATGGAACGGTTAGCCATCGGCGATGAAGAGTTGTTGATGTTGACCGGTATCGGCGTCCGGGCCTTGAGTGAGATCAAGCGGGCGATTGAGACAAGCAGTTTGAGCTTCTTGGAACCGGAGCCGGAGCCGGAAGCGGAGCTGAAGCCAGAGCCGGAAGCTGTCGTAGTTGAGGAGATCGAAGAGGTCGAAGCGGCTGAAGAGGTTGTGGAAGCTGCTGAGGAGGTTGAGGCGGCGGAGGCCGTGGCAGAGGAAGTTATCGCCGAAGTCGCGGAGATCGAGGAAGAACTCGATCCCGAACCGACGCCCGAACCGGACTCTCTCTTGGTCAAGGAAGCGGAGGAAATCGCCGCGCAAATCGCCGAAGAGGTTCAAGAAGAAGCTGCCGAGGCTGTGGAAGAGGCTGAAGAAGCCGAGCCGGAGCTGGAGAAAATCTTTGGAGAAGAGAAGCCCAGTTTGGCCGACAAATTCAAGGATTACGAGTACGATTACGCAGAAGAAGAACTGTTCGAGGAAAAGGACAAGAAGAAGGAAAAGAAGCGCAGCAAACCCGGGCCGACGTTGATCTTCGATGAGGAGAGCGGCGAGATGATTCCCGTCCGGCGGCGCCGTCGCAGATTCGACGAGGTGTGGGACGAGTACCTCGACGAGTTTTAGATTTGAGTTGAAACGACGATAAAATTTAATGTAGTTTCAATGAGATATGCAAACCTTTGGTAAATCCGAATAGCTGGCCGTCGATATGACGTAAGTCGACGTCGGAGCTTACGTGTGAATACCCCGATCCATTCGGGGTCTTGAGGGACGCCAGAGGCATCATTGGCGTCCCTTTTGTTTGGGAGGTTCCGATGGGTAAGAAGAGACACATCCCGCAGCGCATGTGCATCGCGTGTTGCACGCGGCGCGATCAACGCTCATTGATCCGCGTGGTGCGACTCGCCGCTGGTCATGTGGTGGTCGATGTCACCGGCAAGCAAAATGGACGCGGCGCTTATCTCTGCCCGCAACAGAGTTGTTGGACGCAGGCCCTGGCGCGCGGGCAATTGAATCGCGCGCTGCGCACGAAGTTGACAGAGGATGAGATCGCCAGCCTACGGGCTTATGCTGCGACATTGCCGGATATCTCGCCGGCGCAACCAGCGCAAGATGTTACGTCACGAGATGGATGAATCATTTATTACGCATATACGCATAGAGGAGAGGAGGTTGGATATGAGTCCTGAAGAAATCACTATACCTGAAATTATAACCGTACGTGATTTTGCCGAACAATTAGGGGAAACCCCCATCACGGTGATCAAAGCCCTGATGAACAACGGGGTGTTAGCCAGCATCAATCAGCAGATCGATTTTGATACGGCTGCGATTATCGCCAGTGAGTTTGGCGTAGAGGTCAAATTGCCCTACGCTGAGATGGAGGAGGAGGCCGAATCGGAGCTTTCCGCGTGGCAACTTCTCTTGGCTGATGAGGATCCCGAAGATTTGTGCACCCGCCCGCCCGTCGTGACGGTGCTGGGCCACGTTGATCACGGCAAAACCTCTCTCCTGGATGCCATTCGTCACACGGACGTCGTCGGCGGCGAGAGCGGCGGCATCACCCAGCACATCGGCGCGTATCAGATCAAATATAATGACCGGCGCTTGACCTTTTTGGATACGCCAGGGCACGAGGCTTTCACCGCGATGCGCGCGCGCGGCGCTCACACGACCGACATCGCTGTGTTGGTGGTGGCCGCCGATGCCGGCGTACAACCGCAGACCATCGAGGCGATCAATCACGCCCGCGCGGCCCACGTCCCCATTCTCGTCGCGCTGAACAAGGTGGATCGTCCCAACGCGCAGCCGGAGGTCGTCAAGCAGCAGCTTGGCGAAGAGGGCCTGATGCCCGATGAGTGGGGCGGCGATACGATGATCATCCCGGTCTCGGCGAAGATGGAAGAGGGGTTGGAGGATTTGCTAGAGGCGATTATCCTCATCGCTGATGAGATCGGCGTTAAAGCCAATCCTGAGTGCAAAGCCATAGGCACGATTATCGAAGGGCGCATGGACCGCCGCCGTGGCCCGCTGGCGACCGTGTTGGTGCAGAATGGCACGCTCCACACCGGCGATGTCGTCGTCGTGGGGAAGACGTGGGGTAAAGTGCGCCGCCTGGAAGATGAGGATGGCGTCCGTCACCGCACCGCGCCGCCCGCGACGCCCGCTGTGATTCTAGGCCTTAATGATGTGCCGGCGGCTGGCGATCGCCTGATCGTGGTGGACGAGGAACGCACCGCGCGCGCCATCGCCGAAAAGCGCCAAGAGGAAGCTCGCGCCAGAGATCTGGCGCAAAAACGCCAAATCCTGTCGCTGGATACCTTCTCCGCTCGCATCCGCGCGGGGCAGATCCAGGAGTTGAATATCGTACTCAAGACCGATGTCCAGGGTTCCATCGAACCCATCGTCAACTCGCTGGAGAGCCTCAAAATGGAGGATGTTGAGGTCAACATAATTCACGCCGCGCCGGGCAATATCAACGAGTCGGACGTGAACCTGGCGCTGGCCTCGGAAGCGACCATCATCGGCTTCCGTGTCTCACCGGATGCGGCGGCCCGCCGGATGGCCGATACAGAAGGCGTTGATATTCACATTTACGAGATCATCTATGAAATCGTCGATGATATCCAGAAGGCGATGAAGGGTATGTTGGCGCCAACCTTCGAGGATCAGATGATCGGCCACGCGCAAGTTCGAGATACCTTTGATATTTCCAGCATTGGCCGGGTGGCCGGATGTTACGTGGCCAGCGGTAAGGTGCAGCGCAACGCTAACATTCGCGTTTTCCGAAACAAAGAGATGATCTTCGATGGCCATATCGACTCGCTGAAGCGCTTTGAGGAAGATGTGCGCGAGGTCAAAGAAGGCTTCGAGTGCGGCATCAAAATCGAAGGTTACGACGATATCGAAGAGGGCGACTTGTTACAATTCTACGTCAAGAAGCGTGTGGAGCGGTAGTAGAGCTTTCCAATCTTGCTTCAAGAGGATCGATAGCTCCCCGTTCTATTTGAAAATGATTAAGCACGAGCAAAGGAATCTAAACACCCTATGAGTAAAAAATTCTTAGGACGAGTAAACCATCTAATTCAGCGGAAGGTGGCGAATCTCCTGCTAGAGCAAAGCCACGATAGCCGCTTATCCAATGTTACGATCACGGATGTCTCGGTCAATCGCGACACGACGCGGGCCGAGATCTACTACAGCGTCATCAGCTCCGATGCGGACGTCGCAGAGGTGCAAGAAGCGTTGGAGGGGGCGGCCGGCTGGCTGCGCGCCGAGATCGCGCCGACGCTGCGCCTTCGCAACATCCCAGAGTTGGTCTTTATCCACGATATGTCGCTCGAAACAGGCGAGCGGATCGACCAACTGTTAGATGCCTGGCGCGAAGAAAAAGAAGACGACGATGTCATCGCCGACGATACAACAAGCGATAGCGTTACTTAAAAGCCACGAGCGCCCCCTGCTGATCGCCCATCCCCGGCCGGATGGCGACACCATCGGGTGTACATTGGCCTTGCGCCTGGCGCTGCTGGCGTTGGGCAAACAGCCCACAATCGCGTGCGTGGATCCGATTGGCGAGAACTTCGCCTATCTCCCCGGCGCCGATGCCTTTGTGCGCGAGGTAGCGGAGGACGCCGATCATGATTTGGTCGTCGCCGTCGATATGAGCGATCTGGATCGCACCGGCGGGCTGTACCACGCAAGCTGGCGCGAGCGAATGCCGTTGCTGGTCATCGACCATCACGCCACCAACGATGCGTTCGGCGATGTGAACGTCGTGGCGCCGGAGGCGGCGGCGACCGCGTTGCCGATGACGAAGCTGATCGTGGGGCTGGGCGTGCCGGTCCGCGACGAGATCGCGACCTGCCTGCTCGTGGCCGTCCTCACGGACACGCGCGGCCTCCGCACCGAATCGACGACGCCGGAGGTCTTAGCCTTCGTCGCCAATCTCATCGAAGCGGGCGCGGACTATTCGGGCGTGATGCAGAAGACGCTCGATTCGGTGGCCTATCGCAAGATGCGCTGCTGGGGCATCGCGCTGAATCGGCTCCAGCTTGAGGATCAGGTCGCCTGGACGACCTTCCCCCTGGCCGAAAAGGAAAAGCTGGGCATCGACGATCACTACGATCTCGACCTGGGTAACTTGCTCAGCCGCGTGGCAGAAGCGAAGATCATCGCCAGCTTTTTGGAGATGCGCGATGATTCGGTCAAGGTCAGCCTGCGCGCGCGCCCCGGCCACGACGTGGCCTGGATTGCCAAGGCGTTGGGCGGCGGGGGCCATCGCCTGGCCGCCGGATGCTCCATCCCCGGTTCGTTGGAGCGCGCACAGGCCGAGGTGCTGGCCCTTATCCGTGAGGAATTGGCGCGGCAGCGGGCGCGGCAGCGGGTGCTAATCCAGGCATCGCCTTAACGGCGCGATGTTTCTGGAAGATGACCGGCGCATAAGTTTCACTGTTTTAGATAGAACTTTCTTCATCCTCGCTCCATCTTTAGTTTCCGGTAACTGAAATCGCTCCAAGATCAGATTGGAGTAGAAAAAACGTATCCGTTTAGTTTAATGAGCAGACCAAGGTGCAACGCACTTGAATTGAAGGAGGGCAATCTCTTATGCAGTATATGCCTGACGATAAGCCCATAAGTGCGTTGCACCTCACAAGACTAAACAGTTACGGCGACTGAGTTCTAACCGGCGCAGGCCGGTTTCGTCAATGTAGTCGCGAATTTTATTCGCCAGGCTCATCTCAGGGGCGGGCTCATCTCCGAGTTGATTGTTTCAACCCAATACTTCTACCACGGGTGAGGCTATTTACATGCGAGGTTAGCGGAAACTAAAGGTCGGATGAGGCTGGCGTAACCCTTGCAAGGGTTCGCCCTTTGACTTTGGACTTATGACTTTTGACGACTCTCAACTGATTTTCCCGAAGGAGTGAATCAATGACGATCAAAACACCCGATTGGGTCAAGGACGCGATTTTCTACCAGATCTTCCCGGAGCGCTTTGGGCAGAGCGAGCGCGTGGAGAAGCCCGCGAATCTGGAGCCGTGGGACGCCCCGCCGACGCGCCGGGGATTCAAGGGCGGCGATCTGTTGGGCATCAAAGAGCGCCTCGATTATTTAGAAGCGCTGGGAATCACAGCCATTTATTTTAACCCGATCTTTCAATCGGCGGCCAATCACCGCTACCACACCCACGACTACTACCGCGTCGATCCGATTTTGGGCGGCAACGCGGCCTTCCGCGAGCTGTTGGAGGCCGCGCACGCGCGGGGCATCCGCATCATGCTGGACGGCGTCTTCAATCATGCCAGCCGAGGTTTCCTCCAATTCAATCACCTGATGGAGAATGGCGAGCAATCGCCGTACCGCGAATGGTTCACCGTCAAGGAATTCCCGCTCCACGCCTTCGATGAGTCGCGCGATCCGAATTACGAATGCTGGTTTGATAATCGCGAATTGCCCAAGCTGAACACCGCTTACGCGCCGGTGCGCGATTTTATCTTGGATGTGGCGGAGTATTGGCTGCATCAGGGCATCGATGGCTGGCGGTTGGATGTCCCGCTGGATATCGAGACGCCCGGCTTCTGGGAAGAGTTCCGCGCGCGCGTCAAGGCCATCAACCCGGAGGCGTACATCCTGGCCGAGATTTGGGAACCGGCGCAGGAATGGCTGCGCGGCGAGCACTTCGACGCGGTGATGAACTATCCCTTCAATCGCGCCTGTTATGGCCTGTTCGGCGGCATGCTGTTGGATATGTCGTACCAGCCGGGCGGATTCAAGCTCAAGCGCCTGGACGTCCGTGGCTTCGCGCGCGAGATCGATTGGATGCTCAATCTCTACGATTGGGAGGTCACCCAGGTGCAGTATAACTTGCTCAGCAGCCACGATGTACCGCGCTTCCTGACGATGGTGCGGGGCGATAAGCGTCGCCTGCGCCTGGCGACACTCTTCCAGATGACCTTCCCCGGCGCGCCGAGCGTCTACTACGGCGACGAGATCGGGATGATGGGCGGAGAAGAGCCGGCCTGTCGCGGCGGCTTCCCCTGGGACGAGAGCGCGTGGGATCACGAGTTACTCGCCGATTTCCAGCGCTATATTGCTCTGCGGCGCGATCATCACGTGCTGCGCCACGGCCTCTTTGCCACGCTCCACGCGGAGGACCACACCTACGCCTTCGCGCGCAGCAACGCAGACGAGGTGCTCGTCATCGCGCTCAACGCCGGCGAGACACCCGCGAAGATGACCTTGGATTTGCAGGGCCTGGCGCCGGCCAACGCCGTCCTCTCCGAGGCGTGGTCAGAGGCGACCACCCAGATCGGCGAGGATAACACGCTGACGTTGGGAGTTCCGCCGCTGGATGGCCGGGTCTTCATCTATAGGGCCTGACCTTGCGAAGGTTCCTGAAGGATATTCAACCCCAAATCCTCTTGGTCTGTTGAAGATAGCGCCGCGAACGAAAATCCGCGCAACCTTCGCAAGGGTGATGTATCATCTTCCAGGAAGCCCTCAACTTCCTGGAAGATTTTTTTTGCATCCAGTATCCCGCAACCACTCCTGACGTTTGACCTTCGACGCCCTGATTTTCCAACTTCATCCCAATTCATATAAAACTCTTATCCTGCTCTTATGTTCTTCCAATACTTCCCCCTTATACTAAGAAGTGTAATGATTGAACAATCACTGACAGATGAAATTAGCTTCAGAAAACAAACGAGGGAGGTAGTTTAGAAATGGGTAAAATAGTAGGTATTGATTTAGGAACGACGAACTCGGTTGTCGCCGTGATGGAAGGCGGCCAGGCAACCGTGATCTCCACCTCTGAGGGTGGTCGCTTGTGCCCGTCGGTGGTGGCCTTTACGAAGAACAACGAGCGATTGATCGGCGTGCCGGCGAAGCGCCAGGCCGTCGTCAACGCCAATAACACGGTTTACTCCATCAAGCGTTTAATGGGCCGCCGGGCCGATGAGCCTGAGGTAGAAGTGACCCGCGAGATGGTCTCGTATGAGATTACGGCCGGCCCCCACGGTGACGCGCGCGTTAGCGTCCCGGCGAAGGACAAAGACTACACGCCGCAGGAGATCTCCGCGATGATCTTGCAGAAACTCAAGAACGACGCGGAAGCTTATCTGGGCGAGGAAGTGAACGAAGCGGTCATCACCGTGCCGGCATACTTCAACGATAGCCAGCGCCAGGCGACCAAGGACGCGGGACAGATCGCGGGCCTGGAGGTCAAGCGCATCATCAACGAGCCGACCGCGGCCGCGTTGGCCTATAAGTTGGATAAGAAGAAGGACGAGACCGTTCTGGTCTTCGACTTGGGCGGCGGCACCTTCGATGTCTCCATTTTGGAGGTCAGCGAGGGGCTGATCGAGGTCAAATCGACCAACGGCGATACGCACCTGGGCGGCGACGACTGGGATGAGCGCATCGTGCGCTGGATGCTGGACGAATTCCGCAAGGATCAGGGCGTCGATCTCTCGCAGGATCGCCAGGCCATGCAGCGCTTGCGCGAGGCGGCGGAGAAGGCCAAGGTTGAGCTTTCCTCTCGGATGGAGACGGAGATCAATCTGCCGTATGTGACCGCCGATGAGGGCGGGCCGAAGCACTTGCAGATGCGCCTGACCCGCGCCAGGTTCGAACAATTGACCGGTGATCTGGTCGAGCGGTGCCGTGTGCCGTTTAACAACGCGCTGCGGGATGCCAAACTCAATCCTGGTGAGCTGGATGAGGTCGTGTTGGTCGGCGGCGCGACGCGCATGCCGATGATCCAGGATCTGGTGCGCGAATTGACCAACGGCAAGGAACCGCACAAGGGCGTCAACCCCGACGAGGTCGTCGCGATAGGCGCTGCGATCCAGGCCGGGGTGTTGGGCGGCGAGGTTTCCGATATTCTGCTATTAGATGTCACCCCGCTGACGTTAGGCATCGAGACCTTGGGCGGCCGGATGACGCCCCTAATCCCGCGCAACACGACGGTGCCGGTCCGCAAGAGCGAGACCTTCACCACGGCGCAGGATGGGCAGACGGCGGTCGATATCAAGGTCTACCAGGGCGAGCGTCCGATGGCTGAGGATAACATGCTGCTGGGTCAATTCCGGTTGGATGGCATTCCCCCGGCGCGACGTGGTCAGCCCCAGATCGAGGTGACCTACGACATCGACGCGAACGGTATCCTCAACGTCTCCGCCAAGGACAAGGCGACGGAGCGCGAGCAGAAGATCACCATCACGGCGAGCACCAATCTCTCCGATAACGAGGTCGAGGATTTGATCGAGGATGCCAAGCGCCACGAATCCGAGGATCAGAAGCGCCAAGAGCTGGTCGATGCGCGCAACGAGGCTGACGCGATGACCTATCAGATCGAGAAGGCGATGGAGGAGCTGGGCGAGAAGGTGCCGGGCGATCTCCGCGCCGAACTGGAGGGCTTGATCAGCGACGTGCGCTCGGTTAAGGACGGCGAGAACGTCGAGGCCATCCGCAAGAAAATCGAGCAACTGCGCCAGGCTTCGATGAAGTTGGGCCAGCAAGCCTACGGCGAACAGCCCGGCGCGGGCCCGAGCGGCCCCAACGTTGGGCCTGGCTTTGGCCCCGGCGGCCCCGGCGCTCCGGGCGCAGGCGGCCCCAGCAGCCCCAGCGGCGAAGAAGACGAGGAACCCGACGTCGTCGAAGGCGAATTTCGCGAGGTATAAGGAGTTCCATCTGGAGCGACCTATTAACATCGAGAAGGGGGGTGGTCGATGCCACCTCCCTTCTGTTTGCAATATTAGATCCGTTTGTAGTCAGGCACGCAATGCAATGGAGTGCCGTTATGGGAAATTTGAGGAGGGATCTTGAATGATGTCGGATAAATATCGCGTGCGCATCCCCGTGCGCCGGGCGGGCGATCCGCCGGCAAAGGTAGAAGAGGCCACAGCGGCAGTGGACGAGCGTGCGCCGGAAGAGACGCAGGCGGCAGAAGAGCAAAAGACGGAAGAGTCAGCTCAAGAAGGTCAAGAAGAGCAAGAAGAGCAAGAAAGGCAGGACGATATCGACTGGAAAGATATGGCGCTGCGAATGCGCGCCGATATGGATAATTTTCGCCGCCGCCAAGCGCGGTTGGCGGAGGATCGCGTGCGACGCGAGAAAGCCTATCTGCTCAAGGGCTTTTTGGGCGTTATCGATATGTTAGAGACGGTTTTGTCCCATCTGGACGCCAACGACCCCCATCATCAAGGGGTGCAGGTTGCCTACAACGAGATGCAGAAGGTATTGCGCGACGCCGATGTCGAGAAAATCGACTCTGTCAACCGGCCCTTCGATCCGAACTGGCACGAGGCCGTCGCCATCGTGCCGCCCATCAAGGGCCAGAAGACGGATCTGCTGGTCGTCGATGTGGAAGAGGAAGGCTATCGCCTGGGGGAGCGCGTGCTCCGTCCGGCCCGCGTCATCGTCGCCAAGCAGGAATGATGCATTGCGGAACACAGAGCACGCAGGGGTTTTGATCTGCATTTGCGAATTTAGAATTGCGAATTTTGAATAATGCTGTTGGGTAAAGATTCTAAATTCGCAATTCAAAATTTGACGTTTGCTGATTTGCCCATTTTCAGAGGAGGGAGTCAGTCAATGGATTATAAGGATTATTATGACGCACTCGGCGTAAGTCGTAATGCTAGCGAGCAGGAGATCAAGAAGGCCTTCCGCAAGCTGGCGCGCCAACATCACCCAGATATGAACCCCGATGACCCCACCGCCGAGGAGAAATTTAAGTCCATCAACGAGGCCTACGAGGTGCTGTCCGACCCGGAGAAGCGCAAGCTCTACGATCAGGTCGGCAGCGATTGGAAGCAGTGGCAGCGGAGCGGCGCTGACGCTCAGGGCTTCGAGGACTTCGCGGACTGGTTCGGAGGCCAGCAGCCGGGCGGCGGGCGGCAGCGCGTCTACGTGCGCCCCGGAGCCGGCGGCGGATTCGAGGATCTGTTCGGCGGGCGCGGGGGTGGGGCGGCGGGTGCCGACGCCTTCTCGGATTTCTTCCAGCAACTATTTGGAAGCTATCAGGGTGGCGGCGGTTATCAACAGGATATTTTTGGAGGCGGACGAGCGCAGGCCCAACGTCCCCGGCGCGGACAGGATTATGAGCAGCCGGTGACCATCACGCTGCAAGAGGCCTACGAGGGCACGACGCGCATTTTGCGCATCGGCGAGAAGCGCCTGGAGGTGCAAATCCCGCCCGGCGCCGAATCCGGTACGCGCGTGCGCGTCGCCGGGAAGGGCGGTCCCGGCGCGTCCGGCGGCCCGATGGGCGATCTTTTCCTGGTCATCAATGTCCAATCGCATCCCCGTTTCGAGCGCGACGGCGAGGACCTGACCGCGCGCGTCGACGTGGATCTCTACACCGCCATCTTGGGCGGCGAGGTCGCCGTCCCGAAGCCCAACGGGCGCTCGGTGATGTTGCGCATCCCGCCGGAGACGCAGAACGGTCGGCAATTCCGCCTGCGCGGCCAGGGCATGCCGGTGCTCAATCAGCCGGAGGAGCGTGGGAACCTCTACGCCGTGATCGACGTCCAGCTTCCGCAGGAGCTTAGCGAGCAAGAGCGCGAGCTGTTCGAGAGATTGAAGGAATTGCACAAGTAGGTCGGAATGGTATTCCGCCACATTGCGGATTACTTTCAGACAACTTGTAACTTGCAACTTGTAACTTGCAACTTGTAACTTGCAACTTGTAACTTGCAACTTGTAACTATCTAGGAGGCAACCC
>CAZCAI010000023.1:0-37707 GCA_964496595.1 uncultured Anaerolineales bacterium
ACGACGAGACGCTGGAGCGATTCTATGGCTACGGCATCTGGATCACGAAGAAAGAGGGGCGACTCCGCTCTTACTATGCCATCGGCGGCGATCCCGGCGTAGCTTTTATCTCGGAGTACTTTGTCGATGAGGATCTGCTCGTCACTATCTTGGGTAACACCGAAAACGCCCTCTGGCGGATCTGCGGCCCCCTGATCGATGCGGCGCGGGCGTCGCTGACATAGGCTGGCGCATCGCTCCCCCTAGGCAGGAGGGCAATTTCATTAAATCTCCAAAAATCTCCAAAAATCTCCAAAAATCTCCAAAAATCTCCAAAAATCTCCAAAAGATAGTATACTTATAGACATAGGCTGAGCTTTACATTCCCAGGAGGCAGTGATGAAGGAAGGGTATCAGGACATTGTTCAGTTGGCCGGATTAGTTTTTGTAAAGCGTGATTTTTTGGATGAGGCGCTTGAAAAAGGCGTCGAGGCCGTTCTTGAAGCGTATGGCGCGTATGGCGACCTGACCGCCGAGCAGCAAGCGACCTTCGAGGACGTGATCCACAACGAGCGGATGCAGACACTGATCCGCGAATGGTGGCAGGCCTACGACGAAGAGCGCGCCAGCGGGAATATATCCAAAGCTGGAGAGTATTGGGACCCCTCATAGATACAGTCTGGAAAATGAGCCGCCCTGCTAAAGAGAAGTAGTATCAGTTTAGTTCTGTGAGTGCCCGGCGGTTAAAACCACGGCCACTATTACGAAGTCGCCCTTCGGCGACTGAGTTCTAACCGGCGAAGGCCGGTTTCGTAAATGTAGCCGCGAATTTATTCGCCAGGCTCATCAAACTAAACCGTTACGAGTAGTACAATGGCCCATAAGATTTAAGGAGGTCTTTGTTTTATGGAAAAAGATAAGTTATCTGTGCGTTCTAAAGCCGCGCGCTGGATATTCGGCGGCACTGCCATCCTCATAGCTTTGATCCTGGCAACTCAAATTGCTATAATCGTCCCGCATCTCATTCACCAGACCAATGAATCATTGGCTTATAGCTATCTCGCCGCGATGGCATTTTGTCTTATCACAACGCTTGTGGCTTATAAGTACATTCCTCAATCCTTAGATAAGGCCGCCTATCTCTATATCGGAGGGTTGACGTTGGCTTTGCTGCCGATGATCTTCCAAGACCGTTTGCGCAACCCGGGGGCAGATCGTTTCTCCAATGGCATATTTGGTCTCGATATCGGCGTTTTTATCTTGGGTATTTTGCTTGGATGGAAGCCGGCTGCCGTCTTCGCGGGCATCACCAGCGCTATCACGTTGGCGATCTCTGTACAATTCTATGGCGATCCGATGCTATCGGTGCCTATTATCTTCTTTGCGATTCTGATGATCCTGCCTTCTTGGCTCGTCGACCGCCTGGAGCAAAACTTCAAACAGAGCGAGGAGAAATTCAGCACCGTCGTGCGCGAATCCCTAGATGTGATCTTAGTCCTCGATCCCGACGATTATCGCATCCTCACGGTTAATCCGACCATCACGCCCGTGTTGGGCTATACGGAAAACGCAGTGATCGGCCAATCGGTGACGGCCTTTCTCCCGCCGGCATCCAAAGTTGCCCTTGATGATCTCACCGCCCAATCCGCCCCGGAGGAGGATCTCATCACATCCTTGGATGTCATTAAGCGCGATGGTTCCACCTGTCCCGCCGATATCACCGCTACGATGATCCCCTGGGAGGAGGATAAGCGGGCCATCCTGGTCACGCTGCGCGACATCACCGAGCGTCGCCGTCAAGAAGAGGAATTGCGCCAGTATCGCGAGCATTTGGAGGAGTTGGTCGCGGCTCGCACTGCCGAATTGGCCGCCACGAATCAGAGGCTGGAGGCCTACACCCAGGAACTCGAAGCCAGCAACGCCGAGTTGGACGCTTTCGCGCACACCGTCGCGCACGATCTCAAAGGGCCGATTGGCATCATCAACGGCTTCAGCGCCTTGTTGGTCGAACGCACGCCTCGCTGGCCGCACGAGAAGATCCAAAAGACAGCTCAACGGATTAAGCGCACCGGTGATCGGATGACGAGCATCATCGATGAGTTGCTGTTGCTGGCCAGCGTGCGCAAGCAAAAGGACCTTGAGATTGGCCCGCTCTCGATGGACAGGATCATGGCCGAGGTGCGCGATCGCTTAGACGAGATGATTGCTGAGTATCACGCCGAAATCGTCACGCCAAAGACCTGGCCCACCGCGGCCGGCTATGGCCCCTGGATCGAAGAGGTGTGGGCTAATTATCTCAGCAACGCGCTCAAGTACGGCGGTGAACCGCCGCACGTGGAGCTGGGCGCCGAAATCTGGGAGGATAGCGAGCATCCAATGGTGCGATTTTGGATTCGGGACAATGGCCCTGGCTTGACACGGGAGGAACAGGCGCAGTTATTTACCCAGTTCACGCGACTTCATCTGAATCAAGCCAGAGGGCACGGCCTGGGACTATCGATTGTGCAGCGCATCGTGGAAAGACTTAACGGCGATGTGGGCGTCGAGAGCGAGCCGGGGCAGGGCAGCACCTTCTACTTCACGCTCCCGCTGATAGAAAAATGGGACGGTCATCATATCCCGCAAACCGGATGACCTCCAAATCACAGAAGCGCATTAATGATTTTGGGACATCTGGCCGTCTCGGCTTTGGAACATCGCTATTTGGATGCCGATCTTGTCCCGGTGATGGTCGCCGGCCTCGCGCCCGATCTGGTGGACAAGACCGCGTGCCAGATATTACACCTTGCGCCCAGCGGTCGAATGTGGGGCCACACGTTGGTCGGCCTGGCACTCTCTACGCTGCTGATCGACCTGCTATGGGGCAAGCGCGCCGCGCGGAGCTGGGCGCTTGGCTATATGGGGCACCTCCTCGGCGATCTGAATGGCTTCGTCCCTTGGTTTTACCCCTTCGTCAGCTATGATTTCAAATCCTCGCCGAGCCTATGGCATATATTGCACAATCTTCTTCGCGATCCTGTGCGCCTCGGCCTGGAGAGCGCACTCGTCGTGTGGGCTATCCTGGCCTTATGGACGAAGCATTCCTACGATGATCCAGACCAAAGTCGTTGCGGAAAGAACGAAGTCCAGTAAAATAGGACTTATGATACCGGGCCTGACAGCCCTCAAAGCCTGTTGGGCCTTCTCGACTTATTCGATAACCGGAGTTTTTAAGGAGGATTCTTATGTTATTCCAAGGAAAAATTGTCGCCGAATCGCCCGTCTACCGAGGCAATGCGCGCAAGACCTTGTTCACCCGCGATAACGACGGCAAGGAGCGCCGCGTCTCGCTGGCCGGCGAAATTGGCGGCACGGCCAAATCGCTGATGGACGCCTTTATTGGCGGCACTGGCGACGGGCGAAACATCGGCCTGCTCAACGAGCTGTGGCAGCGCCTCTATGGCGAGGGGATGCCCTACAATCTGATCAAGGGCGTTACCTGTGAACTGCAAGATGCCTCCTATCCGGCGGATCATTTCTTTGACCTGCGGATGGGCCTCAAATTAGATGAGGATCGCTGGGCCTCGATTGCCAACGCTAACTACAAGATGGAAACGGTCTTCCGACACGCGGTTTTCGACTTCAAGATGACGGTCGATGATCAGGCGCTCCAGGAGAACGACAACGCCGCGCGATTGTACTACATGATGGAAGAACTGCGCGCGGGGCGATTTTGGTTCGGGGCGGGCAAGAGCAAGGGGCTGGGCCACCTCCGATTGGAGATGGACTTGGACGCGCTGGAACCTGACAAACCGCCGCGCATCGATCCGGCCGCCAATCATTTGCAGATGAACTTGACCTTCAGCGCCACGAATCCCGTGCTGGTAGGCTGGAACTGGGGCAAGGTCGATCCTGAGACCCCCTCCTTTGCCGCTGTCGAGGGGCGAATTCTGATTGCCGCGATGCGCGATTTGCCCACCGAGGTGCAGGAGCGCCTTCAGGCCGTGCTCGGCGGCCCTCTCCTCACGCCGGATGATTGGAAGCGCAAGCTGGCCGACTATCTGCCGCGCACCATCGCCATCTGGCTTCAAGAAGAGAGTGCTGAGGAGCGCGAGGTGTGGACGCTCTCTGAATCCGCTTTGAAGAAGCTACGTAAGGGCCGCTACCCCATCGCCAAGCAGGTGATCGAGGCGGCCCAACCTTTGTGCGGGCAACCCTTCCCCAGCAAGGAGGCCGCCGAGGCCGCCTTCGAGGAAGCGCTGGGCGACAAGGCCAACATGGCCGGTCGTCTGGTCAACGAGATGGAATCCGAGCGGATGACGCAACACGAGATTTCGGAAGATGTCTGGGCCGAGTTGGCCGGCGGTCTTGGCTTTGATGAGGCGCTCAAAGAGGATTTGACCGAGCTGTTAGGCGACGAGGCCGCGCTCACCAGGCGGTTGACCCGCGCGTGCGAAGCCATCTTGCCGCGCCTCTACCAGCAGATCGACCAGCAGATTGATCTCTTGCAGAGCGACACCTGGGTTGATGAGGAGATCAAAAATCGCGAGGCCCACCTCCAGATCAAAGTGATGTTATTGAAGGGGGAGATCGACGAGCGGCAATGGAAAAGCTCGTCGCCGCCGGAGGGCGTCAGCACGCGCGCCTGGCAGACCTTCCGCGATGAGCATCGCCGCGTGCGCTATCGCTATATGACCCATCCTCGCAATCTGAACAAGAGCATCGTCAACGACCGCAACTTCATCGCCTTCCTGCAAAGTTATCGAACTAAGGCGCGCCAAGAACTCGCGCAGCCGTACAACGTCGATTTCCGTGGCGGCGGCCCCTTTAACCGCCAGATCGACCGCAAGTATGGCAAGCCCTACGACACCGTCTTTATGCGCATGCTGAGCTGGGCGCCCTCGCACACGCAGGATGGCGGCTGGGAGATCTACATTCCGGGCAGCACGATCAAGGGCGCGTTCCGGCGCCGGGCCTCGCAGGTGCTCAAGACCTATTTGGGCGAGGGCGGCGGCACCGAGGCGATGATCACGCGCCTCTTCGGCGCGCAGGGGCAGATCGGATTGGTCTACTTTTCTGACGCTTACCTGACCGATCCGCACGACCCGAACGCCGCCTGGTGCTCGATGGACGGCGTGCGCATGAATTCCGCCACCGGCCAGCCCATCGAAAACGCCAAATCCGACTATCTCTTCGCCTACGGGAGCGATCTGGTCTTCCAAGTGCGGTTGGATCTCCAGGACATCACCGATCGGGACCTGCCCGCCGTGGCGTTGCTCTTCCATCTGCTGGACGATTTCCGGCGCGGCGACATCGTCGTCGGCGGGGAAAAGACCAGCGGCTTCGGCTGGGTGGAGGCCGAGATGCGCAAACTGACGTGGCTCACGGGCAATCGCGCCGGCGTCACGGACGTCCTCTTCGCCGAACGCGAGTTGCGCCGCGAGGGCCTCTGGTGGCGCCTGGATTTGGGAGGCGAGGGTGTGGCGGAGACCCTACCGTCGCTGCCCAGTCTGCCGTTGCGACAATCGGTGCAGCAGCCGCCCGTCGCGCGAGAGGGCTTCATCTCCCACCGGGCCTTCGGCGGCAACTGCGGTATGCTTGTGGTCGAGGCCGAGGTATTGACGCCGCTCCACATCCGCGAGAGCGGAGAGCCTTCGTGGAAGGTGACGCTCAGCCAAGGGCAGGTCAACGGCTGGGACGCTTTCTCGATGTCGCCGCCGGAAGCCGTGATGCGCCCGGAGGATCGAACCTACGCGCTGCCCAGCAAGAGCGTCAAGGGCATGATCCGCCACATCTACGCCATCGCCAGCGACGCGCAGCAGCCCAGCGTCGATATCAGTCGCCTCAATCCGGCCGACGCGCTCTTCGGCTGGGTGGGCAAGGGGACGGATCAATCGCTGATGGGCCGGCTGGCATTCAGCTTCGCGATGTTCGAGGAAGCGGAGCTGGCGTGGTTCAAAGCGCCCTATCCCTATACCGGTTGGCGCTTCAACGCAGTGAAGGGCGAATGGATCTTCCAAGAGGATGAGGCCGTCTCCAAGTATAAGATCGCCGATACGTGGCGCGTCTTCCGGCACAAACCGCTGCCGTCGTTCGTCAAGCGCCTCGACGACTTCACGCCGGATGATGTCCAGGCCAGTTATTTCCGCGCGCTGATGCCCGGCGCCAAGGCCAAATTCACCATTCGATTCTGGAACTTGGAAGATGAGGAGTTGCAACGGCTGATGTGGAGTGTCCATCTGCAACCTGGTCTGGCGCACAAGATCGGCCATCGCCGCTATCTCGGCTTTGGCAGCCTGAAGCTCCGCGTGTTGCCGGAAAGCTACTTCATCGATTGGTCCCAGCGATACGCCAACGTGCCCGATGAGGCGTGGCAGCGTCCCATCGAGGTCGAAAAATGGATCAATCCCGAAGTCATCGCCCATTACGTTGGCCTGATGAAAGCGCTCGATGTTGGCGCCCTTTGATTGGATTCGGCTCGCGGAGACCGGCTCTGCGCTGCTGTCCACGCTCGATTATCTGGCGGAACATCCCAATATCACAGAGGAGGCGGGGGAGATCGCAGCGCCCTTAACGGCGCTGCGTCCCCCTTGCCAGCGCTGTTGGGCCTACCCCCGGGCCACGCCAATGGGCCATTACTGCCCCACCTGCGAGGCCCTCAACCGGGGTGCGAAGAAGTACTACCGCACCTCGCTGCACACGACCTTCGTCTGGGGCTATGTGACCCAACTGCCGCGCCAGCTTCGAGATGGCCGGCGTTTCTCCAATGACCTTGTGCTCGCCGATTACGTCCACGACGATCATCACTTTATCGCCGCGCTGCGTCACCGCAAGCTGAAGACCTGGCTCCAGGAGTTGATCCTCTACAACGGCGCCGCACTTAAGGGGCTGCTCCAGATTTTCCCCAGCACCGGCACAAAGACGCCGACGATGGCCCAGCTTCTGCTTCGCGTGGCGCATCACGACTCGCGCTTCCCGCCGGATCGGCTCCGCGTGCGATTCCTGGCCGCGCCCCACTACATCTTCCACTTGCGCGAGTATGATCGCGAGGGCGTGTTGACCTTCGACGCGGCGGATTTCATCAGCACCTTGGAGATGGCATCGGTCTTCCGCACCGTGCTGATGCCGGATGAGCAGGAGATGTTGCACAAGTTGTTAGATATGGAAGATAATCCCAAGTCCCAATTCTACTGGGGCCGATTGCTGGGGATGTTGAGCCAGGAGGCCAGGGATATGCTCAACGCCTGGCGCATTCGCAGTTGGACAAAGGCCCAAGTGGATTTGCTTTATCGCCTGAGTGATTATGTTACCTATTACTGAATCGATCAACCTGATCCGGTATCTCATCGTTATGCGACCTCGACATACGCTCGTCAAGCTGCCGGAGTGTTTCGCCGGCGATCTGTCGGCGGTCTTGGGTAAAACCATCGCCGCGCAGTTGCCCACCCGCGAGGCGCATAAGTGGGAGCGGGCGCGCCAACTGTGGGAGGCGCACTTTTTGCATCGGAAGCAAGGCGAAGGCGCGAGGCTGATAAAAGAAAGCCCGCTGATTACGATTCCTGCGGCGCCATGGCCCGTTGAGGCGGTTATCTTCCCCTATCCCGTCAAGCAGGATTATGGGCAAGATGAGCCGATCTTGTGGGAACTCAAATTGTTGGGGGATGCAGCGGATCACGGCTTCTTTTTGGAGCGCATCTTATCCGCGCTGGAGACGACGGCCACGCATCCGCCGATGGATATGCAGCCGGAGAGCAAGGGCCTGTGGGGGCGCTACCAGATTCACGCCATCTACGCGGCGCGCGGCCTGACGTGGGAGCCGTTCGTCGAGGCGGGCGAGTTAAATCTCGATTATTTCCCCACGCCGGGGCAATGGCGCGAGGATCTCGACCTGGGCGCCCGCGAGGATTACGCCCGCGCCCGGCGGCTCCTGGTCTGGCTGACGCCCTTCGATTTTGGGTCGGAGCCGTATGTCTATCCCCGGCACGGGCGGCGAAAGAGGCAAATCGCCCAGCGCAATCTCCCCACCATCGAGGGCATCATCCGCGCGCTGATGGCGCGGGTGGCCGAGATCGTGCCCGGTAAGAACATCACCACCGAGGATGCCTGGGCGCTGGTCCCAGAGGCGGATCAAGAGGAGCTTTGGGAGGCGCTGAACACCCTCCAACAGCGGCCCCATCATCAAAGCGCGCGGATCGAACCGCCGCCAAAGGGCTGTATCGGTCGCTGGATCGGCTCGCAGAAATTCACCACGCAGATTCCGGAGGTGCTGTTGCCTTATCTGGAGTTGGCCTCGATTCTGCACGTGGGGCATCACACGCACTTCGGCTGCGGGACGTTTATTCTGCGCTGACGTAAGACGCCTGTAAAATCGACAAGGCCGGCTCTATCAAAAGAGCCGGCCTTGTTTTGCTTACCCTTGCGAAGGTTAATCAGAGGATTCTCAGTCAAGCTATCTTTGGTTGTACAAACCACCGTTGGGTCCTGACGGTTTCGCGCAACCTTCGCAAGGGTTCGACTATCTCTACAACACCCCCAACTCCTTGCCGATCTGCTCGAATTTCTCCAGGCCGAAGTCCAAATCATCCTGGGAGAGCGCGGCGGAGACCATCACGCGGATGCGCGCGAGGCCCTCGGGCACCGTGGGGAAGCCCAGCGCCATCGCGAAGACCTGCTCATCGAAGAGGCGGCGGCTGAACTTCTTGGCCAACTTCACATCGCCCAACATCACCGGCGTGATCGGCGTGACGCTCTGCCCCACATCGAAGCCGAGCGCCTTCATCTCCTCCTTGAAGTACTCGGCGTTCTCCCAGAGCTTGTCCACCAACGCGGTGGAGGCGGAGAGCACCTCGACGGCGGCCAGGCAAGCGGCGCTATCGGCGGCGGTGACGGCGTTGGAGAAGAGGAAGGGGCGCGCGTTCTGGCGCAGGTAATCGATGATGAGTTTCTTGCCGGCGATGATGCCGCCTACGACGCCAAACGCTTTAGAGAAGGTGCCCATTTCCACATCGAATTTGCCGTGCAGGTCGAAGTGATCGACGATGCCGCGCCCCCCGTGGCCCAGCACGCCCTCACCGTGCGCGTCATCGACCATCGTCATCAGGCCGAACTCCTCGGCGACCTCGTAGATGCCATCCAGGGGCGCCACGTCGCCGTCCATCGAGAAGACGCCGTCGGTGACGACCAGGCCCTTCTCGTACTCCTCCAGATGCTCCGCCACCTTCGCGCGCAGATCATCCACGTCGCAGTGCTCGTAGACGATGATCTTGGCCCGGCTGAGGCGCGCGCCATCGATGATGCTGGCGTGATTGAGCCGGTCGGAGAAGATCACGTCGCCCTTGCCCACCAGCGGCGGGATCGCGGCCTGATTGGCCAAGAAGCCGCTCTGAACGTAGAGCGCGTCCTCCACGTGCTTGAACTCGGCGACCTTCTGCTCCAACTCCTCGTGAATCGCCAGCGTCCCGGCGATAGAACGCACGGCCGTCGGCCCCGCGCCGTACTTATCCAGCGCCGCCTGCGCGGCCTCCACCAGCCGCGGATCACCCGCCAACCCCAGATAGTTGTTGGTGCACAGATTGAGCACCTTCTGACCATCGACGATCATCCACGCGCCCGGCGGCGATTCGATGGTGCGCAGGTTGATAAACCGCCCGCTCTCTTTGAGATCCGCGAGCGCCTCCTCGATCCATTCTAGTCTAGTTTCGGTCATAGCTTCCTCCTTTAGTTTTGACTGCTTCTTTTTCGACCTCCTTGCGAAGGTTGCTGGGAGTCTTCAGACACAGAACACGACTCAAATGTCCAAGAGATTCGTCGCCTAAAACCTCTCTCGAACCTTCGCAAGGGTTAGTTTCTTTTATTTGCCCGGATACATCACGATCTTGCCGCTCTCGCCGGAGGCCATCGTCTCAATCGCCTCGCGCCAGCGGCTGAGGGGAAACTCGTGGGTGATGATGGGCGTGAGATCCACCACCTTGGCAGCCAACAGCGCCCGCATCTGATACCAGGTCTCCCAGAGGCGCCGCCCGGCGATCCCGTGCAAGGTGATGCCCTTCATAATCACCAGGTTGTTCATATCGAAGTCGCCTAATGTATCGGTCGCCAGCCCCAGCAGCGAGGCGTCGCCGCCGGGCTTGAGCAGATCCAGCCCCTGGATCAGGGCCGGCGGCGCGCCCGACATCTCCAGCAGCACATCGAACCCCTTACCGCGCACGGCATCTTGCGCTTGGCGCGCGACGTCATCCTCGCGGGGATTGAGCGCCAGGTCGGCGCCGACCTTCCGCGCCAGATCCAGCCGATAGGGGCTGAGATCGGTCGTGACGATGATCTCCGCGCCGAACGCGCGCGCCACCGGGATCGACATCAGGCCGGCGGGGCCGCAGCCGGTGATCAACACCGTCTTGCCGCGCATATCCACCGCCGAGGCCGTGTGGACGGAGTTGCCGAAATTTTCCTGCAAGCTGGCTACCTGCGGCGCCATCTGTGGTGGGTTTTTCCAGGCGTTCTCCACGGGGAGCGCGATATACTCGGCGTAACATCCATCCGTATCGACGCCGATGATGCGCGTGTTGGGGCAGACATGGCCCTGACCTAGCTTGCATTGCTGGCAGACGCCGCACACAATATGACTCTCCGCCGAGATATAATCGCCCACCTGCGGCTCATTCGCGCGCACCTGCGATCCAATCTCGACGATCTCGCCCGTGAACTCGTGCCCGACGATCAGCGGCGGCTTGATCCGTCCCTGCGACCACTTATCCCAATTATAGATGTGAACGTCGGTGCCACAGATGGAGGTTGCTGTTACTTTGACAAGCACCTCGCGGGGATCAGGTGAAGGGATTTCTTCGCGAACTAATTCAAAACCAGGCCCAGGATGCATCTTAGCCACGGCTTGCATAGTGGTCATACAATTCTCCTCCGTAAGTTCATACGTAAGTTCATAATGGGGATGCGATATAAGGCGTCCGTGCAAGACGCCCTATATAAGAGTATACCGACTTCCCCTGGGCAGGACAATCGCAGAGGGGCCATAAGCAGGATGACATGTGTAACCTACAATAGAGGGTTTCAATCTTTTCCTCACTGCGGTCTTCGTGGTATACTTAGCATAGTACGCGGAGGAGTTGGCCTCTGTCAGGTCATCTTTTGTGTACATCGTACTCTAAATCACTTACGTTAAGGAGCTATAGCCAATGAAAAACTTCCTCACCTTAGCCGATCTGACGTCGGAAGAGATGCACGAGATTTTAGATTTAGCGGTCAAAATCAAAGAAGCGTGGCGAGCCGGCGAAGAGACGCCCTACCTTAAGAATAAGGTCTTGGGGATGATCTTCCAGAAGCCCAGCCTGCGCACGCGCGTTTCCTTCGATGTCGCGATGCTTCAATTGGGCGGCAACGCGCTCTATCTCTCGCCTAGCGAGATCCAACTGGGCAAGCGGGAGAGCGTCGCCGACGTCGCGCGCGTGCTCTCGCGCTATGTGGATATTGTGATGGCGCGCGTCTTCGGGCACTACGATCTGGTCGAGTTGGCCGAGTACGCGAGCGTCCCGGTGATCAACGCGCTCTCCGATTACTCGCATCCGTGCCAGGGGATGGCCGACTTTATGACGATCTTGGAGAAACGCGGCGGCTTCGAGGGGCAGAAGTTGGTCTACTTGGGCGACGGCAACAACGTCTCGACCTCGCTGCTGTTCGGTGCGGCTCTCTTGGGGATGGATTTCACCATCGCCACGCCAAAAGGCTACGAACTGCATCCCGCTATCTGGGATATGGGGTGCAGCATCGCGGCGCAGACGGGCGCGCAACTCGTCGCCACGCGCGACCCCATCGCAGCCGCGACGAACGCCGATGTCCTCTATACGGATGCCTGGGCTTCTATGGGACAGGAGGAAGAGGCCGCCAGGCGGCGCCTGGTCTTCCCACCCTATCGCATCGACGAGAGCAAGTTGGCGCCCGCCAAAGATGACGTCATCGTGATGCACTGTTTGCCCGCCCATCGCGGCGAGGAGATCACCAACGCCGTGGCCGATGGCCCCCACTCCGCGCTCTTCGATCAGGCCGAAAATCGCCTCCACTCCGAGAAGGCCATCCTGGTGTGGTGTTTGGACGCCGCCTAAAGACACACCCATTCGCAAAACTGCTTGTATCTCAAAGTATTCGCCATGTCGCGCCAGGCTCTCGCCGGATTGCTAAATCCGGCGGTTAGGCGGGGATTTGACAATCCCCTCGGAGCCAAGGGGCCAAGTGGCGAAGACTTTGTGATAGTAACCAAAACTCAACTTGGCCTTGCGAAGGTCAAGCTGATCACGATCTTCGACCTTCGCAAGGCCGATCTAGAAGAATATCATGGTTCTTAAGGAATTCGCCGGGTGCAATCTGCCAAGCGCAATTGCGCCGCGCAATAGCGCCGCGCTATTACGCCTCCTACCCGCAACCTGGTAACGACGCGAAACAGGTCTGTGATCCCCACAAACGCGCGCATCTCAGCTACTTCTAGGGCTGCTTAGGGGGACATCCGGCAAAATCCAAAAGACCCACCATCATCAACGGAGAGTGACCTATGGCAGGGAACCGCATGCGTTTTGATGAAGCAATTCAGAAGGCCAACGACTACGTCTGGGCCGAGGAATGGGCAAACGCCCTGAAAGCCTATCGCCGCGCGCTTCGGGAATTCCCCAAAGATGTCTCGGCGCTGATGGGCTATGCCTGGGCGCTCTTGAACGCGAAAGAATTAGATGAGGCGCTGGAGATTTATAAGCGCCTGACGCGGTTGACGCCCTCGGATCCCGGCCCGTATGAGCGCATCGCCGAGATTCTGAAGCATCAAGGCGAAACCTCGGAGGCGGCGGAGATATATTATCAAGCCGCTCGGCATTACAACCAGCAGGGCCTGACCAGCAAATACATCGCGGCGCTCGAATCCTCAGCGGCGTTGGAGTCCCGCAACCCCACTGTCTGGGGCTATCTGCTGGAGGTCTACAAAGAGCAGCGGGATGTGGACAACGCGGTGCTGGCCGCCGTGTGGTTGGCGCATCTCTTTCAGGATAAACATCGGGAGCGCGCCATCGAAATTTGTCGCGAGATGCAACAATTTATCTCTCACGATCCCCGGCTCGCCAAGACGCTGAAGATGCTCCAGAGTGAGCGGCGCATCGAGGAGCCGCCGCCTATCGGCTCGCGTATTCCGATGCCGACCGACGAATTGGATGAGGAGGGCCGCGAGTTGGCGGAAGCGGGTGGGGGGCCGCTCTATCAAGCGCAGCACCGGGCTTTGGAGCAGTTAGCGGAATCGATTTTCGAGGAGGATAAGCCGCAGGTCGTCGGGTTCTCGCAGATGGAGATCGATATGCTCATCGGCAAGGCGATCGATACGCAGACGCGCGGCGATTTGGAAGAAGCGCAAAAGGCTTACGAGAGCTTGCAGAACGGCGGCTACTCGATCCCATCGATTCACTTTAATTTGGGCATCCTTTACAAAGAGCAGGGGCAATTCGCGAAGGCTGTCGAGCAATTTGAACAATCGCTTGCCGCGCCAGGGTATGGGTTGGGCAGTCACTTCGCGCTGGGCGAATGCCTTCTCGCGCAGGAAAAGTACGCCGAGTCGCTGCGGCACTATTTGATGGCGCTCGAGATGGTGGATATGACGACCGTCAAGGCGCCGCGCGCGGAGTCGCTGCGTCACATCTACGCCGGCTTGACAGAGAGTCTCGTCGATCCTGATGGGCCGGAGAAAAATCGGGAGTTGTGCGAATCTCTCTCTGAATTTTTGGGGCAGTCTGATTGGCAAGAAAAGGCGCAACAAGCGCGGCAGAGTCTGGATCGGTTAACCGATAGCGAATCGGTGTTGAGCCTGGCAGAGTTGGTCAGTCGTCCCAATGCGACGGGTATCTTACAATCGGTGGCCCGAGCGCAGACCTATCAAGAAGAGCGGGCGTTCTATTGCGCTCAAGAGGAGCTATTTCATACCATCGGTAAGGCGGCGGATTATCTGCCGCTACATCACCTGTTGGGGGATATTCTCTTAGAGAACGACAATTTTGATCAAGGTATCGCCAAGTTCCGCGCCATCGCCCGCACGTATGAGACGCGCGGGCAGCACGCGCAGGCGCTATCGGTCTATCGGGAGATTATGCAAATCTTCCCGCTGGATGTCGAAACTCAGCAGAAGATGATCCATCTTTATCTACAGCAGCAACGCTTCGAGGAGGCGATGGCGCAGCAACTCCAGATGGCCGATGCGTACTATCAACTGGCCCAGGTGGATGAGGCGCGGGAGACCTACGAGACTGCGTTGGATTTGGCCTCGCAGGCCCGCAACGAGCGGGAATGGCGGGCGCGCATCTTACATCACATCGCTAATCTAGACGAGCAACGATTGAATTGGCGAGACGCCATCAGGAGTTATGAAGAGATCGCCCGCATTCACCCGGAGAATGAAGAGGCGTATATCGCGCTCTTTCGCCTCTATCCCCGCGTGGGAAAACCGCATCTGGGCGTCAACGTGCTGGATAAATTGATCCGCAACTATCTCCAACAGCGGGACGTCCAGCGCGTGCTGGCGCTGTTGGAAGATCTAATCGAAGAGGAGCCACAAAATATTCCACTCCGCGCGCGGATCACGCAATTGTATACGAAGCTGGGGCAGCGGGAGAAGGCTATCGGACATTTGGATGTGCTGGGGGATTTGCAACTGGAAGCCGGAAAGAAAGATGCCGCGATCAAGACGATTGAGACGATTCTCGCGCTCAATCCCCCCGACAGGAGCGCCTATGCAGATCTCTATCGTGAATTGGCAGGCCAGGAGCCGCCGGCCTAGTGCGGCGCGGCGGAAGTTCCTCCCCAGTTAGCTACGCTCGGAGCGGATTGTCAGATCCGCGACGCTACGTCGGAACGGGGATCTGACAATCCCCTTGGAGCAAATTTAACTGGGGAGCCATTTATGCCGCGCTGTACCAGGCCATTCCTCCCCGTCTCCAGGAACGTTTCGAAAGCCCCTTTGAATTACTCGGACACCCTCGGGGTCGAGGGCTTAGAGTGTGACTCATAAGACTGAACGGTTACGAGCTTTTTACGTCATTACTGGGTTGGGGGATGGGGATAGCACGATTGCGTCCGGCGAATTCCTGAAGACCTGTGCTGACTTGTCCGGGTTAGGGCCTAATCAGTCAAAATTGCATAAAGTGAGCAAAAATTTGGGGCATAAGTCCATTTTGAGTGAGATTCGTTCCTTGTTAGGATGAAGTGCTATTATGTGGGAATTAACGTGGTTACTGCAACGTATGACGTGGATTGATGTTGTAGATGTCCTCCTCGTCAGTAGTCTGTTCTTTGGTTTGTTCTATGCCCTGAAAGGCACCCGCGCCATTCCACTGGTGCGCGGTATTACTGCGATCATCGTCACCCTGACGATCCTGACGCGCATTATTCCCCTGCGGGCCTTTTCCTGGCTGGTTGCGCAACTCTTGCCCGCGTTGCTCGTTGCTGTGCCGGTGCTCTTCCAACCAGAACTGCGCCGCGCCTTGGAGCAATTGGGACGCGGATGGCTGGTCTTCAAGGCGCTCCCCGACAGTGAGAGTATGGAACTGGTCATCGCGGCTGTGGTGCAGGCCTCTGAGTATATGGCCCGCCATAATGTTGGGGCGCTCATCGTCTTCGAACGCCAGACCGGCCTTCAAGAGTACATCGAGACCGGCGTGGAACTCAATGCGGAGATCTCCTCGGAACTACTCACGACGATATTCGATCATCACACCATTCTCCACGATGGTGCTGTGATCGTCTCCGGTTCCCGCTTGGCCTCCGCCGCGTGCGTGCTGCCGCTGACCTCTGCCATCTTAGCGGATCGCGAGTTGGGCCTGCGCCATCGGGCCGCGCTCGGCGTCACCGAGGAAAGCGACGCGATCTGCGTCGTTATCTCGGAAGAGCGTGGCGCGATCTCACTCACCCACAACGGACGTATCATTCGGGATCTTGATACTAAACGGCTGAATTCTGTTCTTCACGCTTTCTTGATGCCCAAAGAGCGCTCCTCGGGATTAAGTATCTTTCAACGTTTCTTCAAAGCCGCTTCTGAATTGCGGGATTACGCTAAATGAACCAGGAAATACGACAAAATCTCAGCTTGTTAAGCTTGTCCATCCTTCTCGCGCTCTTCTTTTGGGCGATTGCGGTCGAATCGGAAGATCCAACGATTCAACGCGCCTACTCTAATAGCATCTCTCTCGCGCATCACAATCTACCTGATGACAAAATCGCCTATGGCGAAGAGACGCGGGTTCAGGTCACGCTCCGAGCGCCCCAATCGGTTTGGGATAACCTGCGCTCGGAGGATATTCAGGTCTACGTTAACCTCTCCGATGTGAGCACCGGCACGGTGGAATTGCCCATCCAGGTCGACGTTGATCGCTCCCCTGCGGAGGTCGTGAAGATCTCGCCGGAAAATATCCGGCTGAAGGTTGAACAAATTGCCGAAAAAGATGTGCCCGTGGTCGTCGTGGAGGTGGGGGAGCCGGCTTTGGGATATGAGGCCGGGGATTCAACCACAGCGCCGGAATTCGTGCACGTCCGAGGCCCCGCATCTTTGGTGCAACAAGCCGTCCGGGCAGAGGTCACCGTGAATATTGAAGGGGCTCTCAGCGACATCACAGACGACCTGAGTCCCGATGTCGTGGATGAAGAGGGCGCTCCGGTGCCGAGGATAGAGATCACGCCCAAGACCGTGACGGTCAACACGCCCATCCAGGAGCCGGGATACTTCCGCAAATTGCCGGTCAACATCAACCTCAAGGGGGAATTGGCGCCCGGCTATCGCCTTTCCAGTTTGAGTGTCACGCCGGAGATTGTGACGATCTTTGGCAATACCTCCGCTGTCCAAAACGCGCCCCGCTACCTCCAGACCGAGCCTATCAGCCTCACCCAGATCACCGAGAGCCTGACCAGGTCGCTCGATCTTCAGATGCCGGAAGGGCTGTTTGTTATCCAGCCGCCCAGCGCCAGAGTGACGGTCAGTATTAGGGTCGAACCGATTGAGAGCAGTGTCACGTTTGAGCTTACGCCCCAAATCGAAGGATTAAACAAGAATTTGACCGCGACAGTGGAAATTGATTCCATCGTGGTGTTGTTGAGCGGGCCGCTCGCTATCATTGACACGTTAGAGAAAGAGGATGTTCGATTGACGATTGATGTCACCAACCTCACGCCCGGCGAGTACGTGATCAAGCCTTCGGTCAACGTTACTAACACCGTCACCGTCAAAAACGTGCTGCCGGAAACCATCCCCATTCGCATCGAGAGATCGCCGCCGAGCGAAGAACCGGAGGACATCTCAGAGTTAGAGTAATGGAGGGCCTCAAAAACACAGAACCCCGCTCTCTACATCGAAGGCGGGGTTCTTGCATGTAGAAAACAGGTTCAAGACGCTTCGCCGCTCTCCTTCAGACCCTCTTGCATAGCCTTCAAGGGCAACAGCGCGCACTTGATGCGCCCCATACTCAACTGGATGCCGCCCATCATCTCCTGGATTTCCCCCAGACCCATTGCCATCAACTCCTCCGGCGTCTTACCGAGGGCAAATTCGGTAAACATTGAGGAGGAAGCGGTGCTGATCACACAGCCGTGCCCCTCGAATTTCACCTCGGCGATGCGACCTTCGTCATTCAAGCGTGCCGTCAGGTGAATCATATCCCCGCAGGTGGGATTATCCATCTCCACATCAATATCTGGCGCTTCCAACTCCCCAAAGTTCTGGGGATTATGATAGTGATCCAACATCTGCTCCCGATATAGGCTATCATTGTTCATACGAAAATCTCCTCTTCTCTCGTTTAGCGTTCACTAAGGTAGTTTCAGGATCTAGAACCTTCCCCAAAAACCGATGTTGATTGTAGAGACGCAAGATTTTGCGTCTCTACTGGGGGGTTTATTTTCCTTTTAATGCCTAATCCCGTCGCCCCAACAGATCGACGACCTTATGCAGGGCCGCGACCAACGCCTCGACGTCGTCGCGATCATTGTAGATATAGAAGCTGGCGCGCGCGGTCGCCGGAATCTCATAGCGCAGATGTAGCGGCTGCGCGCAGTGATGCCCGGCGCGAATACAGACGCCCTCCTCATTTAAAATCGAGGCGATGTCGTGCGGATGCGCCGCCTCCATCCAGAAGGAGAGAACGCCGCCGCGGCGCTCGGCGGATGGCCCCAGCACGTGCAGCCCCGGCACCTCGGTCACGCGCTCTAGCGCGTACGCGACGAGCGCCTGCTCGTGCGCGTGGATCTTCTCCAATCCGATCTCCGTGAGAAAATCGACCGCTGCGCCCAGACCTACCACCTCGGCAATGGGCGGTGTGCCGGCCTCGAATTTATAGGGTAGCTCGTTCCACAAGGATCGCCCCTTTTCCACCCGGCGGATCATATCGCCGCCGTACAGGAAGGGCGGCATCGCCTCCAGGATTTCGCGTCGGCCCCAGAGCGCGCCCACGCCCGGCCCGCACATCTTGTGGCCGGAGAAGGTCACGAAGTCCGCGCCCAGCGCCTGCACATCCAACGGCAGATGTGGCGCCGCCTGGGCCGCGTCCACCACCGTCAACGCGCCGGCCTCGCGCGCCAGATCGATGATCTGCTGCATCGGCGGGAGCGTGCCTAAGACATTCGACATCATTGTGACCGCCACCACCCGCACGTCCCCGAGGGATAATATATCCTCCAGCGCCGACAGTTCCAACTCGCCCCCGTCGGTGACCGGCGCGACCACCAACTCGGCCCCTTGCCGCTTCGCCAACTGCTGCCACGGCACGAAGTTGGCGTGATGCTCCATCTCTGTCACGACGATGCGATCCCCGGCCTCGACGTTGGCCTTGCCCCAGGCATAGGCGATGAGATTTAGCGCCTCGGTCGCGTTGCGCACCCAGATCACCTCGGCGACCTCCGGCGCGTTGATGAAGCGCGCGACGCGCTCCCGCGTGCCCTCGTAGGCGACGGTCGCCTCCTCCGCCAGTGAGTAGATGCCGCGATGTACATTGGCGTAGCTATAGCTGTAAATGTGCGCCATCGCATCGATGACAGCTTGCGGCTTCTGCGAGCTGGCCGCGCTATCCAAAAACACCAGGCGCTTCCCGTGTACCTGGCGCTCGAAAATGGGAAAGGCTTTCCGAATCTGTTTAACATCCAGTAACATATATCCTCCCCGTTGATATTTGGAAGTGTCGATTTAGTTTCTCTAAGTATAGCACAAACCTCCAAAACTTGCCCACGTGGGCAGGCGGTTATAATAGGAGTGAGACAAGCGAAAAGAATGGAAGGAGACCTATGAACGAAAATCAAACCGAGACGCCCCCTCAACTCCCTCTCTTCCCCGCCGACGAGTTGCCCGATCAACCCCAGCCGTCTCAACAACCCCAAAAATCCACTACAGGCCTCACCCCGCAATCCTCGCTCAATCAGGCCATCGGCGCGTTCGAGAGCTATATGCAAGCGCGGGGCTTCACGGAGAACACCCAACAGGCCTTCCGCTTAGATATGGAAATCCTCAGCAATTACATCGGGCCGGGCACATCGCTGAGCGAGATCAGTACGGCGCATCTCCAGGCTTTTTTGGATTGGATGCAGGACGAGCGCGAGGCGCCGTGCAGCCCTAAGACCTTGGAGCGGCGGATCACCACGCTGAAAGTCTTCTTCGGGTGGCTGGAGGAGGATGAGGTCCTGCCGCGCGATACGGCGGCGCCGCTGATTCACCACGCCGTCTCCGCGCCGCTGCCCGATATTCTCACGCAGACGCAGATCGCGGCGGTCACCGATGCGACCCAGGCGATGCGCCGGGGCGACATCGGTCGCCGGCCCGATGCGCGCCCGCACCTGCTTGTCACGCTCGTGCTCCACACGGGGATCAAGAAGAGTGAGTGCGTCGATCTCCAACTCAACCATATCGATCTGACCAACGCCGAGCGCCCGGCGCTCTGGATTCGCTACAAGCAACCGAGCCGCCAGCATAAGGAGCGCCGCATCCCGCTGCCCACATGGTGGCCCGCGATTCTGCGCATCTATCGCGAGCAGTACACCCCGCGCCAACACCTCTTCCCATGGACGGCGCGCAATCTGGAGTACGTCCTCACCGGCGTCGCCGAGGCCGCCAACGTTCCGCGCCTCACCTTCGAGATGCTCCGCTGGACGTGCGCAGTGCGCGATTACCGCGAGGAGATGGAACCCGACGCGCTGCGGCGCAAACTCGGCCTCTCGGAGATCAGTTGGTACGAGGTCGAGGTGAAACTGGCCCTCCTGGCCCAACAGAAAGGCGCGCCCGGCGCGCCGCCATCGTAAAATTCACTTGCACTCTCCCCTGTCTCGATTACAATCACTCTCTGGTTCAACCTTGCGAAGGTTCCAGAGGGACTTCAGTGCAAAACGCGATGCCCAATGCAAGGCCACTTAACTAGCAAGACGCTCGACTAACCTTCGCAAGGGTTCGCAGGAAGCTCAGCCTTGCGAAGGTTCCAGAGGGACTTCAGCGCAAAACGCGATACCCAATGCAAGGCCACTTAATTTGCAAGACGCTCGACTAACTTTCGCAAAGGTTCGCTGAGAATATCTCTTTATCACTATAACCGGAGGCTCTAATGAATAACTCATCCCTATCTGAAAAAATTACCCACCGCACGGCCAAAGTCGCCGTGATCGGCCTGGGCTACGTGGGCCTGCCTTTGGCGCTGGCTCTGGCGAAGGCCAAATTCCCCACCATCGGCGTGGAGATCAACGAGGAGCGCGTCGATGCGATCAACGCCGGGCGCAGCTACATCGAGGACATCACCAATGACGAACTCTGCCCTCATGTCGAGGCTGGGCGGCTGCGCGCCACCACCGATTACGACGTGCTCAGCACTTGCGACGCGGTCTTCATCTGCGTGCCCACGCCCTACACCGTGCAGCGCTCCCCCGATCTCGGCTACATCATCCAGGCGACCGAGGGCATCGCCCCGCGCCTGCAACCCAATCAACTGATTGTCCTGCAGTCCACCACCTATCCCGGCACCACGGTCGAAGTCGTCAAGCCTATCTTGGAGGAGCAGAGCGGCCTGCGCGCCGACGCCGACTTCTACCTGGCGTTCTCGCCGGAGCGCATTGATCCCGGCAACAAACAATGGAGCGCCTACAACACGCCCAAGGTCGTCGGCGGCCTGACGGAGGACGCGACGACCATCGCGGCGGCGCTGCTGCGCCAGATGGGCGCGCCGGTGCACGAGGTGCACTCACCCGCCGCCGCCGAGATGACGAAGCTGCTGGAGAATACCTTCCGCGCCGTCAATATTGCGCTGGTTAACGAACTGGCCCTCCTCTCCGAGCGGATGGACATCGATTTCTGGGAGGTGATCGAGGCGGCCAAGAGCAAGCCCTTCGGCTTTATGCCCTTCACGCCGGGGCCGGGCGTGGGCGGCCATTGCATCCCCATCGATCCGTACTATCTGCTGTGGAAAGCGCGCGAGTACGATTTCTACACGCGCTTCATCGAGCTGGCCGCCGAGACCAACGAGGCCATGCCCTACCACGTCGTCGAGCTGGCGGCCCGCGGCCTCAGCGCGCAGCAGAAACCCCTCCAGGGCGCGCGGGCGCTCATCTTAGGCGTCGCCTTCAAGCCGGATATTGGCGACGCGCGTAACTCGCCCGCCCGCCGCATCATCGAGCTGCTGATCGACCGGGGCGCGGAGGTGCGCTATCATGATCCTTTTGTGCCGACCTTCCGTGTCGGCGGCAACGTCTTCCACGCCCAGCCGCTGACCTTGCAGAACGCCGATCTCACAACGGAGGAGATCGCGGCGGCGGATGTCGTCGTCGTCGTGACCGGGCATCATAACGTTGACTACAGCGCTGTGCTGGATCATGCCGATCTGGTCATCGACAGTTGCAACGTCACCGGCGAATATCCCCGCCCCGAAGCTCGCGCCACGGTGCTGCGCCTTGGCGCGCCCCAAGCATGACCGACGCTCCGCAAAAACAACCAGAGCAACCGACGGATTGGCGCCATCGCGCCACGCAAATCGCCATCTTCGTCTTCTTAGCCGCGCTGATGATCACCGTCGCCCTCAACCGCGACAAAATCCGGATCGAGCGCTTCCGTCAACTGGGCTATCTAGGCGTCTTCCTGATGGCACTCATTGGCAGCTCCACCATCGTGCTCCCTATCCCCCACCTGGCCTTCACCTTCACGATGGGCGCCGTCCTCAACCCGTGGCTGGTCGGGTTGAGCGCGGGCTTCGGCGACGGCATCGGCGAGATCACGGGCTACATGGCCGGCTACGCGCTGGAGGATGTCGCCGAGCACTCCAGGCTCTATCGGCGGCTGGATAGTTGGATGCAGCAGAACGGGGATCTGACCATCTTTGTGCTCTCCCTCTTCCCCGTCCCCTTCTTTGATCTGGCGGCGATGGCCGGCGGCCTGTCGGGCTATCCCCTGTGGCGCTTTATGCTGGCGACGTGGACGGGTAAGACGATCAAAGCCATCGTCGCGGCCTGGAGCGGCTACTACGGGATCACCTGGGTCGCCGAGTTGATCGGCGCACAATAGCGAGGTTACACCTATGACAAAGCCTGAGATTCACATCTTACAAAATGCCAAAATTTACACCGGGGATAAAGACCATCCCTGGGCGGAAAGCTTAGCCATCGTCGATGGCAAAGTCGCCGGGCTGGATGCCAAGGCCTTGGCCTGGCAAAATGCGCCTGGCGCCGAAGAAGAAGATATGGGCGGCGCGCTGATCATCCCCGGCCTGATCGATTCGCACATCCACCTGATGTGGTACGCGCGGAGCCTCCGCCAACTTCAACTGCGCGGCCTCTCCCGCGCCGACCTCCACGCCGAGGTTGCCGCTCGCGCCGCCGACCTCCCGCCCGGCGAGTGGATCACGGGCCGGGGTTGGGATCAGAACATCTGGGCGGATGACAGCTTCCCCACCCGCGAGGAGTTGGATCGCGTAGCGCCGGCGCATCCAGTGGCGCTCACGGCGAAGAGCGGCCACGCCTTAGTCGCGAACACCGCCGCCCTGCGCGCCGCCGGCATCACGGACGAGACGCCCGATCCGGCGGATGGCAAGCTCGGACGCGACGCGCACGGTCGGCCCAACGGGATGTTCTTCGAGAATGCCGTCCCGCTGATCTCGCGCGTGATCCCCGATCTGCCGCTGGACACGCTGTGCGATGCGATGACCGAAGCGCAGACGCATCTCCTGGCCTCCGGCATCACGGGCATTCACGACGTGGACGGCGAGCCGGCCTTCGAGGCCTTCCAGGCGCTGCATTTGGCGCATCGATTGCACGTCCGGGTGACGAAGTACGTGCGCCAGGAGACCTTCGACGCTGTCTTGGGGGCGGGCCTGCACTCCGGCTTCGGCGATGATTGGCTGCGCTTCGGCGGCCTCAAGCTCTTCGCCGATGGCGCGCTGGGCGCGCGCACCGCCGCGCTCTTCGATCCCTACGAGGGCGAGCCGGACAATATCGGCGTGCTCACCCTCTCGCGCGAGCAGCTTCGCGATCTCGCCAACCGTGCCGTCGATGCGCACATCGCGATGGCCATCCACGCCATCGGGGATCGCACCAATCGCATCGTGCTGGACGTGCTGGAGGAGGTCGCGCCGCGCGCGCCCGACCTGCGCCACCGCATCGAACACGTGCAGCTCATCGCGCCGGCGGATCAGCCGCGCCTGGCGCGCCTGGGCGTCGTCGCCGCGATGCAGCCCATCCACGCCGCGCACGATTGGCAGATGTCCGATCGCTACTGGGGCGCGCGCAGCGCCCACGCCTACGCCTGGCGCTCTCTGCTGGATACGGGCGCCATCTTAGCCTTCGGCTCCGACGCGCCCATCGAGATCTTCGATCCCTTCGCGGGCCTCTACGCCGCCGTCACGCGCCGCGCGGAGGATGGCTCGCCCGGCCCCGAAGGCTGGTATCCAGAGCAAACGCTGACCTTAGAAGAGGCGCTCCACGCCTACACGTGGGGGGCAGCCTACGCCGTGCGAATGGAAAATCGCCTGGGCCGCCTGCGACCCGGCTATCACGCCGATCTGCTCGTCTTGGATCGCGACATCTTCGCGCTCCCGCCGGAGGCGCTGTTAGAAACCCACGTCCTACGCGCGATGGTCGGCGGTACATGGCGATATGCCGCGTAAGAGAAGTCAAAGGGGTAGGTCATCCAGATGACACAACCCCGTAATTGGCGGGCGCGCTTCTTCACGATATGGGGCGGACAGGCCTTTTCGCTGGTGGGCAGTTCCCTGGTGCGATTTGCCCTTATCTGGTGGCTCACAGAGGAGACCGGCTCGGCGACGGTGCTGACGAGCGCCACATTAGTCTCGTCGCTGCCGCAAATTGGGCTGGCACCGTTTGTGGGCGCGCTGGTGGATCGCTGGGATCGTCGCCGGGTGATGATCCTCTCCGACGCGATGATCGCGCTCTTCACCGGCGCGCTGGCCTACCTCTTCTGGTTGGGGATCGCAGAGGTGTGGCACGTCTACGTCGTGCTCTTCCTGCGCGCCTTTGGCGATGTCTTCCAGACGCCCGCGATGCGCGCCTCGACTTCGCTGCTGGCGCCCAAGGAGCAGTTAGCGCGTATCGCGGGCCTCAATGATACATTGCACGGCGTGGTCAATATCGTCTCGCCGCCGCTGGGCGCTCTGCTGGTGGCGACCATCGATATGCAAGGCGCCTTAGCCATCGATCTCATCACGGCATTGATGGCTATCGCCCCGCTGCTCTTCATTCGCATCCCGCAGCCACCCGTCATTCGCATGGAGGGTGAGGGCGTCCGCAGTACCGTCTGGCAGGAGATGCTCACCGGCTTTCGATTCGTCTGGCAGTGGCAGGGCCTGTTCTTTATGTTCATGGTGTTAGGCGGATTGCGCTTCTTTATGGCGCCGGCCTTCTCCCTGCTGCCGTTGATGGTCACCGACCACTTTGGGGGCGAGGCGCTGGAACTGGGGTGGATCAACTCCGCTCACGGCTTGGGGTTCATCGCGGGCGGCTTCCTGCTCGGTATCTGGGGGGGCTTCAAGCGGCGGACCGCGACCGCCGTCCTGGGGTTGGCTGGCCTGGGCGTCGGCTCGCTGGCCTTCGGGTTGGTGCCCGCCGACGCCTTCTGGCTGGCGATGGTCGCGATGTTCCTGCGCACGATGATGCTCCCGCTGGTGCGCGGCTCGGTGATGGCCATCTTCCAGATTTACGTCCCGCCGGAATTGCAAGGGCGCGTCTTCAATCTGCTGCTCAGCGCGCTCTCGGTGATGGCGCCGGTGGGATTGGCGCTCGGCGGGCCATTGGCCGATGCCTATGGCGTCCCGATAATCTTCATCATCACCGGCATCGGCTGTATGGGCATCGCTCTGATCTGGCTGTTGAATCCGAGCATCATGCACCTCGAATCAGAGGGGCATTCCCGCGCACAGGATTAAGATTGGAGGTTGGAAGCTGGACTCCAATCTCTACCCGCCAGCCTCCAACTTCCAACTTCCAGCTACAACAACTCCTTGTGCTTCTCCTCCGCGAAGCGCCGTAGATCGCGCAGTTGCTCTGTCGGCACCTCTTGATTAGCCGTCGTTGCCTCTAGTAGCGCGTTGCTCCAGCGATCCGCTGCCGCGCGCATCTCTTCCCACAGCGCGACGATCTCGCGGTAGTACAGCTCGACCTGCTCATCTATGCCGGCGAAGTGTTCCTTGAAGCTCTGGTTGGACAAATCCTGCCGGCGCCAACGATCCTCGGTCACGACCTGCCGCTTCTGCCAATCGCGCGCAAAGGTCGTCTGCCACTCCTCCCACTGGCGCTTGAGACGCTCCTCGGTCAAGCGTTGCATCTCCGAAATCTCGTTCTGACGCTTTTCCAGGCGCACCTGGAATGCATCCAGGCCCTCCAGCGCCTGCTTGTTCTGATTGTAGAGCAGGGCGTACTTCTGCGTCTGCGCCACCAGGCGCTCCACCTCCGCGTTGACCTGATCGGCCTGCTCCGCGTACTGCTTTACCCGCTGCTCGCGTTGGAAATCGGCCACCCGCAACTCCTCGATTTTGGGGTCATACGACTTGGCGATATTGATCGCCTCCTCGACGCGGCCCGGCAGCTTGCGGATACGATCCTCTAAGCGGGTGAACTTCGCCGCCAATTCCTCATCGGCCTTGCGCAGGGAGTTTAGCTCGCCCTCCAGCGCCGCGATGCGGCGGGCGTCCGCGCGCCGTTGCTCTTCCAAATAGACCATCGGCTGCAAGCGATCCTCGGTGCGCTTCGTGAGATCCGAAAGCTCATTGGAGAACTGCTGGATTTGCGCCTGGAGCCGCTGCTCCCCCGCCTCGCGCGCCTGTAGAGCCTCGTCGTAGCGCAGCATCGGGCGGATCTTGCGATCCAACTCCCCGATTTGCTCGCTGACCGCTCCGATTTCCACCTGGCGCATCTTCTCGCTCTCCGTCTGTTGCCGGCGGATCTTCTCCTTGAAACTATCGATGTTGCCGCTTAAGTCGCGGCGGGTCTTATCGATCATCTCTGGATAATCTTCGGTGCGGCGCAGCTCTGCGCGCAAGGATGTGATATCCTGATACAGCCCCTCGATCTCCACCGCCTGCGATTCGACGACCTGAGATTGCTGCTCCAATCGCTCCTGGAGCGCCAAGACCTCCTTCTTATCGCGCTTGCGCTCTTCATCCAGCCACCGGATCATCTGCTCAAGTTGTGTGATTTCCATTTTGCCCTCCTCTACAAACTACATGTAGGGCGGATTGGTTATCCGCCTGATCGAACTGCATATTCTATTTTCGGCGCCACGCCGGGGATAGCAGCGCGCGCTCTTCCGCTGAGAGTAATTTTAATCGCCAGACGACGACGCCATAGGTTGCCGCCGCGCCGATAAAGGCGGCCCCGCGCCCGATGGGCCACAGCGCCGCCCCGACCGTGCCCATCGCCAGGGTCGCCAGCGCCGGCTTGCCCGCGATCTGCCGCCAATTGACGCCGCCCAGCTCTTGCCGCACGCCCCACATAAAGGGGATGAGCAACATTAGCTCCGAGCCGATGTGCAGCGCGGCCGACGCCTGATAGCCGAAGCGCGGCATCAGCCAGAGATTGGCGATGAGCGTGAAGCCAAAGGCGAAGAGATAGGCGCGGGTGAGATAGCGTTGGCGGTCGAGCGCGATGAGCACGTATTGGGTCAGGCTGTTGAGCCAGCCGATGGGCATCGACCACGCCATCCATTGCAGCGCGACCATCCCGCCGGGGAGATACTCCGGGCCGCCCAGGACGAGCACCATCTCCCGCGCGGCCACCGTCGTCAGCACCGCCGTGGGTAGGGCTAGTCCGATCAAAATTTTACTGCTCAGGCGATAAAAGCGCACAAACCGCCCGCGATCCTTCTTCGCCTGTCGGGAGATCACCGGGAAGAGCGCCAACGTGAACATCGCGGGGATGATGTTCAGCGCGTCCAAGAATTTATAGCCCACGCTGTACAGTCCCAGCACCGCGCTCCCTAAAATCGCCTCCATCAAGAAGACATCCACCTTGAAGAAGAGGGTCGCCAGCAAGTGATTAGCCATCAGCGGCCACGATTCGCGCACCATCTCGCGGCGCAATCTCCGCTCCGATCCCGCGCGCGGGCGAAAGCGCCGCTCCTCTGTGCGCAGTTCCGGGAATTGACGCCAGGCCAAGATCCCCAAGAGCGCCAACGTGACTATATTCACCACAATCGACGCGCCCGCCAGGCCCACGATCCCCCAGCCCGTCAACAAGATGATGGCGCCCAGGGCGACTTTGAGCAGCGTCGAGACGGTTGTGATCACCGCCGGATATTCGGCCTTCTCGAAGGCGTAGAAGAGCGCCGTGAGGCCCGTCGCCACGGACGTGGGTACCAGGCCGACGTAGAGCAGCGCCAACGCGACTAACGCCTGCCTCGCAGCGGGCGCGGTCAGGTCAGCCACCACCGTCTGGCGCGCTCCGATGAACCCCGCCAGCAAGGGCGCGGTCAGCAAGCTCAAGCCTAGTCGCAACGCCGTCGTGTTCAGCAGATAGCGCCGCGCCTGCTCGCGATGGCGGGCCACCTCGCGGGTGAGATAGGTATTCAATCCAAAGTTGGTGATGATGTCGAACCAAATATAGGTATTGATGGCATAATAATAGTCGCCCGCGTTCGCCGGCCCCAAAATCCGCAGCATCAGCGCGGCGAAGGCGAACTCCACCAGGCGATTGAAGAGGTTGAGCGCGATGGGCGCGAGGCTGTTCTTGGCGAGACGCTGCGCCGTCGTCTGTTCCGCGCGCTCCCGATAGCTCAAACGCCACATCCACACCACGGCCAAGAAAATCACGATCATCCCGGCCAAGAACGAGACAAAGCCGCCCACCTTGACCGTATCGGGGCTGTATTTGAAGCGCACCGTCGTGTTCCCCTCGTCGATCTGCACGCCCCGGAAATTGCCCGCGATTCGCGCTATCGCCGCCTCGGTCTCCGCCTCGGTGCCCGCCGGCTGCACGAAGACCTTCCAGCCGGGGAAGTAGGCGTCTGCCAGGATCAGCCACGCGGGTTCGTCCACCGTCGCCTCGATGAGCACCTCGTTGCGTCCATAGTGGGTGATCGTCTGCGCGCGCGGCGTTCCCGGCGCTGGCGCGAGCGGGCGCGAGGCCGTGTGCGATCCCGGCCCGCTCCAGGCGGCGGCGTCCTCCTCGATGATCGCGTAGAAGCGCGGATCGTAGCGCTGCACTGCCTCGGCCACCGCCTCCACGTCCGCCACCGGCAGCGTCGCATCCGCGGGCAGGGTGAAGGCGCGTGGCGCCACGCCCAAGTTCTCATAGACGCGCACCGGCGCATCCTCGTAGACCAGGTCATACTTCGGCAGCGGGATTTCTTCCTCGGTGATGATGTACTTCACGTTGAGCAGATCCGTCAACGGGCTATCGAGACTGGAAAATTCGGTGAACGGCGCGATGCGATTGTAGGGGAGCTGGCCCTGCGGCTCGATCCAGCCCATATAGCGCGCGTACTGCGCCGAGAAGAGGCTGTCGTAGCCGCGCACGTCCTGAAAATCGTAGAACATCCCCGCGTTGGCGGTGAAGGTCCCGCGCCCATGCGGATCGAAGGTCGAGAAGCGCCAGACGCTCTCGTCCTGCGCGAGGAACTCGACGACGGGCGGCGTGTACGTCAGCAGCGCCGGATCGACGGCGGGATTGAAGCCCGCGCCGAAGAGAAAAAGATCCGCCACCAGCACGATCACGGCCAGCAGCTCCCAGATCGGGCGTCCTTTGGCGCGTCCCCGGCGGCCCGGCAGATAGATGGGGCAGCGTGCCACGCGGAGGACGATCCCGGCGCTGAGCAGGAAGATCCCCGCCGTTTGGAACCACGGGAAGAGGTAGGCGAACCACGCGCGGTGATCGGGGAAGGCGTGCGAGGCCAGCGCCAGCGACCAGAACGCGCGCGAGACCAGCGGCTCGATCCACGCGAAGGCCATCCGCGCTCCCCACAGGCCGATCAACATCGCCAGGCCGGCCCAGATCGCCGCCACGCCGATGGCGCTGATGAGGTTGGGGGCCGTGCCGAAGAAGAACCATCGTTTCAGGCCTTTGGATGCGGGGCCGCTGGCCCCGCCATCCGGCCCGCGTGTCTCGCGGAACTCCGCGACCGCCGTCGCGCCCAGTCCGGCCAACGCGGCCAGCGCCGCCGTCAGGGGAAAGACCCAGCGGAACGGCGAGTGTGATTGATCGAAGAAGGGCAGCGCGTAGATCACGGCGTAGAGCGGCGTCCCGAAGATGCATCCCAGCGAGAAGAGCGAGAGCAGCGTGAAGAACGGCACATAGGGATCGCGCAACCACGCGCCCAACGCGCTGCGCAATTTACGTGGCGCCTCTCGCTTAGATACCAGCGGGCGCACCACCGCGATCACGGCCAACAGCAGCGGCAGAATGCCCACATAGGCCGCGCCCTCCACGTAGTTCTTGATCCCCCAATCAAACGCGGAGATCGCATCGCCGTGAGCATTCACCGTAGCGCCTTCCCATCCCCCCGTGAAGAAATTGAAGAGCGTGTCGTGCGTGGGATTGCCGAAGAAGTTCGGGACTAAGAAGGTGATGATGCGCCGCTTGGGGTAGGCCCAGCCGAGCACATCGGAGAGCGCAACCGCACCCTCGCGGAAGCTGCCCTGCACGACCTCATAGAGGGGGATCAACTGAATCGCGCCCAGGGCCAGACCTAAGCCGACCATCAAAATTAAGAGCAGGGCCGGGCGAAAGACCTCGGCGCGCCACTGCTCACGGGGATAGCGCCATAATCGATAGCCCAATCGCCACGCGCTGAACGCACCGCTGACCAACAACACGAAGTAGGTGACTTCGGCGTGGCCGACCAGGATCTGGAGCCCCAACACGCCCGCGCCCAAGAGCGCCCACGGCAACATCGCGCGCGGCTGAGCGAAGAAGCGTTCGCGCCGCACCGTCAAATCGATCAGGGCCAGCAGCAGGGGCAACCACGAGGCCGCCGCGACGATCATCGGATGCACGACGGAGGCGATCAAAAAGCCGCTAAATTGGAAGGTCACGCCCGCCAAAAAAGCCCCGTGACGCCGGGCGCCTATCGTGCGGGCCAGCACGTACATCGAGAGGCCGGCGATCCCCAATTGGAGTGCGATAAAGACGCCAAAGGCGCGGGGAATCGGCAGCAGGAAGAAAAGCCAGGTGAGAGGGTAGAGCGCGGAGTGTTGACCATTCGCCAGGAAAGGATGGCCGGCGAAGAGATACGGGTCCCACAGCGGCAGCGAGCGCTCTTGCAAGGCGGTGACCAAGAAGCGCTTCCAGGGGTAATTCTGCAAAATCAGATCGGCCAGCAGTGGATTTTGGACCTCGGAGACGCCCAGCCTCTCGGCGGCGGCGCGATAGGGCGCGAAGGTATAGAGGATATCGGCAGGCAGCAGTGTGCGATTGCCCACGACGACCGGCGCGAAGAAGAGCACCGGCAAAATGAGCAAGCCCGCTATCCACATCAGATCATACGGCCAACGCCATCCTTGGCGCACATCCAATCTACGCATATTCACTCCCTGCGGATTCCCAACAGCAAAACAGGGCCTGGAGAAAGTATCCCCAGGCCCTGAAAATTTTTTAGAATCCCTCAGACCTGCTGCTGCCCTGCCAATTCCTGCCGCAACTTGACCAGTCCGCCCTCAGGGGGGATTTGCTCAGAGGAAAGCAACGAGATCTCAAATTCGACCACGGGTAAAGGTTCGCCATCGCGGAGCGTACCATTTTCCCAATCTCGATGCGGGTAGAAAAAAGAGACTGCTTCACTCAAGCGCTGGTCGAGTTTATCTCTGACGGCCTTGCCCTTGGTATCCGCGGGGGCGACCAGGACAAATTGATAGGTGTCCAATTGGCCTACAAAAGGCTCGAAATCGAGCAACTCAGACGCTGTGTTGCGCATAATGAGCGCTACCGCTCGCAGCACATCGTCGTGGGTCACAAAGCCATAGGAACGGCTGAATGCCGGCATTCCTCTCAAATCAATGACGATCAGAGAGAGATCATTATCTTGCGCCACGCGCCCCACCTGCTCTTCGACCAACATTGCGGTTGGCAGTCCGGTGACCGGATGCAAGAGAATATCCAGATTGTTACGTCGCAGAATATTGCTGACCCGATACCGTAGCTCTTGGACGTCGAAGGGTTTGGTGATGTAATCCACCGCTCCCAACTCCAACCCCGTCAGGCGATCCATGCGCTCGCGGCGCTCAGTCAAGAAGATGATGGGGGTGTGCTCCGTGCGGCGTTGGGATCGAAGGCGCGAGCAGACTTCGTAGCCATCGATGTCCGGGAGGTGGATGTCCAGCACAATAAGATCGGGTAACGTCTCCGTCGCGATCTTTAGCGCATCCTGGCCCCAGGCAGCGTGCGAGACCTGATACCCCAAAGAGGAGAAATAAGTGGAGAGCATGTCCGACGTATTCGGGTCGTCTTCCACAATGAGGATATGCCGAATATCCCCTGCGTCTGCCATCACGCTTATGACCTCGTTATCCAATGGGTTCTTTATAGACGGCGAAATCACAAGTCTCGTGCCCCATACCAATGCACGTCATCTGATCAACGCGGAAGGTGCGACCGCCACTTAGCCAGCGCAATGACTCCTCGATGATGCCGGCGGCGATGAAGCCGCCCGGTCGTTCGACCTCGCGTCCCCAGCACATAGAGCAGCGCTCGATCACGTAGACAAAGTGATCGCCGCCGGGGTCCTTGACGAGGGATTTCTGATCGCTCAGGGAGTCGAAGACCTTGGCGACGGCGGGCAATCCGGCCTTGAGTTTCGCCGGCAGCGGCAGCACCTTGAAGGCTAAGTCGCTGGCGCCGACCAGCCCCCCGAAGTTCGCCAGGCCCTGGGCAAAGAGCACCCGTCCCAGGCGCAATTGCAAACCCCGACCACCTCGTGGCCCGTACATTTCTTCCAATGCTTGATTCAAGACCGAAATGTAGGCAAAGTCAAACCCTTTGTCCATATTGTCGGGAGGTGGATTGTCAATAAACTGCGAGAGGCCAGCCATGTTGAGAATGGCGTTCAGCCCGTTACGCCCCATAATTTCTTCCAGGGCGTCAAATAGAATGAGACCAAATCGATTAGGATAGTATAGATCGCTGGGTTCAGGGGGATTAGCCACTGTAAACCTCCTTGTTATTTGCCACTACAGAATCGACCTAAGTTCTTCAGCCGCTCGACGCATATCTAGGAAGAGCAATCCTAGCTTTGCCTGCTGTCGAGCCAGGACGGTGAGCACCGCTTCCTCGCCGACAGCCCGGAGGATAACGTAGCCCTTCTCACCCCTGACATAAACTTCGTCCAGCATTCCACGGCCTAGCTCTCCGGCAATACGCTCACCGAGTGAGAGCATTGCAGCCGACATAGCGGAGACCCTATCTTCTTCCACGCCTTGGGGAAGTGATGAAGCGATAGGTAAACCATCCACACTGATAATAGCGGCTGCTTCTACATCGGGACTGCTGACCTGAAGATCGCGCAATCGCTCGACCATCCGCTCGTTCCGAGACCTTGTTGCCATGCTTTCCGCCCTCCAATGATGATGGAATAATACCCTGCAAGTGAAAGTCACTCTGGTAAACAGGGAGTATGAATGTAAATGTAAAAAAAGGTTACCATAGGAAAGAAGCATTGTCAAGACAAGGCTATGGATGTCTCCAGGGTGTCATCTTCCTCTTGAGAGGGGCGCCAGCCTCATACCTCTCGCGAATCTAACAGATTTTGGAAATCTGTCAGGCCTATGACACGCCACATGCTCTATCCCCACACTTCTTATTATAGCACTAAACTAAGGGGATTCCAGACAGTTCTATAACTTGAAAAGGGTTCATTGGCCAGGCACCCTCAGTTTTTGAAATTATGTCTATTGTATATAACTTTACTAAAAAGGCAAAATCACCTTTCGTGCTCTGTCTCTGTGGCATCGAATTGACTGGCATAGAGCCGATAGTAGAAGCCGCCATCGGCCAGGAGCGAGCGATGGGCGCCGCGCTCGATGATCTGACCTTCGCGCACGACCAGCACGAGGTCGGCGTCGTGGATGGTGCTCAGGCGATGGGCGATCACCAGGCTGGTTCGACCGAGCATCAGCTTCTCCATCGCGGCCTGGATGAGGCGCTCGGTGCGCGTGTCGACGCTGGAGGTCGCTTCATCCAAAATCAGGATGCGGGGATCGGCCAGGACGGCGCGCGCGATGGCCAGAAGCTGACGCTGCCCCTGACTGAGGCTGGCGCCGCTCTCGCCCAACTCGGTCTCGTAGCCCTCCGGCAGCCGGCGGATGAAGCGATCCGCGCCGGCGATCTTCGCGGCGGCCTCGATCTCATCGTCGCTGGCGTCCAGGCGTCCGTAGCGCAGGTTCTCGCGCACGGTGGCGGCGAAGAGGAAGGTGTCTTGTAACACCATCCCCACCTGGGAGCGCAGGCTCTCCTGCTGCACCGCGCGGATGTCGCGCCCATCCACTAAGATGCGCCCCTCCCATACGTCGTAGAAGCGCATCAGCAGATTGACCATCGTGGTCTTACCCGCGCCCGTCGGGCCGACGATGGCGACCAGTTGCCCCGGCCGTGCCTCGAAGGAGACATCGCGCAGCACCGGCTGTCCGCCCGCCTCGTCGTAGCCGAAGGTGACGTGATCGAAGATGATATGGCCCGCCACCGACGTCGCGGTCAGCGCTTCCGCCGAGGGCGCGTCTTGAATATCCGCCGGAGTATCTAACAGCCCGAAGATTCGCTCGGCGGCGGCGATGGCCGTCTGCACCTGCGCGTAAAGCGCGCCAATTGCGCGCACGGGCTGGAAGAAGCGGCGCACGTAGGTGAGGAAGGCGACGATGGTCCCGACGGTGAGGGCGCCCTCCAGCGCCATCCATCCGCCCACGCCCAGCACCAGCGCGATGCCCACCGAGCTGAAGACATCCAACGTGGGGCGGAAGGCGGAGCTGACCGTCTGCGCCTGCACGTTGGCGTCGCGATTCTCGGCGTTGACCGCGCGGAACTCGCGCATCGCCTCGCGCTCCCGCCCGAAGGCCTGCACGACCCGCACGCCGGAGATGTTCTCCTCCAGCTCGGAGCTGATGGCGCCCAACTTCTCGCGCGAGGTACGCGAGGCCTGACGCACCCGCCGGGAGAAGTAGCGCGTGCTCACGGCCATCAGCGGCAGGATGCCCATGCTGATCAAGGCCAGTTGCCAGTTCATCAGCAACATCGCGACGAGGACGCCCGCCAAGAAGAAGAGGTTGCCGACGAATTGAGCGACGCCCATGTTCAGCGTCTGATTGATCACCTGGGTGTCGTTCGTCAGCCGCGACATCAGGTCGCCGGCCTCGCGCTGATCGAAGAAGGCGAGCGAGAGGCGCTGGAGGTGCTCGAAGAGCTGCGCGCGCATCGTATAGAGCACTTGCTGGCCCATCTTGACGGTGGCCAAGGTCTGGATGGTGCGCGCGCCGACGCCCACCAAGTAGAGGCCCAACAACCAGAGCATCACGCGATGCAGGCCGGCGAGATCCTTGGCGATGATGAACTCGTCCACGGCCAGGCCGGTGAGGTAGGGCGTAGCGATGCGCGTGAGCGTATCGACTAGCACCATGCCCCCGGCAATCAGGAGCTGGCCCCAGTGCGGCGCGAGATAGCCTAACAGTCGGCGCAGCGTCGCGCGGACGTCGGCGGCCTTCTCCGCCGGGCGCGCCATCCGTCGCCCCATCACGAGAGTGCCTCCGATTCAGCCTCGGATAGCTCATCGTAGACGAGAACGCCCTCGCGGGTCGCCTCCGCGCCCTCCAACTGCGTGTAGTACAACTCGGCGTAGATGGGGCTGGTTTCCAGAAGCTGCGCGTGCCGCCCCCGCGCCACAATCTCGCCCTCGTCCAGCACCAGGATCAAGTCCGCGTCGCGCACCGTCGAGACCCGCTGCGCGATGATGAAGCTAGTGCGCCCCGCCATCAGGTGATTGAGCGCGCGCTGCAACTTCGTCTCGGTCTGATAATCCACGTTGCTCATCGCATCGTCCATAATGAGGATGCGCGGATCGACTAAGAGCGCGCGGGCGATGGCCAGCCGCTGCTTCTGTCCGCCGGAGAGGTTGACGCCGCGCTCTCCGACCGGGGCATCGTAGCCCTCCGGCAGCGCGCTGATGAAGTCGTGCGCTTGCGCGGCCCTGGCGGCGGCGATGACCTCCTCCATCGGCGCCTCCGGCCGCCCGAAGGCGATGTTCTCGCGGATCGTGCCGGTGAAGAGCAGGGTTTCTTGAAGCACGATCCCGACCTGGCGCCGCAGCGAATCCAGCGTAATCTCGCGCACATCGCGCCCATCGATCAGCACGCGGCCCCGCGTCGCATCGTAGAAGCGGGGGATGAGATTGGTGATGGTCGATTTGCCGGAGCCGGTGGCGCCCAGCAGCGCGACCTTGTGGCCCGGCGGCGCCTCGAAATCGATCTTCTGGAGGATCCACGGCTGGTGCTCGAAGTAGCGGAACCCAACCTGATCGAAGGTCACGCGCCCGCGCACGTCCGTGAGGGGTTGAGCATCCGGCTGATCCTGGATCTCGATGTGAGCGTCCAAAATCTCGAAGATGCGCTGCGCGCCCGCCGCCGCCTGAGCCATATTCGCCAGCAGGAAGCTGAGCATAAAGACGGGGAAGATGGCCATCAGGATGTAATTCGAGAGCGCGACCAAGGCCCCGATCGTCATCTGGGCGTTGATTACCTGCACGCCGCCCACCCACGTGACGCCCAGCGTGGCTAAGTTGGCGATCAGGAAGACGATTGGGACGGCGAAGGCGATAATCCGCCCGATTTTGAGCTGGATAGCCATCACGGCCTCGTTGCGCGCGGCGAAGCGCTCTATTTCGAAGGCGCGGCGGACGAAGGCGCGCACCACGCGCACGCCGACCAGGTTCTCCTGGAGCGCGATGTTCAGGGCCTCCAGGCGCTGCTGCGCCTCGGTGAAGAGCGGGCGCGCCATCATAAAGAAGAGAGCGAAGACGCCCACCGCCACCGGCCCCAGCGCCAATAGCACCAGGGCCGTGCGCAGGCTGATGATGAACATCAGCACGAAGCTGCCGACCAACATCACTAACGCGCTCAGCGATTGAAGGAGCGCCGATCCCAGGAATGTGTGGATCAATTCGACGTCGCTGGTGACGCGCGTCAGGAGTCGCCCGGTCTGCGATTGATCGTGGTAACTGAACGAGAGGCGTTGGATTTTCTCGTAGAGCTGATTGCGCAGATCGTAGGCGACGCCCTGGGAGACTTTGGCGCTCAGATGACCCTGAAAGAAGGAAAAGAGCGCGCGGATCAGGGCGATACCCACCATTATCAGCCCGCCGCGCAGGAGCACGGGCGGTTGGTTTTGCGTGATGCCCGCGTCGATGATGTACTGGCTCACTGCCGGGATAGCCAGGTTGCCCGCCGTGGCGATCAGGAGCGCGAGCAGCGCCGCCACGGACATCAAGAGGTAGGGCTGGAGGTAGCGAAAGGTGCGCAGCAAGGCCTTCACGGGGTGCGGGCCTCCACATCGGGGGGCGGCGCCATCAGGCCGTGATAGAGCAGATCCAGCCCCTCCTCGACAATGGTATCCCACGCCAGGTCATCGAGGCGATCGGAGAAGCAATTGCGCAGAAAGAGACGAAAGAAGTAGGTCGCGACGAAGGCGCCGGCCATCTCCGCATCAATCTCGGCGCGGAAGCGGCCCTGCGCTTGTCCCTCGCGGATCAACGCCGATAGCGTGCGGGCGGGCGTGAGGTAAGGCTCCGGCTCGGGTTTCTGGGGCGGATGAGCCATCGCCTGGCTCATCATCCGGCGCGCGATGTGACGGTAAGGCGCGAGCGCCTCCCAGAGCGCCGTCATCAACAGGCGAATGCGCTCGTCGGCGGGCGCGCCCGCGCCGGGAGGCTCCGCCAGCAAGGGCTGCGTGCTCGCGTAGAGGATCGCGCCCAAGATGCTGTCTTTGCTCTCGAAATAGTTGAAGAAGGTCCCTTTAGCCACGTCGGCGGCCTTCGCGATTTGCTCCACCGTGGTCTCATCAAAGCCTTGCGTGCGGAACAAGCGCTCCGCCTCGTTCAGGAGGCGGCGGCGCGTGCGTTCTTTGTGGCGATCCCAGCGAGACGTTCGCGCATCGGATTCATCGGGCATAGTTGACTCCAGTCATAGTTGACTTGGGTCAGTATACCACGGGAGGAGGAAATGTACAAAAGGGAGGTGAATCACCGGGATGCGCAATGATTCCCAAAGCAAAAGCGGTAGATATGGTGAGAGCTAC
>CAZCAI010000024.1:0-36950 GCA_964496595.1 uncultured Anaerolineales bacterium
TCGCCCCCCGGCCAAATTCATCCCCAATCTTTCACCCAATTCCCTATATGAGCCAACATCAAAATAGCGGCCCAACATCCGGCTCATATCCTCACTATAGCAAACAAAAGATCCGCCGTCCACTGTACTTAGGTATAGTCCAGGTACAGTTTCACCCTGTACTCTGACTGTACTTTTACCCTTTCCATCAGCAAACGCTTGAGGATAGAGTTTTTAGCTTTCGCCGTTACGACTTGCCGGCATCCCAATCAAAACACAGCTAAGTTTTTCTACAAAAAACATATTATGCATATAATTATCTATAAAAATAATTACATCATAAAAATACCATCAAAATCAGTATATCACAGCAACTGCGATAAATCCTTGGTCTTGTGTGGTAATTTTGTGGCAGGAAGATAGGCGCCTATCTCCCAAGAAAAAAGCCCGCGCTCGCGCGCGGGCACTCAAGTGCTTGGGAAGGCGAGTCAGAGATCAGCCGCCCGGCGCCCATCCATTTTCGATCACGACCTGCTGACCCTCCTCGCCCAGCGCGAAGTCGATGAAGGTCTGGCCCAGCGGGCGGGTCAGCGGTCCGGTGAGGAATTGGAGCGGGCGCGTGAGTTGATAGGAGCCATTGCGGGCGTTTTCCTCGGAGGGCGCCGCCGCATCGATGGTCAAGGTCTTGAGGCCCGCCTCGATGTTCCCGAAGCCCACGTAACCGATGGCGCGGGGATCATCCAGCACCATCGCGGCCATATCACCGGCGGTGACAGCGGTCTCCAGGATGGGGGCGGTCGGCGCTTGCTTGTCGAGCACGATCTCGTCGAAGGCGCCGCGCGTGCCGGAGTTCTCCCCGCGCATCACGACGACGATGGGATGATCAGGGCCGCCGACCGCCGACCAGTTGGTGATCTCCCCCAGGTAGATGGCGCGGAGTTCGGCCATCGTCAGGCCGTCGATAGGCAGCTTCTCATTGACGACCACGGCCAGCACATCCACGGCGAATTGGTGAACGGTGATGCCCGCCGCCTCCTCCGGCGTGAGCGCGCGCGAGGCCATCCCGATGTCCACGGCGCCATCCTGGACGGCGTTGATCCCCACCTCGCTGCCGCCGGCGGCGATCTCCAATTCGACATCGGGGTAACGCTCGTTAAAGCGCTCACCGACCTTCGCAGCCAAGGGTTGCACCGTCGTGCTACCCGCGAAGATAATCTGGCCGCTGAGTTCCTCCTCAGCCGATGGCGTGGGCGTGGCGGACGCGCGCAATCCGCAGGCGCTCAACAGCGCAACCGCGAGAATTAACATCCAACACAGACAATGTTTCATCAGAAAACTTCCTCCTGTGGATAGCAAATATGTTCTCTATTTGGGAGTATTGCATATTTCACAGTGCGAAATTTACGAAACACGCAATACGCAATACGCAATACAATTATACCTTCCGCACTTCAGCATACGGTTCATAAAGATCACGCTCACCCAGCCCCTCGTCTGCGGCTTCCAACGGCAACCGCACATAGAAATCGGAGCCGGGGCAGTGCTCCTCATCGTACCCCTCGCTTTCGACCCAGATATCGCCGCCGTGAGCCAACACAATCCCGCGCACAATCGCCAATCCCAGCCCCGGCCCGCCGCCCTTGAACTTGGTCTGCCCGGAGGAATGGAGCGCCACCTCCCCCGTCTGGTAGAACTTCTCGAAGATCAACGCCTGCTGGTCGGGATCGATGCCGATGCCGGTATCGCTCACCACCACCTCGACGTAGGATTGCTTGCCCGATGTGTCCACGCGGCCCCAGACGGTGATCTCGCCCCCGTCGGGCGTGTATTTGATCGCGTTGGTGAGGAGATTGCGGAAGACCTTAAAGAGCAGTTGGCGATCCGCCTGAATGACGGGCAAATCATCCAATGCCGTGAAGGTCAGCGAAATCTGCCGCTCCGACCATTCAGCCGGCAAACTATTGCGCACATCGTAGAGCAAGTCCAGAATATCAACAGGCGCCTTGAAGAGCTTCATCACCTGGTTCTCGATCTTCGCCACATCCAACATATTGTTGACGATCACATGCAACCGATCCGCGCCGGTCAGCAAGCCCTGAAGCGCCCGCTCGACGCGCGAATTTTCCTGATCCGAGACAAAACTCGTCAGCATCTGACCATACGCCTTGATCACCGTGAGGGGCGTCCGCAGTTCGTGGGCGGCCACATTGATGAAGTTGCGCTTGGTGCGGTCGAGCTGTTCCAGCACATAATAGGCGCGATTCAACTCCTCCGTGCGCTCCGCCACCATCTGCTCCAACTGCTCGTTGAAGTTGGCGATCTCGGCATAGAGACTGGCATTTTCCAGCGCCACACCCGCCTGCATCGCGAAGGATCGCACCCACGTCCCATCCTGCTCACTGAACGCCCTCGGCTGATTGCGCGTCAGCGAAACCATGCCGATCACATCCCCCTTGGCGATGATGGGCACGCCCAGCCACGAGTGCGAAAGCGGCAACCACGGCGCTTGCCGCCAACCGGGTTCCTCGACGACATCATCAACGATCAGCGGCTCTTGGGTCTCGACCAAACGCTGGAAAACATCCTCACCCGACTTAACGATGCCTATCTCCATCCGCGCCAGCCGCCGATGGAGATGTTGCGGGTAGCCTTCGTGCGCCAACAGCGTGAGATGATCGCCCCTCCGCATCCAGAGCGAGCCGCGCTCGTAGGGGATCAAGGCCTTGAGCATCGTCAGGATACGCCCCGGCGCCTCGCTCATATCCAACGTGCTGGAGAGGACCCGGCCCGTCAGCTCCAGAATCTCGGCAAATCGCCGCCGCTTCTGCTCCGATTTGTAGAGCTGCGCGTTCTGCAAACCGATGGCAATCTGATCGGCCAGCGTCTGCAAGAGATTGAGCAACTCCGGCGTGAAGGCCTCTTTCCGGCAGCTATGCATATCCAACACGCCGATCACCTCCCGCCCGGCGGACAGAGGGATCGCCGCCGCCGAGCGGATCTCCGGCCACCACGTCGCATCGGGATATTTCGCCGCCTGAGTCGCCAGATTTTGCAAGACGACAGGGCGGCGCACTTTGAGCGCCTCCCCGACCGGGGACGCGGACTTTCGCGAGATCGAGCGTCCCGCCTCCGGCACGCTATCGATGCCGGTCGCCTTGCTCAACCTCCAAAGAGTCGGATCGTCCTCCTGCGGCATAAAGACGCCCACGTAATGAATATCGAGCCGGGTGCGGATCAGATGGATCGCCATCTCCAGGATGACGTTCAAATCCAAGCTGCTCGAAACAGCGCGGGCGATGTCGGCGGCCATGCTCAACTCGTGCGTGCGAGCATCGACCTTGGCTTCCAAATCCTCGTACAACTCCTTCAACTCATCCACCATCCCGTTGAAGGTCGCCGCCAGCGAGCCGATCTCATCGTGCTTGCCGATGCCCAACGGCGAGGTGAAGTAGTTCATCTCCACCCGCCGCGCGAGATCTCCCGCCGCGATCTCACTGGCCGTTGTGGAAAGCTCCTGGATCGGCGCCGCGATGGCCCGCGTGATGATCAAGCTCAGGGCGATGAGCAGACCCGTCGTAACGACCATGCTGCCGATCATCACCGTCAGTCCTGTCATCATCACCCGCTGAATTTCAGTCGTCGGTCGGACCAGATAAAGCATCATCTGCGCATCGCCTAGATCGAGAGGAACGCGCCGGCTGTAGATCTCGCCGCTATGGCCCTCCGGCACATCGAAGGGAAAATTCTCGCAGGAGCTGATGTGCATGCTTTTCGGGGCAGGCACAATGATGCCCAAATCAGAGGAGAGACGATAGCGCCTGACCATCTCGCTCAACTCCGAGGCCAAATCGATGCCCATGACCACCGCGCCGCCGGTCTCCGGGATCTCCTCCCGCACCAGAACCATCGCGCGATCCGCCACCACGCGCACGACCGGTCGGCCGCTGCCCGCGTAGGCAAGCAACGAGCTTTCGCGATAGAGGCTCGACGTCAGAAGATTGATACGCGCCTCATCCTGCGCGTCGTAGAGTTGGATCAAATCCACGCCAAAGCGGTCGCGCACCACGACCGCGCGGCTGTTGAGGATATCCAGCGCATCCTTGCCCTCGACGGCGATATGGGCGATCACACGAGGATCGGCCGCGAGCAGCTCCGCCGCCGCGACTAAATTGCTCACCCGCGCGTCCAGCGCCTCGGTCACCCGCTGCGCCTCCATCGACGTCTGCTGGTGGATCAATTGATTGCGCGTCCACGTGTTCCCGACGACGAAAGCAATCGCTCCCCCCAACAACGAGATCAACATCAAGCCGGCAATCGGCCACAACAATTTAGCCCGCAGCGAGCGCAAATTCCAGAAGCGTCGCTGCCAGGCGCGTAGTAATTTTCGCACGATCCACCCTTTAATCACTCGTTAGCTTACAAACAAAAAAAGACCATCCCATAACAGTATGCGGGATGGTCTTTAATCACGCTTTAACTAAATGTTAAGAAAAGGTAAAATCACGCTATGATTTGGTAAAAGGGGAATCAGAAAGTAAAGTTACACGGAGCTTCGCGGAGTTTTTTCACAGAGATGCACAGAGGAAGCCTTTTCTCCGTGCATCTCTGCACCTCCTCGGTGATGCTCTGTGTCCAATCCTCGCCCCAGAGGACTACCTGTCAATCATAGGTCAGCCCATGCCCAAACGCGAAGAGCGGGTCGGGCGAATCGTACGGCACATCCTCTTTCTGCGCTCGAACGGCATCCATGCTGCGCGGCATCTCGAAGGGGAGTTTGCCCCCGGGCGTGAATTTACCGAAGATCACATCTAAGATCGCCTCATCCGCCACGTTGAAGCTCGCCAGCAGCGCGGCGCAGCGCGCGGCAATGTCGGGGATGACGGCGCCGCGTTCCAGGTAGATGTCGACAATCGTCGGCACGGTGTCCAAGATGCTCAGGATGCGCGCCTTTTCCTCCGCCTCGAAGTCCAGGTCGCCCTGATGGAAGATCTTCTCCAAGAAGCCCCGGCCCATCGGACGATAGGGCGTCTTCAAGCGCAGGATAGCCACGTCGGCTTCCTCCGGCATCTCGACCACCTGGGCATACTGACCCATCGCCCGCGCGTCTATGTTCTCGATGTAGACCTTGGGTCGCCCAGAGAGCGGCAGCGTGGGGCCGGCATCCGTCGCGTCATTCTTGAGCAAGACGATGGATTTGCGCTGCGCGAGCGCGCCCTTCTCCCGGAATTCCGGCTGGCCGCACACGGACGCCGCCATATCCTCATCCACATAAGGATCATCGAAGAGACCCAGCCGGAACTTGAGGCGCAGCAGGCGACGGGCGCTCTCGGCGATGCGCGCCTCGCTCACCTTGCCGGCGCGCACCAGCTCCAGGATGCGATGCGTCTGGAATTGCCCTCCAAATTGATCCACGCCCGCCTCGATGGCCTTGAGGAAGCGCTCCGTCGGCGTCAACCCCTCGACGCCCCACGAGGTGGAGTCCATGATTTTGAAGAGGCCGAAGAGCTTGACCGTCTCGCAGATCATCCAATCGGAACAAATCACGCCCTCGAAACCGTACTTATCGCGCAGCAAATCAGTGATGATCTCCTTATTAAAGGCCATGCCCACGTTCTCGCTGGTCTGATCCATCGGGATGCCATAATAGGGCATGATCTGCGTGACCTCGGTCGCGTCAAACGCACGCTCGAAGGGGATAAGGTGATAGTCGAAGTTATCGCCGGGATAGACCTGCTCCCGTCCATAGGGAAAGTGGGGATCGAGGCCATCTTTCTGCGGGCCGCCGCCGGGGAAGTGCTTGAGCATGCACGAGACACTCTCGCGGCCCAGCTCTTCGCCCTGGAAGCCCCGGATGTAGGCGATGGTCATCTGCGCGGCCAGGTCCGCATCCTCGCCGAAGGCGCCGCTGATGCGCGCCCAGCGCGGCTCCGTCGCCAGATCCGCCATCGGGTGCAGGGCCACGCGGATGCCGGCGGCGACATACTCCTGCCGGGCGATGTCGCCGAACTCCCGCACCAGGGCCGGATCGCGAGTCGCGGCCAGGCCAATCGGATCGGGCCACAGGGAAAAGCCCTCCGTCCCGATGGCCGCGCCCATGTTGTCCTGCCACGAGTGGCGCGGGTCGGAGCTGATGGAGACGGGAATCCCCAACCGCGTGCGCTCGGCCATCTTCTGCAACCGATTGTACCACCGCGCCATCAGCCGGGGCGAGACGGAACTGACCGTGTTGAAGTGTTTGATCTGCCGCCCCACCACCAATTCGGAAGTGGGCGCAAAGCTGGGGAACTCCTGTGCGCGCTCCACCAAATCGCCTGTTCTGGTGCACGTGATCATCGGCTGGAACATCAAACCCACTTTCTCTTCCAACGTCATCTGCGCCAGCAGATCCTCGACGCGCGCCGCGACGGGTTGGCGCGGGTCCTCGTACACATCAAGCTTGCCATTCTTGTTCAGATCACGGAATCGGACGCCATCCTCCTCAAGCATCGGCGCTTCAGGCCCTAACTTCGCCAAATTTCGGCGCGAGGAGAGGAGGAATCGGACGCGCGAAGCGAGAAAGAGCGCGGCCACCCCCACAATCACGATCCCCAACAGGCCAAGTAAGACATACAGCACAGTCATTAAAACATCCATCTCAAAAAACCTCCCTTACAAATAATTATCGGCGATTAGCTCACGGATTAACACAGATTAACACAGATATTTTTGATTTTTATATTGGGGATGGTTCATTTTCCAAGACAATTAGGTTTACACTCTGTCAGCGACTATCGTAGACCAGTAGGTCTACTGACCTACGGAAGTCCCTTCGAGAGGCGCTGCGCGCCGGGCATCCTCCTTCGAGGATGCGATAGGCCGTCTGCGCAGGCAGACGGTTGGCCGTCAGGCCTTTCCAGGGTACTTCAGTGCCCGTAAGGAAAAAAGTGTCAACCTATTTCCGAACCATCCCTTATATTGCAAAAAGATCCTTTCTGTAGATTAAATCATTAAAATCCATCTTCGAACTCGTCCAACTGAACTTGAGTAGCAAGATGTTCACCCATCCCAACGACTTTTCTGTCAGAAAATCTAAAAATCCGTATGATCCGTGAAATCCGTGAGCCGTTTTCTAAAAGCGCCCGGTGGATAAAATCGATGATCAAATCTCACGCGAGGTCCGACTGCGCCGGCCCAGATCGCGCAACTTCGCCTCCGAGGCCAGCACGACGATCTCATCGCCGGGCGCGAGCCGCTGATTTGGTTCCGGCGGGACTTGGATGGACTCGCCTCTGGCGTGCAACAGCACGGTCAGATCCTGCTCGTCGGTCAGGGCGCCGGTGTAATCGCCAAGCAGATTGGAGAGCGGCTTGATCTGGATGCGGGCGATGAACAGGCGCTGCTCGCCCACCAAGACTGACTGCGCCACGTGAATGTCCAACGCGGCGGCGACGAAGGCCGGGGCTGCTAACGCCGAGGTGCTGTAGACTGCGTCGATGTCGAAGGTGCGCTGTAACTGCTCGCCCAGCGTGACCTCGAACATGCGCATCACCACGCGCAAATCGGCGCGCAGTTCGCGGGCGCGCAGCGTCGTCTCAAAGTTGACCATGTCGTCCCCATCGCAGGCAATCAACGCCCTGGCTTGAGGCACGCCCGCCGCCTCCAATATGCTCGGTCGCCGGAAATCGCCGTACATAATCGCCAATCCCTCCTCCTCAAGTCGCTGCGAGAGCCGATCCGGCGCGAATGCCAATCCCACCACCGGATAGGCCATCGCCTTCAACACACTGATGATTCGATAGCCCGTGTGTCCCAATCCACAGACGAGGATGGGCGCTTCAGAGACCGGGGGAGAAAGCGGCAAGAGCGCCGACGATAGCCCCTCGGCGCGCAACAGCGCGGTGAAATGCTCAACGGGCGTGAAGACGAAGAGCACATCCCTGGCCTGGAGCGTCATCGTCACCGCCGGTTCCATCCACAGGCGATCCGCCCGGTGGAGCGCGACGATGGTCATATCCCACCGATCGGTCAGCGCGCCGACCGTCGCGCCATTGCGCAGAAGCGGCTCGCGCAGCGGGAGTTTGGCGAGCGCGTAGGTGCGATATCGCAGCATGAAGGTCTCCAGCACCTCCAGCCCGATGGCCGCGTGCGCGAAGGTCTGCGAGGCCACCTGGGAGCGGCTGACCATCGTCTTGACATCAAAGCTGCGCTGAATTTCACCCGCGATCTCATCCTCAAAGAGACGCAACACAATCGAGGCCCTGCGATTGAGCGCCCGGATATGATAGACCGCCTCCAGATTGACCAGGTCGCGAACGGTGCAGACCAGGACCGTCTGTGCGCGCTCGGCGCCCGCGCTCCGCAGCACATCCACATTGCGCACATCGCCGTAGATGACGGGCAACCCGCGCTCCAACAGTTCCGTAACCAGCGGCGACGGTTCCTCCGCAATCGCGACGACGGGGCGCCCCCAATCCAAAAAGCGCTCGGCGATCCGATAGCCCAGGTGATCGAGGCCGCAGATCAGGATCGGACGCTCAATCGTCTGCACACGCGCCTTCTGCCAATCCTGCCCGCGATCCCCACGCACGAAGAAAATCCGCAGGATATTGAGGAGGTTCGCGCCGAAGACCAGCAAAATCGGGAAGCCGATCAAGGGCACGATGATGAAAAAGGGGTCGAGCGCGGGCGTTTCGGGGATGTCGGTGTAGGCAATTTGGAAGAGCATCATATTCAGGATGGCGTAGAGCGCCTTGACGTAGCTGATAGGCGGCCAGACAACGCGATTGTAGATGAGACGATAGAGAAACGCCGCCACCGCGATCCCGCCCCCCAGCCCGGCCGCCACGCGCCAGGGAAAGAGCAACGCCAACACCTGTACGTCCTGCCGCAGTTGCGCCCACCAACGCTGCGGTGAGGATTCATCCGATTCGCGCATCTTCGCCCCCTCTCATCGTTCATCCCAAGTGTAGCACGATTGAAAAACCATGCCACTGCCTTCAAATTCTTCCAGACGCGATATGGTGAATTTTTGGGATGGTTTACTTTCCAGGATAATTAGGTTGGGTCTTTTGGATTTTGCCGGGCAACCCCTTCAGCAAACCTCAAGTAGCCCGGAATGATATATGTGTGGGGATCACAGACCCTTTTACGTCGTTAGCAGGTTGCGGATGCGCGGCGCCATTGCGCGGCGCCATTGCGCTTGGCAGATTGCACCCGGCGAATTCCTGAAGAGCCGGTATAATAGGGAGCAATCGTTAGCTGAAGAACCGAGGAAACGCTGCTAGTCGCATCGCCGCGGACAGCAGTGCGGCAAGCCAGCATGGCGCCCATCCCTTGAGGCGATTCTACATGCGAGACCGCGAGAGGGTCAAATTAGCCTGGTTCTAAGATTTATATAATTGCACAAACCTACTTTTTCGTGTAAAATGAATCATGGGGTCGATATAAAAGGCTATTTGAAAATTAGATGGCCCGGCGGTTAAAACTACCATTACGAAGTCGCCCTTCGGCGACTGAGTCCTAACCGGTAAAGGCCGGTTTCGCAAATGTAGCCGCGAATTTATTCGCCAGGCGTAGAGCGTCGCTCATCAAACTAAACAGTTACAGAATTTCTTACTTGAATTCTCAAATACATTCTAAAGTTTGCAGACCACAAACTGTAACGAAGCCTTAACAATCTTCACTCAGTTTTGCGGTAGATTAAAGGTAATAAAGTGATCCTTATATAACCCTCTTACCTCAGCTTGAGAGCCTCAGATGTGAGGGCCTCGGATGCTGGTAGCTCTGGTAGTTAATGATGTGATAAAGTGTCAGGTGCAATGGGCGAGAAAAGCGATGAACGTAAAACAATCACGTAAAATAAGAAGCATCGTAGGGTTCGCCATTCTGCTGATGCTGTGCTTCCCTCAACTGAGCTTGGCCCAGGCGGATGACGGTTATTTTTCAGAGACCGGACACCGCATCGATGATAGATTTCTGGAGTACTTCGAGGAGAATGGGGGGCTAGCCATCTTCGGCTATCCGATAACCGAGTCATTTATCGATCAGGGTCTTTTGGTGCAATATTTCCAAAAAGCGCGCCTCGAATGGCATCCCAACAACCCAGATCCTTACAAAATTCAATTAGGCCTGCTGGGCGATGAATTAAAATACCGGCGTCCGCCCATTCCAGAACCTTCGCCGCGCTCTCGGCGCCGCGTTTACTTTCCGCAGACAGGGCACACGGTCGCCTATACGTTCTTAGATTTCTTCAAGGAAAACGGGCAGGTCGACATTTTCGGCTATCCGATCAGCGAGATGTATTTTGAAGACGGCAAAGTCGTCCAGTATTTCCAGCGCCTTAAGCTAGAGTGGTCGCCAGAAGACCCTACCTCGATGATTTATGTGGGAAATTTGGGGGAATTATATCTTAGCATCTATCGCAGCAGAATCCCATCCGAAGCCTTGCGACCATTGGAAGCTCGGCCTGAAACGGGAACGTTCCAGCAAGTCCGTAGTCTGCGCGCCGTTATTTCGCTGCGCTACTCGGTAATGAGCCAAAAGAGTAGCCAGATCGTCTCAGTGTTGGTTACCGATAACAACGACGATCCAATTCAAGATGCCACGGTGGACATCCACCTTGAGACGCCAACGGGAGATATTCTTCCCAACAGCCAACAGAGTAGCCGCACGGACGACCGGGGCTTTGTTCAAGCCTCAATCCCGGTAAATGAGGGTAAGACAGGGACGCAAGTCATTGTTCAGGCTCGGGTCAGTTACAACGAGCTAGAGACCACGGCGCAAAACGTCTTCTTGCTCTGGTGGTAGAGCAAACCACACGGTTCAAAACAGGGGGCAAGTAAGCGGCGCCGATCGGGTATCGGTATGGGGTAATGGCGGGAAATCTTAAAGACCCAGGTAAATCAAAACAGCGCGGAACAATCCGCGCTGTTTTTTGTGCATAGTCCTGGGAGTTTCAAAAACGCCTTTGAATTACTCAGACGCCCTCTTACGGGATATTTTTTGGTGATGCTCGTTCCCCTCAGAGGATATTTGAAAATTAGTCCTACCCTTTCCTGAGTTAAATTTTCAAATATCTCCTTAGGAGTCTCCCTCCGCCGACTCTCCCAGCCCCAATCGCTGTTTCAATCGCGCTAGCCATGATTTTTTACGGACGGGCGGCGGTTCACTCGAGGCCCTAAAATTCCGCAAGCGCCCCACGGCCCGACGTAATCGTTGCATCTTAATAAGCTTTTTCTCTTGATCTTCCACGTCTACTTTCGCTTGATCTCGATCTTGTTCTTGATTTATCATACAGACACTCCTCAATGTTACCCCACGCTAATGTCTATCCCCGATATTTTACATAAGCGACGAAATCCAAAAGACTCTCGATCCTAAACATATTCTAACGGAAAAATATCAGGCAAGCAACTCACGCCTCTTCAGACTCTACCGCATCTTTTATATCTTCCTCGTCGGGGATGGAGAAGAGATAACCGACGCCGCGCACATTCAGGATAAATTGGGGGTTTTCTGGATCTGGCTCCAGCTTCCGGCGCAGGCGACGGATATGCACCCGAATGATCGAGCGCGCGCCCCAGGGGTCGGTCTCGTAGCCTTGGGCACAACGAACCAACTCCTGTGGGGATCGCACCTCGTCGGCGTGTTCCATTAAGCATTCCAGGAGACGAAACTCCGTAGGGGTCAAATCCACCGGCTCCCCCCTGAAGGTCACCATATGCTTGGCGCGATCCAACATTACGGTGGCAATGTTCAACACGCTGTCGTCTTCGACCGGCTCCGGCAAACTGGCATCGATCCCATCGGTCGCCATCAATTGTTGGAGGGTCTGTTGCAACTGGGCCACCAACTCCCGGCGATGGCGTCCGGCCTTCAACTCGGAAAGCGCACGTCGCACAGCAGTCAGCACCTCATCCACCGGACAGGGCTTGAGCAGAAAATCGTAGGCGCCCTGACGCAGAGCCTGAATCGCGGTTTCCATCGTGCCATAGCCGGTGATGAGAATCACGATTGTCTCCTCCGAAGTTTTGGAGATCCCCTCCAAAACCTGCAAGCCATCGATGCCGGGCAGGCGCAAGTCGAGGATGGCTAAGTCGAAGGGGCCTTCTTGACGGACCAGCGCCAGGGCTTCCTCCCCAGATGCCGCCAAGGTCACATGATAGCCTTCCAGACGGAGAACCTCGCCCAATGTGACGCGCTCGGCGGCCTCATCATCCACCACTAAAATATTAACGTTGCTCATCCAGACTCCTCCTTCTGCTTGGGTAAACGAACGATGAACGTTGTGCCACCTTCGTCGAGCTCCTGCGCGAGGCCGGGGAGCCGCTCAAACGCTTGGGTAAACGAACGATGAACGTTGTGCCACCTTCGGGGGGAGATTCAACGTTGATGACGCCGCTATGCCGCTCGATGATGCCATAGCTGATGGCCAACCCCAACCCGGTGCCACTCGATTTCGATGTATGAAACGGTTCGAAGAGATGCTCTTGAATTTCCGGCGAGATGCCGGGGCCGCTATCACGAAAGGCGATCACCACTTGCTCGCGTTCGGCGTGATAAGCTGTCGCCACCCAGAGATTGCCGCCATCGGGCATCGCCTCCACCGCATTGAGAATCAAGTTAAGGAAGACCTGCACCAATTGATTCGCGACGCCCCGCACGGGAGGTAAGTTATCCGCCAGTCTAACCATCACTGCAATCTGCGATTGTTCCAACCGCTTGTTGGCAATAGCCAAGGCGTCTTCGACCGGCCTATTGACCGCCAGGGATTTCATCGCGGAGGCCGGGCGGTAGAAATCCAACATCCGGCGCACGATTTGCACCAACCTCCCGACCTCTTGTTGGACCATCTCCAGATATTGCCGGCGACGATCATTTTCCAAGCCCTGATGAAGCGCGAGGTGCAAACTATTCTGAATCGCCTGGAGCGGGTTGTTGATCTCGTGCGCCAGCGAGGCTGCCAATCGCCCGACCGCGGCCATCTTCTCCACCTGGATAAGCTGATTCTGGGAGCGCTCTAACTCCTCCGCGAACGCCTCTAGATCCTGGAAGAGTTGGGCGTTATCGACGGCGACGCCCACGGTCGCGGCAATGTGCTGCATCAACGGGAGGTATTCTTCATCTATCGGGGCCTCTCCCAGAGCCACCAACGCGCCAACCATTTCACGCTGCTTGAAAAAGGGCACGCAGAGGATATGCAAGGGCGTCAGGTTGATGGTCTCGCTCCAGAAGCTCTCTGGCTGGACGGCGCGCAGGACAGGTTGCCCCTCGCGCAATGCCTGGCGCATCGTCGGGTCGGAAGGGGGGACGACGCGACCTTCTAACCACGTGCCCCCTGGCGTCCGCGCCGAGCGCACGATCCACGAGGGCGATTCCTCGTCGCCAATCAACACAGCGAGCGCGTCGGCCTCGACCAGGCGATCCAGGCCTTCCAGCGCGGAGACAAGCACCTCATCTAAGTTCAAGCTGGAGGTGATCAGGCGGTTGATGTCGTCCAAGGCCGCCAGCTCCGCGTTGCGATGACGCAGCATCTGCTCGGTGCGGCGGATGCGCAGGACAACGCCCACGCGCGCTTTTAGCTCCACCGGGTCGAAGGGTTTGGTCACGTAATCATCCGCGCCCATCTCCAGACCACGCGCCTTGGCCTTGACGTCCGCCTCACCGGTCACCAGGATCACGGGAATGTGACTTAACACGGCATCCTGCTTTATTATTTTGAGGATATGAAAGCCTTCCTCGCCCTCCGGCAACCGCAAATCTAAAATCACGGCGTCGAGGCTATGCTCACTGTGACGATGCGATTTCAAATGCGCCAGCGCTTCCTTGACCGTCGAGGCGCTCAACGTTTCGCACGGGATCAGTGAGAGGACGTCTTTCACCAAGTTGATCATCTTAGGATCATCATCGATGACTAAAATTCGGGGATCTGATTCTGCCATTATTTTATTATGTCCTTAAATCCTAAGGTAGTTCCACAAATTAAAACTCTCCAACCTGATGCTTTTTCATCATAAAACTGTTTACTTGTGGGAGACTTGTTTTCCTGGAATGGCCTAAGCTGGCTTCGCAATAAATTATAACCCGATTTATAAAATTTGAGAAACTGACTAGCCACCTGACAGGAAAGATTAGGGGCTTTATAACCGTTTAGTCTTATGGGGCTGTCTACCTACCGGACAGTTTGATGCCTTTATCTCAGCAGATGGAGCAAATGGATATAATCAGATAGTCTAACGGAGACAGAGTTACCGGCGATTTTCTCGAAGATTCACAGAGAAATATCTTCCTCTGCACCTCTTTTTTGATTTCCTTGTGAGACTTTAGATCTGAACCGAAATCTAATCTGCTTACATCTGCTCTATCTGCTGATTAAGCGTGGTCTTGGAAAAAGTGTCCGGTCGCTAGCGTATAAATTAAAGAGGGAAGCCGGTCTCCCGCTTCCCTCTTTTGTAGATCAACTATCAGCCTATGTCTGTCAGACCTGAGTTTCACACGGTGGTCTCACTCCAGATCTAGCGCCTCGATGTTCCACAGGCCGGAGCGCTCGGTGGGATCCAGTACAAAGCCGATCACGTTAGGGCGAGTCGCGGCAACGCGCACGTGCATAAAGAGTGGTATTGCCGGAAGTTGCTCGGTGAAGATCTGCTGCGTAGCGCGATAACTTTCGACATAGGCCTCGGTGCCGGCCAGCGCCTGGCGCGCGTTCCGACAGGCGCTATCGTAGGCGACATCGCTAAAGCCGGTGTAATTCTGACCTGTCCAACTTCGGGCCGCCGTGGGGATCATCTCCGTGGCGTAGAGGCTGCAATCCGGCTCGGCGCTGCTCATCCAGGCATAGGAGCTTAGATCGAAGCGGCGCCCAAAGATCAGTCCGATCGGGCCATCGGCGAAGTACTCCGTCGGCGGCTGATATTCTAAGGTCGCAGCAATGCCACACTGCGCCAGATCCGCCTGGAACAGCTCCGTGTACTGTACGCGCATCGCGTCGGTGGTGCTCAGCCAGGTGAAGGCCAACTCCGTGCCGTCGCGAATGCCCTCAATATCTTGAGCCTCGCGTACACCATCCTCGTCAATATCAATCCAACCGATTTCCTCCAACAGCGCCTGACCGCGCTCAGGATCATACGGATACGTGGTCAGAATATCGGTGGCGTGGAGGGGATGTTGGGGTGGGATGTAGGTATTGGGCACGACGGAATGGCCATACAGAAGTAAATCCACGACCTGCTGACGATTCAGACAGTGAGCGATGGCGTGTCGCATCCGCACATCTCCGAAGAAATCCGGCCGTTCGTAATCCTCCGCCGGCTCGATGCCGAAGTTGACATACTCCCAAACGGTGCTGGTCGTGAAAGCCGGTGTGACCAACCCCTCCTCCGCCATCTGTAACAGCAGATCGGTCTGCTCGGCAACGCCGGTATCTGAGGTGACGACATCACATTCACCGGCGACCAACTGCGCCACTGCAACATCCGAATCCTCCACAAAGCGGAAGATGAGTGTGTCGATATGGGGCAAGCCCTCGCCAGCGCGGAAGTAATGCGGGTTGGGCGTGAGCGTGATGTGATCACCAGGGATCCACTCCTGGATCGTGAAAGCGCCCCACCCTAACGGCGTCCTGGTGGATTCCTGCGCCTCCAGCAGGTCGCCGGCGTCATAGCCTAGCTCGTCTTGCAGGAGATGGCGCGGCAAAGGCGTCCAAAAATTTTCATAATAGAGATTATCAATGTAGCCGGGCAGTCCCGTCCACATCACAGTGCGCGTGTCGACTGCCTCATAAGACGCGGAGCGATTGATGGTGTACCGGCCAAAGGGCGTCGCAGGATCCGCATTGACCTCCCAACTATAGACCGAATCATCGGCGGTGACGGGCGCGCCATCTGACCACGTTACGCCCTCTTTGATTTTAAAGATGGCGACCATGCGATCCATCTCCATCGGCGCGCCATCGAACTCGACGACGCACTCATCCGCGTAACAATCGGCGGGATACACCATCGTCCCCTCCGTCAATTCAACGTAATTACCCTCACTATCCACCACCAAATCACCTGTCTGCACCGTCACCGGTTCCAATAGCGCATCACCTTCCTCAAAATCGGGCAACTTCTCCAAGATGATGGGCTGGTAACCGTAGGAGCGATGATCGATGGGGCCGTCATAAATCGCCTCGAAGACTTGCTGGGCCGCCGCGGACGCGCCGCCGTACATATATAGGGTTTCCGGCTCCCGTCCCTGGCAAACGACCAACGTCTTAGGCTCCGGCGTGGCGGTGGGAGTTGGTTCTGGGGTTGCGGTAGGTTCCTCCGTTGCCGGAGTTGTCGGCGCGCTTGCCTCCTCGGTAAGAGATGGCGTTGCCGCCGGGCCGGGGTCTCCCGGACTTGAGCAGGCCGTGACACTCAGCATCAACACTATCACTATGCCGACAGACATCATCAGATACTTTATTTTTGACATTCTATCTCCTCAACAGACATTTCAATCTCAGGTCCTACATTTGGGGATCAGGACGATTCAGAAAGCTGACAAGATAAAACTCGCGGTTATGAATATGCCGCCGCGAGTTTTACCTGATATTTCGAAGAATCTCAACCATCACCAAAAACTTTCCTACAGCCCAAGTGACCGATTTCGTCGACTTCATTATGGGAATGGCGATACGGATAGGGATGCAAATGGAATTATGAAAAGATCGAACTCAACGCCACGAATCGTCCTTGAAATGCTCGCGAGCGTAAAAAGCTGAACCTATCACCCCCAAGATTAACCCGATAGTAGAGGACAAATAGGATAAACCACCTAACCAAAACGTGGACTCAATCATGCCCAAGACCATCAGCGAGGGGCCGATGACCCCCAAGATCACTAATACCAGCCCTATACCAATCAGCTTCCACGGGGCAACCAACTTACATTAATCCTTGTACAGCCAGCAGGCCACCAGGTGCTTCGGCTCCGGCTCAAAGTGTGGGGGTTCCTTCACATCACACAGCCCCGCCATAAAGTGCGGGCAGCGCGGGTGGAACCGGCAACCGGTGGGCGGATTGACCAGGCTAGGCGGTTCGCCGGGCGGCACATCTCGCAGTCGCGTTGCGTTATTCGCATCGGGATCCGAGGTCGCAGCCAACAGCGCGTGGGTGTAGGGATGCTTGGGATCGCGAATCAGATCGTCGATAAGACATTTCTCTACCGCTTGCCCGGCGTACATTACAAAGACCCGTTCGGAGAAGTACCGCACCGTGGAAAGATCGTGCGTGATGTAGATCACGGCCAAGTTATGTGTTTCCTGCAGCCCTCGTAGCAGCTTGAGAATCTCTACTCGGACCGAAGCGTCCAGCATTGAAACCGGTTCATCCGCGACGATCAGTTTGGGTTCCAGAAGCATCGCCCGGCTGATCACAATGCGCTGTTGCTGTCCACCACTCAACATATGCGGGAACTTAGGAAGAAATTCCTCCGGCGGCGCCATCTTGACCTCTCGCAGCACCTTGTGGATCCGCTTCTGACGTTCCTCCTTGGATTTTATCCCATTGATGATCAGAGGTTCCTCCAAGATTCGCTCGATAGTCATAAAAGGCGCCAGCGCGCCGTAGGGATCCTGCTGCACGAACCCGATCTGCGAACGATATTTCCGCAGATCAGCTCCCTTCTGCTTGGTTAACCGTAAACCATTGAAGGTAACACTGCCCTCTGTGGGGGTATTCAATCCCAAGATCGTCTTCATTAAGCTGGACTTACCGCAACCACTCTCGCCGACAATGGCAATGGTACTACCGAGATCCAAGTCGAAAGTGATGCCATCAACCGCTCGTACGTACCCGGCGTGCGCAAACCCAAACCGGCGCAACTCAAACCAAACCCGCAGGTCTTTAATCGATAATAGGGCATCATTCGATGCCGTGCTTCCCTCTTTCATTACTTCATTCATTGCCAACACCTCATCCTGGCTCTGGGCCTTCATTTCAACGGACATAAAAGCGCACCTCCCACTCACGCATACAACCAGCACTTGACCGAGCGCCCGCCCTGTTCGAAAACTGGCGGATCTTCATCACAACGATCGAATCGTTCAGGACAGCGATCGGCAAAGCGGCAGCCGGTCGGAGGCGAAAGCAAACTCGGCGGTTGACCAACGATGAAGTCAGGCTCCTGATCGCCGCGCAGACGCGGTACACTATCCATCAATTTCCGGGAATAGGGATGTAGGGGCCGATCAAAGAACCGGTGCGCGTCGCTCCGCTCCACCATCTGGCCCGCGTACATCACGGCCACACTGTTAGCCAACTCGCTAGAGGTGGCAATATCGTGGGTGATCAGAATGTAGCTGACGCCCAAATTGCTCTTGATCTGCTTGAGGACGTTGAAGATATTAGCTTGCGTCAACACATCCAATGCCGAGGTCGGCTCATCAAGCACAATGAGATCTGGCGAGGTGACCAACGCCATCGCAATGGCGACCCGCTGACGCATGCCGCCGCTCAACTCAAAGGCGTAGCGATGCAAAAAGTCCTGGGGCACGCCCACGTGCTTAAACATCTTGCTGGCCTGGGCGAGCGCTTGCTCCTTGCTCACCCCTTGATGGATAATAGCCGGCTCAGCTACCTGATCTCCCACTTTCATCACCGGGTTGAGCGCATTCATAGCCGCCTGCGGCACCATGGACATCCGTAGCCAGCGTACCTGCTGCCGATACTTTTCATCGTTAAGCTCCATCACGTCCATGCCATTTAAATAGATCTCTCCGCCGTACGCATGGACGTTCCTGGGCAAAAGACGCAAGATCGCTCTGGCCAGCGAGGTCTTACCACACCCCGACTCTCCGACAATCACCACGGCTTCATCATGGCTCAGTTGGAAATTCACACCATCTACCGCGCGTACAACGCCTTTGGTCGTGCTAAATTGCAAGACCAAATCTTTCACATCCAGTAACAGTTCGTTATCAGCCATGGCTTATATCTCCCTCAGGCGGGGGTTGAAGATCCGATCTAGAGCAAAACCCACCATAGCAAAGGCCAGACCGGCGACCATCAACAGGATTGCCGGCTCCAAAATCCAGTAGTACAGCCCGCTGTACAGCGCCCCGTTAGCGCGGGCGTCCTCGATCAATTTACCCCAAGTCGGCAACACCGGGTCGCCCAGACCCAACAGGGCCAGCGATGCCTCCAGGAACACGTACGACGGGATCGACCGTACCAACGCCGGAATCAGCACCGGGATGATACGCGGGATCAAGTAGTAGATGATCAGGCGCCAGTTGCTGGCGCCGTAGGCCTGCGCCGCCTCGATGTAGGGCGACTCCTTGACCTGCAAGAAAATCGCCCGGTAGGATTTGATCGCGGCGCCGAAGATGCTCAAGACGATGACCCATCCCAGGATGATCCAAAGGCTACGCGACATAAATGTGCCTACCATGATGAGGATCGGCAGGAAGGGCAACAGCATATTGATCTCGGTGATGCGCTGGATCACGCTATCCACAACCCCGCCGTACCAGACGCCGATGGCGGCGATGATCATCGTGGTAATCGTGGTCCCCACCGCGGCGAGCAGCCCGAACGCGAGGGCAATGGGCGTCCCCCAGAGCAACGCAATCATGATGTCGCGCCGCTGGTGATCGGTGCCCGCCAGGCCGTGAACTGTGCCATAGAGCACGAGCTTAGCGTCCACATCCGCCGCCTCCTCAAACGTGGTCGACTCGATCAAGAGCGTGTACGTCCCCTTAACAGGAACCGGATCTCCTTCTTGTTCAGGATCGGCGAAGAGGCCAAAACGCGGCTCCACGCCATCCAATCGTCGGATCAAGCGTGAGTCCTGATCGATGCGGTACGTGAGCTTCCGGTCAGCGCTCATATCCCCGACCCGGATCTCCCGCCCATCCGGGGTGATCCACGATATGGAGAGGTGAGGCGCAAGCTCCTCATACTCCGTGGTGAAGAAGAGGTTCATCGATTGGGGGAATTCATCGTAGGGGTACTCAAAAGTATACTCCAGCGTCACGTCGTACATATCCTCGGAGATGAGGCCCGTGCTCTTGGTTACATTTTCATCCTCGGGGGTAAGTACAATCGTCTCCGGTAACGTCTTGCGACGGAATAGATTAGTCCACGCCGGTGGAGCAAGGCGGGGATTATCACCCCACACCTCCTCACCACCTCGCCAGAGCCGAATGGCCTCGTCGTATGGAATGGCAATGACGGTGTAAACCGAGATCAAAATTAATACCAGAATGATCACCACCCCTCCCATAGCCGAGGGATACTGACGGATGTCCTCAAAGGTTCGCCTTAACCATTTCATTAGCCTGCTCCTCCACTGCCCACACGCACCCTGGGATCAACAAGGGCATAGATGAAGTCCAGTAAGAAAACGGTGCCCGCCAGGAGATAAGCGTAAATCACCGCGCTGCCGACGATCACGGGCGAATCAAAGAGGCCCACAGCCTGGAAGAGCAACCGTCCCAAACCGGGCCAGTTAAAAATCGTCTCCAGAATCGTCGCGCCTTGCCACAACCAGATCAACATCAGCATAAAGTTGGTGATGATGTTGGGTAACGTGGGGCGCAGAATGTAGCGCCGTTCCACCTGCCGATCCGACAGCCCCTTCGCGCGCGCCAACTCCACGTAATCCTCCATTGAGAAGATTAAGAAGAAGGTGCGCCAGTTGTAGACGCTCCCAAAGAAGCTACTGATCGTCCACGCGGCGACCGGGAGAATGAGATGCCGTCCGACGCTGAGCGCCCGCGCCAGAGGGTCTTCGGGCGGCGGCGCCGCTACCATCCCGCCAAAGGGGAGCCAGCCTAACACCGCGGAAAAGAGCAAGATCAAGAAAACCCCATAGAACCAGGCGGGCGCGGAGGAGATGGGGGAGAGTGCGATAACTGCCCGATCCAAGAGACTCCCGTAATTCCGCGAAAGGTACAGGGCGAAGAAGAGGGCGATAAAGAACAGGGATACGTTCGACGTCACCATCAACAGCAACGTCGGCCCCAAGCGCTCTAGAATGATGTTCTTCACCAGGCGGGAGCCGCTATCGCTAGACATAAATTGCGACCGTCCTAACCTCAGCGTCAACGCATTTCCCAGGAATCGGAAACTGCGGATCAAGAACGGTTGATCCAATCCCAAGCGCCGCTCCTCTATCGCCACGAGATCATCAATCATTTTGAGACGTTCTTCTGTGGGGAGTTGCTTGAGTTCCGGGTCCAGACTTACCTGCAACGAGATCCGCTCGCGGGCCTGGCCGATGACCATCTGATCCACGTACCCGCCCATATTAGCGATCAAAACAACTAAATAGATACCGATAACGACTGCAATAAAGAGCGCTCCCAGTTTGAGGGCTGTATAACGCAGCAACTTCAGTAGCATACCAGAGGAAGAAGCGCTCTTCTGTGCCGGTGGCCCAGCATCAGATTGCCCAGGCAGAGCATTTTCAGACATAATCACGATCCTCTCTTTCTCGCTAAAATCGCGCCAAGAATAACTTGTGTCTGTTCGGATTATTACGCGAAGAACTGAATGAGACCCGTACAGCTATCACTTGACGCTCACAAGACAACGTGTTGAAGAAGATTAAGCACCGGGGGCGAGCCAACGCCCGCCCCCGGCCAAACATCCACAATGGAACTAAGGAGCTGTCACGAAGGAGAGGGAGTCAGAGCTGGGTACAGCGACGCGCTCAGAGACGGCCACGACCTCTAACTGGTTAGAACCAGCTTCCAGATCGCCCGTCACATCTGCGTCGAGCACGACTTCCCACAACCCGTCCTCAATAGCCTCTGCCTCACCGACATAAACGACCTCGCCGGTGGCGCCAAGGATCAGGTACGTGACGGCGCTGATATCCTCGAGAGGATAGGGGGCGCCTGCGAACTCAACGGCGACCTCGTAAACGGCCTCTTCGCCAATGGTCACGCGACCGGGGCCATCCACTGCAACTTCGGGGATGGGAGCCTCGGCGTAGCCCAACCAGCGAGTGGCCATATCGGGGTAATCCCGGAAACGCTGTAGTACGACCGTACCCTCGACAGGGAAGGCGCGCTCCAGGTAGAACGGCCCGGTGCCAACCCAGAAGTGCCCACGGCGGCGGAACCACTCTGCCAGATTCTCGAAGCGAGCCTGCGCCTCATCGGCCGTCATATACTGGCCCAGCGTCGGCTCGTAGGGGATGGTCCCTTCTTCAAGCGCCGCATTCAACTGCCCTTCCAGAATTTCGATGGTGGGGCCGGCGATGAAGCTGAGCCACTCGACTTCGTTGGCATCAGCCTTCGCGGAGGTAAATGCAGCTTCCACGTCCGCTTCGGCCATCAGGCCCAACGCCAGTGCGTGCCAGGAGCCTTGCCCCTGATCGAAGTAGGGCCACCAACTGTTAATGCTCTGCTCGGCATCCATCTGGTAGTAGTTGCTGTAGTGCTCGATGACCAACGGGTCCTCGGAGATGATGCGCATACCGCGGAAGCTGGACATAAAGGAGTTGAAGTCGGGCACAATCGCCTCGTCGTACACGGGGCTGGCTTCCTTCGCGCGGTCGAAGGTGATGATCATAGCCATAACTACGTCGGCGATGGAGAAGGAGCTGCCATCGTGCCATTTGACGGTGTCGAAAAGGTCATCGGGATAGTAGACGGTACTCTTGCGCTTCACTATCTCCGTCTCGGTGTAGACCTCGGCGGCGGTGAGGAAGCGCTGTTCTTCGGCGTCCCAATCCACCCAGGCGTCGTCGGGCACAGCGATCTCAGACGCGAATTCCAGATCGACCCAATCCAAAGTCTTGAAGACGGGCAGACCTTCTTCGACGACGACCTCGGCGCGCTCGAAACGGCGCGGCAGCCACAGGCCGGTGTAGGGATCGGGGACGTAGCCCATCTCGCCCGTAGCGCGGATGAGCATCATGTCGTAGATCCAGTTACTGCCATCGAGGGGGTTCCAAGGCTCGGACAGAATGCTGGGCATCCCGATGTTCGTGGAGCCGCCAACCGAACCTTCACGCTGGATGGTCACGGGCCAGAGCCAGGAGCCGCTGACGCCACCGTACAGGTCGGCAGCCACAGACATTTCCGTACGCTTGGGTGTGATGGACGCACTATCGTTCACCCAGATGCGGGTTGAATCTTCTAGCGACCATTCAAGCGCCTGCGCTAACATCTCACGGCGCTCTTCAGTGGTCGAGAAATCGCTGTTTAGCAAGCGCTCAGACAATTCGTAAAATTCGGGGGTGTTCTCATAAGCCTGCCACAGTGGGAAGCCTAAACCCATATCGGTGTAGAAGAAAGCGAAGTTGTCGGCCAGCGTGCGCGGCACCACGGTGGTGATCCAGCCGCCGGTGTAGACGTGGAATTGGCCATCCGCAGGGTCGCCCTGAATCCAGATGGGGGACGCTTCAGCGGCGGTGCGGTAATCGCGGGTGACAGCGAAGCCGATGTCTTCCAACTGATTGCCGACGTAGTCGCCGACTTCCCGGCGCTCATCCTCGGTGCGGATAAGGACGATGATCTCGACCTGCTCGCCCTCATACATCCACATGCCATCCTCGCGGGTCGCGCCCATCGCTTCCATCTCCTCGGAGATGATTTCATCGGCCATCTCGGGGTTGTAGGCGTACTTCAACTCGATCCCTCGGATCACGTCCGCCAATGCTGCGGCGTCGTTGGAAGCGCTGTTGAACGTCGTCCAACGGGGGGTCCCCATACCGCCCATGATCTCCTCGACGATGTAGTTGCGATCGATGAGATAGTTCATAGCCTCGCGTACGCGCGCCACGGCGAAGGGGTTCAACTTGCCGGTGCCCTCGAAAACGGGGCCGGCGGGGTTGAAGGTCAGTTCGTTGTAGGAGCCAGAGGACGTATAGGAATCGAGATTGTCGGATTCCATAACCGTCGCCGCAATGTCAGCATCGCTGACGCCATGGGCATAAATATCAAGTTCACCAACTTCAAGGCGGGTGACCGCCTGCTCTGCGGAAGGCTCTTCGACCACGACGATGGTGTCCATCAAGGCGCCCTGACGATCCTCAAGATCGGGGCCAACCTCGACGATCTTTTCGACCTCAACCGTCCGCTCGACCTCGACCTCGACTGTCCGCTCGACCTCGACCTCGACCGTGCGCTCGACAACCTCGGTCACCACGACCGTCTCGGGTTCCGCCGGTGTACCACAGGATGCCAACAACATACTCACTACCACTATCAGGGTAGTAAGACCAACCAATTTCCTGCTAAGCATATTTCTCCTCCTGGTTACATAGTTATTTGACTTATTGAAACAAAATCGTATAAAAAGCTTTTTTTATATTTGCCGCGTCACATCACCTCCTTTTATAGCCCACTTCTCGTCGCATCCACAAACAAGATTCAAAATCCTCAAAAAATTCCAACTTCGCAACAAACAGCCGAGCAGACAGACTGATAGCTCTGCGAGCTCGACTTTTGGCAAGCCGAGAGGATTTCAAGGGAGCCCACTATGAAAGAGAAACCAGACATCATCAACTGTCTGTAAAAGGATAATTACAAAACGAGTTATTTTAACTCCCATTATATCACAAGACATTATAAGGCATTTTATACTAAAACACCAAAACCTTCAAGTCAAATCCTTCACTCGCCCCGGATAACAGGAAATTTGTCATTCTCGGATGCTCACGGGCAATCTGATAAGGATACAGATGTAATGCGGGCGCATAGCCGATTCAGGACGGGCAGTTGTCCGGTGAAATCCAAAAGGCCCTCACTCCGGCGCCTCGATATGGCATCATATCATCATCCGCAGATCCAACATCTGATTAAACATCGTTCCCACAAAAGGCAAGACGTGAGAGAATTCTGCCGTTCCTGTCTGTAGAGGACTCATCGTCATCATAAAGGGATCTATTGTGCCGAATAGATGAAAAAACGCTATGACGCTCTCCCGCTGGCGCGATGACACAAAGCCTAGATTTTTCAACACCCGCCGCCACGCATGGCGTGGGGGGCGAGCCTGGCGCTCCAATGCCAACGCATGCCGGAATAAATCGTCTAACGCTTCGACATCATACTCATGTGAATTCATAAGTCATCTCGGGGACTGGCCGCTGGCGTTTGTCCAACATATCTCGGAGCCGACCACGGGCATAGTGCAGCCGCGATTTCACCGTGCCCTCCGGCAAATCCAACATCTCCGAGATCTCTTTCACCGATAAGTTCTCGATATAATAGAGGACAACTACCGCGCGATGCGGGGTCGGCAACCCATCGACGACCTCACGCACCATGCGCGAGGTCTCTTTCTCCTCCGCGCGATGGGCCGGCGCGGGAAAGACGCTCGGCAGCCCAGAAAGCCACTCCAACACCTCATCCAAGGGATGGCTCGGCGGTTGTTTTTTAGCCGACCAATCATAAGCAAGATTAACGGTGACGCGATAGAGCCAGGGGCTTAAAGGCCGCGAAGCATCGACGGAATCGGCATACTTGTACAGCCGAACGAAACATTCCTGAAGAATATCCTCCGCCGCGCGCGCATCCCGCAAGACAGCCAACGCCGTACGATAGACCAAATCCTTATGTTGTTCGTACAATTTTCCTAGCGCCGTCAAATCCCCATCCTGCAACCGCTCAATCAGGTCGGATTCCCCACGTCTGGATCCATGCACACATCCTCCTTCTTCTACGCTATTACGGGCTATCGAGGCCTTGTATTTAAGTACGCTTCGATCACACATCAGGTTCACCCAAACTCGATTCGATTTCGCTCAAATCATCTAAAAACGCGCGATCTTCTTCTGAGAGGGACGAAAGCGACGCCGATGTCAACATGTCCGGGCGGCGTTCCCAAGTCCGGCGCAGCGCCGATTCGCGCTGCCACCGCGCAATCGCGGCGTGATCGCCGGAGAGCACGATGGGCGGCACATCATGCCCCTCGAAGTTCGCCGGGCGGGTGTAATGCGGCCCCTCTAACAAGCCGGAGACATGCGAATCGCGCGCGGCGCTCTCGGATGCGCCCAACACGCCGGGAACGAAGCGCGCCACCGCGTCGATCACGACCATCGCGGCCAACTCCCCGCCGGTCAGGACGTAATCACCGATGGAGATTTCGTCCGTCACGAGGTGCTGCCGCACGCGCTCATCAACGCCCTCGTAGTGACCGCAGATGAAGAGCAGCCGCGGCCGCTCCGCCCACGCCATCGCCATCTCCTGCGTAAAACGCCGGCCCTGCGGCGTCATCAAGATGACCGGGACATCTTCATCCTGAGACGCGCCCACAATCGAGCGCACCGCGCGGAAGATCGGCTCCGGCTTCAGCACCATGCCCACGCCGCCGCCGTAGGGCGTATCATCCGTCATCTGGTGGCGATCCAGCGCGTAATCCCGGAGCTGGTGCAGCACCACGGAGAGCAGGCCGCGCTCCTGGGCGCGCTTCAGGATACTCTCCTGCAGCGGCCCGAAGAACATCTCCGGGAAAAGCGTCACCACATCGATGCGCATCATCGCCTCGCGAGCGCCTAGCGCGCCACGCGCTCCCAGATCGCCGCCGCCAGCTCTCGCGAGCGCGCGGTGATCTCTTCTTCGTCCATCGTCTGCACCTGCCGATCCCGCATCAGCTCGCGGCCCGCGCTGATGGTCGTGGTGATGGCCGAGGCCTCGTAGCCGAAGATAAAGTGCCAGGGGAGATTCCCCGCCGTCATCGGCGTGGTGGGATGATAATCGACTAAGATCAGATCCGCCGTGGCGCCGGGCGCCAGCGCGCCCAACTGCTGCTCCGGCCAGAAGAGCTTGACCAGCTCGGCGTTCGCGTCGTAGGCCATGCGGAAGACCAGATCCGCCGGCATCGAGCGGGGATCGCGTTGGGCCATCTTGTGGGCCAAGTAGGTCACCTTCATCTCCGCGAACATGTTGTTGCTGAAGCCATCGTTGCCCAGCGCGATGCGCACGCCCTGCGCCAGCATCTTCTCCACCTCGGCGAAGCCGACGGCGTTGTTCATATTCGAGCGCGGCTGGTGCGTGACCCAGGTCTCCGTGCCCGCTAAGACGGCCATCTCGCCTTCATCCACATGGACGGCGTGCGCCACGATGGTGCGCGGGCCTAAGATGCCCGCCTCGTGCAGGCGATGGATGACGCGCTTGCCGGAGCGCGCGAGGCTGTCCTCGACGTCCTCGATGCCCTCGGCGGCGTGAATATGGAAGCCGGTCTCCAATCCCTCGGCGGCCTCGACGGCGGCGGCCAAGGTCTCGGCGCTCAAGGTCAGCGAGGCGTGGAGGCCAAAGGAGGCCCCTAGCTGGGGATGCGGGGCCGTTCGCATGCGGCGCAGGAAGCGCACATTCTCTTCGATGCCGGCCTGCGCGCGTTCCGGGCCGTCGCGATCCGTGACTTCGTAGCAGAGCGCGGCGCGGAGGCCGGACGCGACGACCTCCTCCGCTAAGATGTCCAGCGAGCCAGCGATGGCGTTGGGGCTGGCGTGGTGATCGATGAGCGTGGTGGCGCCGTGCCGAATCGCATCCGCCAGACAGACGCGAGCCGAATAGCGGACGTCCTCCGGCGTAAGTTGCTTGTCCAAGCGCCACCAAAGGCGCTCCAGGATCTCGCTGAAGCGCGCGGCCGGCGGGCCAGGATAGCCCCATCCCCGCGCGAAGGCGCCGTAGAAGTGGGTGTGCCCGCACAGCGAGGCCGGCAGCGCGACCTGGCCGTCGGCGTCTAAGCGCGTCTCCTCTGGATATTGCGTCGCCAGCGCCATTGTCGTATCGACCGCTTCGATGCGCCCATCGCGGATCAAAATCGCGCCATCGTCAATCAACTGGGGATCATCCCCCAAGGTCGCAACCTTTGCGTGCGTAATCAGCATCGTATATCCTCCTAATGTTTTGTTCGTAGTCAGGCACGAAATGAAATGGCGTGCCGTTACGAGTTATTTAAGAAACGCCACGCCGCTTCAGCCTTGACGGCTTCGCTCCGAGGTTCAAGGGTTCGTTACGAGAACCGTTCATCCTTCTCCAAGATGCGCGCCAGGCCCGCGCGTAAATCGACCTGGGGCGCGTAATCCAACAACTGCTCCGCCAGCGAGATGTCGGCGCGCAGGCGGGAGACGCCGCCGCTCTCCACGGGGCTGCGAATGATATTACTGGAAGAATCCGTCAACGTCAAGATCGTCTCGGCCAGTTCATTGACGGAGGTCTCCGTGCCGCTGCCGACGTTGATGGTGCGGCGATCCACGTCGGCGGCGCGGAGCGCCGCGATCAGCGCCCGGACGACATCCCCGACGTAGACGAAGTCGCGCGTCTGCTCGCCGCTGCCGAAGATCACGAGCGAGCCGCCGCCCCGGGCCTGATGCAAAAAGCGCGGTACGACGGGCGAGTGGGCCGGCAGCAGCGGCTGACCGGGGCCGTAGGCGTTGAAGATACGCAGCGCCAGCGTCGAAATCCCCCAGAGCGCGCCGATGGTGTGGGCGTAATATTCCGCCGAGAGCTTGCTCACCGCGTAGGGCGATTGCGGATTCGGCGGCATCGTCTCCGTGACGGGCTGGCGCTCCTGCTCACCATAGATCGCGCCGGACGAGGTGAGGATCAGACGCGGGACGCCGACATCGCGCATCGCCTCCAGCAGGGCCAGCGTGCCGCCCACGTTGACCGCGTTGTACTCGCGTGGGTAGAGGATGGATTCCGCCACCAGCACGCGCGCGGCCATGTGATAGACGCACTGCACGCCTTGGAGCAACGTCCACAGCTTGGGCCGATCCTCGATGCTGCCGCGATGGAAGAGCACGCCGGCGCGCAAGCGCGTCTGCTCCCCGGCGCTCAGATCATCTAAGACCAGCACCTCGTGATCGCGCGCGACTAAGGCATTCGCCAGCGCGCTGCCCAGAAAGCCCGCGCCGCCGGTGATTAAAATCCGCATACGTTCTCCATTCGCCTCGTCACGCCGCCGCGTCCGATTCCGAGTCCTGCGCTTCCGCAGCCTGCGTTTCCGCAGCCTGCGCTTCCCAATAGCGATGCTGCATCCACGCCAGGAGGCGCGGTCGAATGAGCGCATACAACTGATAGAGCCAACCGCGCGGGGCATAATCATAGGCGCCGATGTGCGGCACGAACGCCGCGCCAAAACCTTCTTTGAAGCGATAGACGCCCCACATCGGGTCGCTCTCGTCCAACTCGTCCGGCGCGCCCCAGAGATCATAGACCGTGCAGCCTCGTGCCTTCGCCCGCCGGATCGCCTCCCATTGCAGGCGATGGTTGGGCATACAATCGCGATGCACCGTGCGCGACGCGCCGTACATATACCACGCCCGGTCGCCGAAGTGCAACAGGATCAACATCGCGACCGGCGTCTCGTCCACCTCGGCCAACAAGGGGATGGCTAAATCGGCCAGGATGAAGCGCGACCACACATCCAGGTAATACTGCCGCTCGCGAATGATGAACTCGCCGCGCTGCGCGGTCTCGGCATACATCTCATAGAGCAGCGGCAGCGCCGCCTCCCCCACCTCGCGCACCGTCGCGCCCTTCCGCGCCGAAAGGCGGATGTTGTAGCGCCACTTCGACTTCATCTCCGCCATAATCGCGTCCAACTCCGGGCGGAGGTCCAGAAGCATCGTGTTCTGGAATTGAATCTGCTCAAACGATCGCTGCCAGGAGCGCCGCCGAAGCGTCTGCAAAGTCGCCTCGCCCGTCTCCGTATCCGTGCGCACGTCCGGGTCGATCTTGAGGAGCACCAATCCGCGCCGCGCCGCGAACTCTTCTAACTCCGCGATCACCTGCTCCACTAACGCTCCATCCGACCAATCCAGTATCGGCCCCTTGGGAATGTACCCAAAGCGCAACGGCCCGCGACCGCGCACCAAAATCTGCGCGGCGGCTGCCGGATCGCCCTCGCGACGCCAGAGCCAGCGCGTCGGCTGCCATCCGTACTCCGATTTAAGCTCCCCCCACGTCCAGGATTGCAACACATGCGGCGTCGCCAACCGCGCCACCGCGTGATCCCATTCTTTCTGATTTTCGATCTCGACTCGTGCTATATTTTCCATATTCATGTCCCTATTTTAACACATGAAGGGCAATCCATTAAATGGCAATCATCATAAACCTCACGCGCTCTATCGTGGGTAAGGATAACCGCTGTTTACATCTGGCGCCTGGAAACTTTTGAATTCTTGAACTACTATAGCAGTCCAGTATAATACCGTCACACAACAGTTAAACTTTGAGAGGTGAGACATGGCTAAAACGATGCTTAAACGGCAATTCATCACTGATACAGTGGGCCATCCGGCTGATGAAGCTGACAAGCTGAACCAGATGGGAAAAGTAGCCAGCGACCCTCTTTTTATGTCAGATTTGCGCGAGACGATGTCGGCTTTTGCCGAGGCGGACGCCGAGCTGGAGACCCCCATTCAAATGATGAACGGGGCAAGTTGCCCCCCAACCACAGGTGAAGCCCTAATTTAGGAGCGTCCTTATGCCCCGTTATCGAGAAGAAGTGCTCAATGTCTACCTGGCCGAACTCCTCCGGGATCGCGGCATCATCAGCGCGCCGGAGACGATCACGAGCAGCGGCGAGCGCCGGAGCCTGCCCGATGTCGTCGTGGCGTACGCCGGCCTGCGCGTGATTTTGGAGGGCAAAGTCGCCGACACGCCCAACGCACACGAGAAAGCGCTGACCGCCGCGCAGCGCCGCCTGGAGCAGGGCATCGCGCAGATTGCGATTGCGATTGTCTACCCGACGGCGCTTCGCGAGGCCGAGGATGTGAAATCGGAGATGGCCGCCGCCACGTTCGATATCGCCATCCTCACGGAATCGCAGACCGCCGACTATCATCGCGGCGACATCGATTACCTGCGCAACGCGCTCACGTTAGCCTTCAAACAACTTGTGCAGGAGGATGTCGTGGCCGAGGCCGTCGCGGTATTGGATACGGCGATTATTTGGTTCGCTTATTCTGTCGTCCACAAGCCGGGTGTCATTCAACGGTTGGCCAATGTCCTGGGATTGAGCAAACCGGCCAACACTGAGGATGAACAGGCTCACTACCTCTCCGCTGCTCACATCAGCGGCCTAGTAATAACCAATGCGTTTATCTTCCAAGAAATTCTCACCGACCTCAATGCCCAAGTCCAGCCCTTAGATAAATTCAAGTCCTACGATGACATTTCAGGCGCATTTATTGATCACTGGACCGATATCATGGCTAATATCGACTACTACCCAATCTTTCACATTGCCCGAGAAATAGTCATAAATCTAAGCTCTAGCCAAGACCTCAAAGCTTTTCAGAGGCTCATCGATGCCGCCAGGGCAATTGTGCGCAACAAGGCCGCGCTCCGGCACGATCTGATGGGCCGCGTCTATCATCGGCTGCTGGCGGATGCCAAATATCTGGGCACCTACTACACCTCCATTCCCGCCGCGACGCTGCTGCTGCGCCTGGCGCTCAGGGCGGAGGATTGGGAGATCGCCTGGCACGATTTGGATGCGCTCGCCAACTTCCAGGCGGCGGATTTGGCCTGCGGGACCGGCACGCTGTTGATGGCCGCCGCCGATGCGCTGGCGCACAACTACATCAGCGTGACGGCGGCCGCCGGGGAGGAGCTTATCCTCGACAAGATGCAGCAGGTGCTGGTCGGCTCTGTCATCCACGGCTATGATGTGTTGGCCTCGGCCATTCACCTCACCGCCTCGACGTTGGCGATGCGCGCCCCGGAGATAACCTTCGAGAAGATGAATCTCGTGAGTCTGCCGCTGGGCGGCAAGGATCATCACCTCGGCAGCATCGAATTCCTGCACGAAGGGCAATACGTCCTGGAGGGCTTCACCAATCTCTTTGGCGCGGTCTCCCAAGGCCAGCGCGTTACCGGCGCGGGCGTCGAGACCATCGAAGTCCCCACGCCCCCGCGCTTAGACCTCTGCGTGATGAATCCGCCGTTCACCCGCAGCGTCGGCGGCAACCTGCTCTTCGGCTCCTCACCCGACGCCGAGCGCCAAGCGATGCGCACAGAACTGAGCAAGTTACTCCGCCAACAGAGCATCCAGGCCAGCGCCACGGCGGGCCTGGGCGCGATCTTCGTCGCCATTGGTGATAAATACCTCAAACCGGGCGGACGCATCGCGCTGGTGTTGCCCAAAGCTCTCATCTCCGGCGTGGCCTGGGGCAAAACCCGCGAGCTGCTCCGCGAGGGCTATCAGCTTGAGACGCTCATCGTCAGCCAAGACCCAGAACAGTGGAATTTCTCCGAAAGCACCAGCCTCAGTGAGGTGCTGCTCATTGCGCGCAAAAATCAGCCCGCAGATGCAACCCCGGATAATGGCACCGAAGCCGCACCGGACGACGCGCGCGTCACCGCGATCAATCTCTGGCGCAATCCGCAGACCGCCTACGAAGCGTTGGGCGTTGTCCAGGTGCTGCACCAGCAATCGCCGCCGGATATTGTCGACGGCCAGGGCGCGATGTCGCTCCGCGTTGGACGACAAAAAGTGGGCGAGGCCATCGCCTACCCCTGGGCCGATCTACGCCAGCGTGAGAGCTGGATGCTCCCCTGCGCCTTCGCGCAAGGCGATCTTATCCGCACGGCCTATCACCTGCTGCGCGGGCGGCTCAAACTACCCGGATATAGCCAAACCTATGCTATTCCCCTCACCCCGCTCCAGCGCCTCGGCGTTTTAGGCCCCGACCGGCGCGATATTTATGACGGCTTTGATCGCGTTGAGCACACCACGGCCTATCCCGCCTTCTGGGGCCATAGCGCGGAAGAGGTTCAGACGATGGCCCAATCCGCCAATTATTATCTGGAGCCTCTCAGCCAACCGAAAAACGGTCGTCCGCTGCGCCGAACGGAACAACTCTGGCCCTTAGCCGGGCGCTTGCTGCTGGCCGAACGATTGCGCCTCAATACGCAAAGAACGCCCGCCGTCTATCTGCCGCGACCGGTACTCTCGAATGTCTGGTGGAGCTTTGCCTTGCGAGAGGATGTGGATGGGTCAGCAGCCAACAAAGCGTTAGCTCTGTGGCTCAACTCGACCCTGGGATTGCTCTTTCTTCTCGCCAGCCGGGACGAAACGGAAGGCGCGTGGATCGATTTCAAGAAGGGCAGCCTGCAAAACTTCCCGCTCTTAGATGTCACAGCCCTCACCGCCGACCAAATCGCGACCTTGGCCGCCGTCTACGACCAACACAGCCACGAGACGCTCCTCCCCCTCCCACAGATGGACGCCGACGACACCCGCGCCCAGATCGACGCGGCGATGGCATCCGCGCTCCACCTGCCCGACCTCGCCACCCTTCGCACCCTCCTGGCGCAGGAACCCGTCATCTGCCTGCGGCAGTTGTGAGGCGGAGGTGTTGATCCAGCCCGCAGATAAATCGCAGGCTCGAAGCCGACTGAAATGGAGAATGATTCCCGGGATTGGGGATGGTTCAGAAATAGGTTGACACTTTTTTGTATCCAACCTTCTTCTACGGGCACTGAAGTACCCTGGAAAGGCCTGGCGGCCAACCGTCTGCCTTCGCAGACGGCCTATCGCATCCTCGAAGGAGGATGCCCGGCGCGCAGCGCCTCTCGAAGGGACTTTAGTCGCTGACAGAATGTAAACCTAATCATCCTGGAAAGTGAACCATCCCCGGGATTGAGTCGGCTTTCAGCCGACTTCAGCTTTGAGACGGGTAGTTCACTGCCCGGCGAATCTCAACTGTAATCAGCCCTGTCCTTGTAGCACTTCCCCGTTTTACCCCCGGAACCACCCCATCTCTTGCCCCTCGTCGAATTCCGGTTATCATGAACCACTGATGCACGACGGACCAACCGATAATCAGGCCAACGAGGAGGCCAATGAATACACGTCAATCTGTTAAAGAGACCATCGCCCCGGCGGAGCGCGCTTATTTAGTGGGCGTGGATTGGAAGTGGACGCCCGACGGCAAGTACATCGAGGATGCCTGGCCGGCGTCCGAGTCGCTGGTGGAGTTGTATCGCCTGGCCGAGACCGCCAATCTTCAAGTGATGGGGCAGGCAGTGCAACAGCTTGACCGCCCCCACCCCAGCACCTTCATCGGCGCCGGCAAGGCGCGAGAGATCGCCGAGGATGTGCGGATGATGGACGTCGATGTGGTGATTTTCGACGATGAGCTTTCGCCCCGCCATCAGCGCGATTTGGAGAGCATCTTCGGGCGCGATGTCAAGGTCATCGACCGCACCGGGCTGATCTTAGACATCTTTGCGCTGCACGCCCACACCCGCGAGGGCAGTCTACAAGTCGAGCTGGCGCAGTACGAATATCGCCTGCCCCGGCTCACGCAGACGTGGACGCAGCAGGCGCTCACGCGCCAGGCGGGCGGGCGCGCCGGCGGGAGCACCGGCGGCGTCGGCCTGCGCGGCCCCGGCGAGACGAAATTGGAGATCGATCAGCGGGCCATTCAGCGCCGCATCGTCCAGATCAAGCGCGAACTGGAGGATGTCCGCGCGCATCGCGCCCGCCATCGCAAGCACCGGCGGCGCAGCGGCCTGCCGACGGTCGCGCTGGTGGGCTACACCAACGCCGGCAAGTCCACGCTGCTCAACGCCCTCAGCGGCGCGCACGTCTACGTCGCCAACCAGCTCTTCGCCACACTTGATCCCACCACGCGCCGCGTGGAACTGCCCGGCGGCACCGTGATCTTGGTCACCGATACCGTCGGCTTCATCCAGAAGCTCCCCACACAACTCGTCGAGGCCTTCCACGCCACGTTGGAGGAGGTCACAGAGGCGGATCTGCTCCTGCATGTCATCGATGTCAGCCACCCACAAGCGAAAGATCAAGCGCAGGCCGTCTACCAGACGTTGGAGGCGATTGGCGCGCACGAATTGCCCATCATCAACGCGCTGAACAAGATCGACCGTTTGGAAAATCTGCACGCCATTCAAGATTCGCTGGCAGATATGCCGGATAGCGTGGCCGTCTCAGCGCTCGCCAACTACGGCGTCGATACGCTCAAGGCGGAGATCGAAGAGGTGCTGGAATCGGAGATGTACCCGTTAGACGTGCTCATCCCCTTCGAGCGCGGCGATATGGTGAGCGTCTTCCACGAGCGCGGCCTGATCGATGAGGAGGAGCATCTGCCGACCGGCACCCACATCCGAGGTCGCATCCCCCAACACCTGCTGCCGGATTTCCAGACGTTTGTCCAAACTGAGCAACCCGAATCGCCCCCACAGCCCGATGAGTCGTAAATCACACTGGCGCAAACAGCAACATCAAGAGAAATACTTCCAGCAAGCGAAGGAGGAGGGTTATCGCGCGCGCTCGGCCTATAAGCTGCTCCAAATCCAGGAGCGCTTTCAAATTATCCGGCGCGGCGATGTGGTGGTCGATCTGGGCGCGGCGCCCGGTTCGTGGTCGCAGGTCGCGCGGAAGTTGGTTGGGGATCGGGGCCAGGTGATCGCACTGGATCTCCAAGAGATCGAGCCGATTCCCGGCGTGACCATCCTCCAGGGGGATATGACGGCGCCCAATGTGCAGACGCGCGTCATCGCAGCGGCGGGCAAGCAAGCCAACGTGATCTTGAGCGACGCCGCGCCCGCCACGAGCGGCATCAAGCTGCGCGATCACGTCCTTTCGATGGAGCTGGGGCACGCCGCGCTGGAAGTCGCCCGGCAATTGTTGCAGCCCCAGGGCAACTTGGTGATCAAGGTCTTCGAGGGCGAGGATCTGCCCCTGTTGATTCGCGACGTCAAGCGCGCCTTCCGGCGGGTCAAAATCCACGCGCCGGACGCCTCGCGCCAGGGCAGTTGGGAGACCTTTATCGTGGCGCGCGGCTACAAGGGCCACAAAGGAGCGTGAGCGATGGAGACTAAATACCACGCGCTCGCGATCCTCACCGTGATGATGCTGCTGGGCCTGGTCCTCGTGGGCAAACACCTGCCGATCACCACCTCGCGGCCGGCCAACGCCGCGCCGGAGGACACCATCACCCCCACCGCCACGCCACGCCCTATGAGCACGCCTTTGCCGACCTCAACGCCGATCCCTACCGCCACGGCCACCCCCATCCCGCCGACAGCGACGCCGGAGCCGACAGCCACATCAACCGCCACACCGCTGCCCACCCCCACCCCGACGCCCGATATGTCCATCCTGGACGCCCGCCTGGCCGAGGACGTCGATCTTCGCGCCGCCATCTGCCGGCCCCACCAAAAGCTCACGGAAAACCCACGCGAGGACGAGGTCGTCGTCCCCATCCTGCTCTATCACTTTGTGGGGCGCGCCACCCTGGAGGATGACGAGCATCGCAGCACCACGCGCTACAACCTCACGCGGGCGGATTTCGACGCGCAACTGGCGCTGCTGCGCCGCCTGGGCTACGAGACCGTCACCATCAGCGAGGTCGTCGCCGCGATCAACGACGAGAGCGACTTACCCGCGCGCCCGGTCGCCATCACCATCGATGACGGCTGGATCGAGCAATACACCCAGATCTTCGCCCTGCTCCAGAAGTACCAGATGAAGGCCACCTTCTACATCCCCAGCACCTACCCCGTCGGCGGGCGTTTCGTCACCTGGGAGCAGCTCCAGGAGATGGTCGACGCCGGCATGGAGATCGGCTCGCACACGCGCACGCACGCGGACCTCGCCGCGTTAGATGAGGAAACCGCCTGGTACGAGATCGCCGGCTCCAAAGCCACGCTGGAGGCCACCTTGGGCATCAGCGTCACCAGCCTCGCGTATCCTTACAGCAATTACACCGGCGCCACCATCGAACTGCTCCAGAAGGCCGGCTACGACGCCGCCGTCGCGATGGGCAGCACGCCGCGTCAAAGCGCGGATCGCCTCTACACCCTCCAGCGCTTCGAGATCTTCGGCACCCGCTCCCTGGCTGATTTCTTGGATTGGCTGCCCTGGCGCGGCCAACAGACACCCCTCTGTGAAGAAGAAATTGACCTTCCTTTTGAATAAAGGCTCATGTTGGGAATTGGGTGAAAGATTGCGGATGAATTTGCTCGAGGGGAGACGAGGACTAAAGGCCTCTGGACAGGCCTGTCGGCCAACCTTCCTCCTGCGAGG
>CAZCAI010000025.1:0-19183 GCA_964496595.1 uncultured Anaerolineales bacterium
TCCTGGCGCTGCTGCTCGGCGCGACCGCGCTCATCGTCGGGGCGTTTCCCCGCGCCTTCCGCGTGGGGTTAGTCGCGCCGCTCGCCCGCCTGCTGGAAGCCGTGGCGCGCGTGGAACACGGCGAATTGCGCGGCGACGTTCCGGTGCTGATCGAGGATGAAATCGGGCGGCTGACCCACGGCTTCAACCACATGGTCACGTCACTGCGGGCCTCGGATGAGGCGCTGCGCGCGCTCAACGTGACGCTGGAGCAGCGCGTGGTGGATCGCACGCGGGATTTGGCTACGCTCTACGAGGTCGCTGCGCTCGTCGGGCAGGCCGCGCCGCTCGAGGAACTGCTGTCGTCGGTGTTGGCGCGCGTCGTGGCCGGCGTCGACGCGACGGCGGGCCTCGTCCTGGTGACGGACGAGGCGGATGGCCGGATGCGCCCACTCGCCACGCACGCTCTCGCGCCATCGTTGCTCTCGTGGGTGAACAGCCTTCCCGTGTTGGATACGATGCACTCGCAGACCGAGATGCTCCTCATCCACGACCTGGCCTCCGATCCCCGCGTGGCGTCGCTATTCGCTCCCGATGCTGATCAGGATGCACCTTTCCCCTATCGCACCCTGGTCAGCCTGCCCATCGCCGATGAGGACGGGATCTTAGGCGTGCTGATCATCTTTGGAGAGGAGCCTTTTCTGTTCAACGTGGAGGATTTGGAGGTCTTGACGAGCGTCACGGAGCAATTGAGCATCGCCATCGAGAATGCGCGGTTGCGCGAGCGGACGGCTGCGATGGCGATCTGGGAGGAGCGGCAACGCCTGGCCCGCGATCTGCACGACTCCGTGACGCAGCTTCTCTACTCACAGGTGTTGTTTGCGGATGCGGCCCACAGGTTCTTGGGCGCGCAGCAAATCGAGCGCGCGGCTCACTACCTGGAGCGCCTGAGCGAATCGGCGGCGCGGGCGTTGCGCGAGATGCGGCTGATGATCTATCGCCTGCGCCCGTCACGGTTGGCGGAGGCGGGCCTGGTCGGCGCGCTGCAACGGCGGCTGGAGATGGTCGAGCAGCGTGCGGGGATTCAGGTGCTTTTGACTCATGAGCCGGGGCCTGATCTGCCGGATGAGATTGAGCGGGCATTGTACTACATCGCTGAGGAGGCGCTAAACAACGCCCTGAAACACGCCGCCACCCGTGCGATCACCGTGGCGATAAGCTCCCCGCCGGGCCAGGTCTGCCTGAGTGTGACGGATGATGGTTGCGGATTCGATGTGGCCTGCGTTTCCGAGGGCCTGGGATTGCAGAGCTTGCAGGAGCGCGCGGAAGCGTTAGCCGGGGAACTGACCGTCGCATCGGCGCCGGGGGCGGGCGCGCGCATCGAGGTCTGCTTGCCGTTGTCCTCTAATTGTGAATTTAGAATTGCGAATTGCGAATAGTGCTGTTGTGTAAAGATTCAAAATTCTAAATTCGCAATTTGTTGTTTTTGCTTTTGGGAAAACTTTCCGGTAGCCGATTCCGTAATTTGGAATTTAGAATTGCGAATAATGCTATTGGGTAAAGATTCAAAATTCTAAATTCGCAATTCATAATTTGAAATTTGTTGCTTTGTTAAGGAGTCATAATTGTGACCGAAGTCATTCGCATTTTGATCGTCGATGATCATCCGTTGGTGCGCGAGGGCTTGCAGGCCGTGATCGCATCGATGCCGGATATGGTGGTTGTGGGCGAGGCCGTCAATGGGCGAGCGGCGGTGCAGCAAGCCGCGCAGTTGCGGCCGGATGTTATATTGATGGATTTGCTAATGCCGGAGATGAGTGGGGGCGAGGCCGTCGCAGCGATCTTCTCGAAACGAGAAGTTGATGCCCCTAAGATCCTGGTGCTCACCAGCGTGGATAACATCGAAATTCTGCGCGATACTATCCAGGCGGGCGCGTCGGGCTATGTCTCCAAAGATGCGCCCCCGGATGAGCTGCTCGATGCGATCCGCACCGTCCACGGCGGGAGCGTGGTGCTGCCCCCGCCGTTAGCGACGGCCCTGCTCCACAAGATGCACGATGCGTTTGAGTCGCCCCCCGCGCCTGATCTGAACGAGATCCTGACCGAACGCGAAATCGAAGTCCTAACGCTGGTGGCCCAGGGCTTGAACAACGCCGATATCGCCGACCGGCTCGTCATCAGCCCGCGCACGGTGAGCGTCCACGTGAGCCACATCTTAGACAAACTGGAGCTAGAAAATCGCACCCAGGCCGCGCTCTACGCGCTGCGCGTGGGGCTGGTGACGCTGTGACATAGAGCCAGCTATCACATCCCCCACACCGTGATAGCCTGGCCTTGATAGACCTCCTCGCGGCGGAAAAGCTTCTCGTCCCAGGACTTGTCCGGCGTGCGGTCGAAGATGACCAGGTGGCCTGCCTCCGCGCCGCAACGATCCATATAGCCCCAGGTCTGCGGCAACCCTTCCCCCAACGTCGCCTCTAAGGATTTGTGGCGCACTTTGAGTTCGATGACGATGCGCTGCACCTCATCAGCAGCGGGCACGGGCCAAATGACGAGCAAGTCGGTGCGCTTGCGCCCCAGGCCGTACTCGCGCTCGATGCGCCCGCCGCCATTGACGATGCGCTGCAAGAAGGCCTGGAGCAGCAAGTGCGGCCCGGCCTCTTTGTAGTCGAAGCGCTTTACCCAGGATTCCGAGTGCTCGCGGAAGAATTGCTGGAACTCGGTCAGCAGTTTCTCCATCTGCAGGTGTCCGTCTGGGCCGATATACCACGCGGGTTGGTACAGGCTTTCGAAGTTGAGTTGAGTGATAAATGTCAACTCACGTGGGATAACTTCCCGGTAGATGGCGTTGGCAATTTGCGGGCCGTGCGTCCCACGGTGGATCAGGCCCAAATCGGCGACGTATTGCAGATCATCTTGACTGACCACATCGGCCAATGTAGTCCCGCGCAACATCGGCTTGAGGACACGTTGTACGCGCGGTTCCTTGAGCTTATCCACCAGTTGATCGATGTGCGTCTCGCGGCGCTGGATGAGCGCCTCTTTGGCCGCGATGATGTGCTCCGGTGTGATGGGCCGCGTCCGGTCGCGGTTCGCTTGCATATTGAAGGTGACCTCGTAGGCCAGCGCGTTGACGAGCCATGGCTGACCGCGCGTCAGATCCCACACCATCTCCATCACGCCGGGCGTGAAGACCTGCCCGGTCTCGTCGGTGTGCTGCTGGTACAGTGCGGCGACATCCGCCGCTGTGAAGTTGCCCAGGCGGAGTGAGACGGCCTTGACGTTGAAGGCGCTGCCGCCGGTGATGACCTCCTTGCCATCCGCGCTGCGCATCCGATAGTCACGCACATCCCGCACGCCGCAGAGTACGATGCTTTGTGGAAAAAGCGCCGGGCGTTGGGCATAACCTTCGCGCAATTGCCGCAGCACGGCAATCAGCGTGTCGCCGATTAACGCATCAATTTCATCGATCAGCACCACCAATGGTTTGGGGCTGTGCTGCGCCCAGCGCGCCAGAGTTTCACTCAGCGCCGCATGCGCGCCGCTGTTTTCCAGCACCGAGGGCCAAGTCGCGTCCACGAAATTATCTCCAAGAATGTGCTGTGTTTGCCAGGCCAACTTACTCAGAATAGCACGCATCGCAGCGGTGACATCTTCGCGTGCAGATTGTCCAACTTCCACATTCACATACACACAGCGATAGCGCTCTTCCTGGTTGAGATAGTCCATCAACGCCAGCAGGCTGGAGGTCTTGCCGGTTTGGCGCGGCGCGTGCAGGACGAAGTATTTCTTCTGTTGGATCAGAGATAGCACCTCCTCCAGATTGAAGCGGTGTAGCGGCGGCAAGCAATAGTGATCCTCACAGTTGACCGGCCCGGCTGTGTTGAAAAAACGCATGGGAACAACCTCCTCGCCCACGGACTGGATGAATTCAGCCTGAACATCCGATAATGACAGCATAATCTTGTATCAAGCATACTTGGATTCGACAGAAAGCGCAAATCTTTCCGGTGGGGATTGGCATCAAGCTTCGGCTTTATCTAGCTAATGAGTTACGGCTGGAGCGTGGCATGGTTGCATCCGACGAACTCCCAAAGATCCGAAATATAAACGCGCCCACGGCAATGACACGTGGGCGCGTTTACGGTTATTGGGCAAGAATTAATTATCCCTTCTTCCTCCGCTTCTTTTTCTTGCCACTCCCTGGTTTCCTGATCGGAGCCTTCTTATCCTTATCTTCGTCTGCCATGTTAAACCTCCTTAAGTTGAAATTGAAATTGAGTGTTGTGAGTACCGCTTAAGGATTTCGCATAATAAGCGGTAAGTAAATTGCCGACGGTGACGGACTGTATACTGTGGTCACATTGATCACGCTCTGCATCAGGCCAGCGGCAGTGGCTGTAAAGTGAGTGGTGTCTATGACGGGTGAGATTGTATTCGCAACGCCGGAGGGGATGGAGACTGTCATCCATGTGGTGGCCGCTTGGCCGCTGTCGAGCGTGAACGCAGGACGATAGTTGACGTCCCAGCCCTGGCTGCTGGTATGCTGGAAAGTGAAGTCTAATGGGCCGTTACTGGTGTTGGCGAGGGTGTGACTGTAAACAGCCTGGCTATTAGTTGTAACCGTGAGAGCGCGGTTCGGACCGAAGGTGAATGACGGGACTAAGCCCACCGCCGCCCTATCCACAGCCGTGGCAGAGAATGCGCTCGAAAGACTGGATGTGGCTTTGAGAGTGATGTGTTCGATGAGGTCGCTGGCGGCGTTATCCGGTGCGGTTACGAGTAAACTGACCTCGGTATTCTCGCCGGGGCCCAGTGGCAGCGGTAAACGTGTTGTCTCCAGAGTCTGTCCGGCTACATGTAGAGCTACGTCCCAGCCTAATTGCGTTTCCACGTCCAGCACAACATCGTCCCTTTGGGTGCTGGTATTGGTGAGCAGGTGGGTGTAGGTAAGTGTTTGTCCAGGTCGGATAGTTTGACTGATGCCCGGGGTCAGGTGTAACCCTGCCATAGTGGCGTCGGGTACGAAGATGTTGATGTGTGCTGTTCGAGTGATCGGGCCGGCATACGCGGCAAAATTGAGAGTGTAGTAGCCAGGTTCCAGGGTCGGCGTCGAGGTGATGACAATCCCAATTTCATCCTCGTAATTGGTCAGTGCCGCCCGCATAGTCGGTCCACCGTCGACAGAAAGCCGCGAGGCTTTTACAAAACCTTGACGATTAGCCCACGTTGTACTGAGGGGCTTGAGTCGCGCGCGAGGTGAGATCCATACGGATTCTGACGCGCGCCCCCGGAGCGATATGAAATCGGCATCCATTTCGTAGGGGACATTCATCAAATCCATGAATAGGTCAATATCGTAGAACAGATCCTCCGACATTGAGGAGATTAACCGTGTGGTCGTAGCAGCGCCCGGTTTGAGGACGACCATCGTCTCCGGCCCGGTCAGATTGAAATCTCCTAGAGGAACTTCAAATGTGAGGGGCGGGGAACGGTCAATCATGCCGGTATCCGCGTCGTAGGCCCCGATCGCGAGGGTGTAGATCTCATCAGGATAAACGTCTCGCCATCCATACGACCCTACGATTCCCCCGGTGGGTTCGTTATTCTCGTCGTACATCTGGTATAGGGTGTCGGTGAGGGTGAAGACCTGGGTTTGGGTGATCACATCGGAGTCCACGGCATCAATGTAGGCGATGTAACTGTCAGTATCGGGGTGGTCGCTCGGCGTCCACTCGTAGTAGAGGGGCATATAGTCCGCGAAGACCCAGCGTCCCCATTCACCGTCCACCCACTCACAGTCAGCGGCTGGAGGATCGCCACATGGCTCCCAATCCCAGACCTCGATGTGCAATTCGGGGGTGATGGCCGTGGTTGTGGCAAAGTGATCCATAAACCAGTCCGTGTGATCGATGTGGATGACGCCAGCTCCTTCAGTCAAGACTTGCTCAGAGAAGTGTTGATCGGCCACCCGAACCGTGCGCGCCCCATGGGAGCGTGCCCGGGTTTTTAGCGCCGCATATTGATTGATGGCGGGGCTGATACCATCCTCCACCTGAACCCACAGGTAATAATCCCCGCTTTCAAAGCCGGATAGGTCGATCTGTGCCGTGATGGGTTGATTGCCGCTAAGTTGATCCAGGTTGGCGACCGACATGGAATGGACTTTGGCGCCCTGGAAGATCGGCGCCACCGCGGTTTCAGTGATGCCCTCTGTTGTGGTGTACACGATCGTTTCGGTAATCGTTGCGGGATTGGCGAAGAAGGATAAGTGGGTAGGGGCATAATCTGACTGTACGCGCAGCGAGGCTTCCACGGCTTCAAGATTGGCGGGATTGATCGTAAAGTCACTGAGAACCGGGGGGTTGGCCGGGCCGAAAACGTCCAGAAGCCAGCCAGTTTGGGTAATGTCCCCGGTCAGTTTCACCTGCCATTCGCCGATGGGAGCTTGATTGACCACGTACTCGGTTTGGGTGACAACTTTCTGGACAGCATCCTGGAGCGTTAAGAGCGTCACCGCCGTGATGGTTTCCGTTCCGCTGATGACGATTTGATCGTTTGCGATGAAGGTGTAGACACTGCCGATGGGGAGGTCTACCGTGCTGGTCACGTTCGTGATGTCGGTGTCCATCTCGATCGTATAGGCGCCGGCTTCTGGATGTTGATAGGGGGAGACGCTACCCTCGGGAACATCAACTATCAAGGGGGTATCATTCATCGTCAGTGTGACGGGGTCAGATGCCGAGAGTAGGTTCACGAAGCGGACTTTACTCTGGGTTACGTTGCCTGGAGGTTGGTTGTTATCGCTCAGCACCTTAGCGTTTAGCGTATCTCCCTCAGCGAATAGGAGTGCGGTGGTGTCTTGCCCCGCGACCGCCTCAAAGGTAGCCGTGATGGAATTGCCGACCTGTGGGATGATCTCAACCGTGTGCGTGCCGGTGGGCAGATCAGTATAGCTTGTATAGGAGATCACGTCGTTAAACACGAGCTGGTCATCCAATTTTACATCAACTGGGCCGAGTGGGATGGGGAGGGCTGAGACATAACGCCAGCGGGCCTGATCTGGAACCGGCTCGGTGTAGGTCATAGTTTGTCCGTAGGAGATCTTGAGCGTGGGACTGAACGTCGTGTAGTTATCCGGGGTGATCTCGGTGTTGCGCAGGTCAGCCGGCAGGTCGGTGGTGTCTGGGGTGATCAGGCTGACCGTGATGGGTTTATTGGTGCTGATCACGAAAGCGGTGTTGGTCTTCGTCAGCACATGAGTTTTAGTGATGGCGTCCGTCGCACTGCGGAGGCTGCCGGCAGCTCGATAAGCTGCGGCCATGGGGGAAAGCTGGACGGGATCGCCCTCTTTCACCATATTAGGCGCCCTTATGATTATGCTGTTAGCATCAGCGGCATCGTCGGAGAACACAAAGCGGGTATCCAGGGGCGTATTCGGGGAAAGTTCTCCGCGTTGTGCTGCTTGCCAGCGGGCCAGGGCCTGGGTCGCTTGCCGAGAATTCACAAGCTGATAATGGTTCATATCGCCGAGGGCCGTCTCGCCGGTGGCGAAATTGACAAAGAACCCCGGCCGGTAGGTCCAAAATCCGACGTAGCCTTTGAGTCCCCAGATGTCGCCGGTGAACTTTCCCATATCGGCTCCGACGCCACCGAGCCAGATTGTTTCGGGCGGCACCGTGACGCACTGGTTCCAGAAACCGACGCCGCAGGGATATCTGACTTGCGTACTGTGCCATCCCCACGCCCACCACCAAACCGTCTTCCAACAGTATTTTACATAGGGTATCGGTGTGCAGACATCTAAGATCTCACCCTTGTTGATACCTAAATAAACTTTGAAAGCGCCGGTAGCATTGGGTTCGCCGTCGAAGGAGTGCAAGTAGCCCGTGCTGCCCGATCCCCAAACTTTGACCGTACCCGAAATGCGCCATCCGCCGCCGACGTAGCTTTGCCCTTGCACTTCTACACCGTCCTTAGCTGAGTAAGCCACCTTGGCGCTGGCCATTTCGATGACCCACAATTTGACAGCCGCTCCGATGGACATCTCCAGGTGAGGGTAGTATTGCAAGCGACCTGTTCCCTCAATAGAGATGGCGGAACTACCCAGGAACTCCAGCACCACAGGGGTGATTTCAAAGGTCATACTCAATTCAACGCTGGCATCGTCATCTTTGAAGTAGAACTTGCCGACAACTTCGGTCAGCCAGATTGTGCCGCCCGCAGAGCCGCCATCCAGGTTGATGCCGGGGCTGCATCCCATCCCTAAGCCTACTTCGCTAATGCAAGCCCGGTTACTGGTTCCGGGAATAGGGATTGGTAAGGCGCACCCTTCGGGCGCCCGACACTCGTCGGCTACTACATCGGATCTCATTGATGCTGTGATGCCTGCTGGGAGGCCTTCATTGAGTTGGTCGGCCCCGTCATTCACGACTAAATCATCTGTTACCAAGACCGGGACCGGTTGTGTGGCCTCGGACGAGCGAACTTCAATCACTTGACGTCCTTGGCTGTCAATGAAAATGCCGAAACTGGCCGCGATATAGCATGCCTGATCGCCTTCGAGGAAGGCGGGTTTCATGCCGGGAATCCCTATCTGCCCTTCTGCTGAGATGCCAAAGCCGGTGCTATTAATCTCCAGCGTGCCGGACAGCCCGGCGAATTTTACACCATTCTTCAGCTTTAACTCTGGGAACTTCACTCCCGCGTCCCGCGCGATATCAATGGGGTTAGTGCTGACTGTCTGCTCAAATTCCAGCCCTTCCGATGTGATCTTGGGGGGCTTAAGTAGCGGTACGCTGGTGCCGCCCAATGAAGGCGGCGCGCCGAAAAACGGCGAGGTCAGGCGCAGCGTGTCCTTTTTGAAATCGCTGTTTTGCGAGCTCAAGATAAAGCCGGCGATGTTGAGTGAGATAGGCCCAATGCTGCCGTAAGGAGTGTAGAAATTATCGTATTGATCGATGTACCCAGATGCATCGACGGTCACATTGTTGCCTGGTAATTGGATCCGTAGCTTGCCCTTTACATCACAGCCGTTGTTCGTGATATTGGAGATTACGACTTCTTCGAGTGTGAGTTGGGTATCGTCCTCGTTGATGAGGGTAATAGATTTACCATTACCTACGGTGCAATTTGATGGGGCGTTAGGATAGTGGATTTTATTCTTTATGAAGTTGGTGATCCGCCCATCTAGTAAATATTCAGGGGGATGTGCTAACACTGTCGGAGCAGTCGCAAAGATAAGCGCACCCACACTCAGAAGTGACAAGCACTTAAAGAGAATATTGAACAGCCAGGGTTTTACTTTCATAGATTTCCTCCAGGGACTAAGGTTTTAACTAAGTGGGTGTCATCTATCAGAACACTCTATAGCGTGTTCGCGTATCCAGGAGCAGTCGCCAGAATTCTGCAGAAAAACTGGCATATATAGGAGGTTGTCTGAATATCGCTATTCTACGATGTCTTGATGGACGACAGGTAGGAATTAAGGATGGATATATCCATCGCTAAACTCTACCATAAGTCAGCGGGAAAGTCATTAAGTTTTTATTTATTTTTTGCTAAGTTTTTTTACTTATCTTTTGAGGTCAGGATGTAAGGAAAACCTTATCGGATCTTTTGGATCGCCCTGAAAGCAACGATTTTTTGCGCGTTTGTGGGGATCATAGACCTTTTTGGCGTCGTTACCAGGTTGCGGGTGGAGATAGTACAATTGCACCCGGCGGACTCCTGAAGAGCCGGTTCTACTTATGTGACATCCCCTTCAAAAATAAGTAAAATCTTAGCTAAAGATAAGCCTTTTACTAATGACACGCGCCTCCATGTGTGCTAAACTGTACACATGGAGGCGCATTTTGTTGACTACATGGATTATGACGCCCGAGGGCAATCCCCGTCGGGAATTGCTCGCGTTCCTCAAATCTATCCCTGACCTGGATCTGCTCAATGCGCCAGGAGGAGGATTATCGTCGGATGCGTTAGTGGCTGATGAGTCTAGGGTGGTTGACCTCCTCATCTTCGATATTCTCTCGCGCGATTATGACAACTGGGATGAATTGCGGGGTATCAAAGCCCAGTTACCTCGCGCCTGCTGCATCACATTGGTAGCCTCACCGCAGCAGATAGCGGGAGCACAAGCTGCTGGTATGGATCATACCTTGTTGGCAGGTTTTTCAGCGGCGGAGTTTTTCGAGATGTTGCAGGGTTTAGGATGATGGTTCGATGTGTTAATTTTTTACGAAGTTATTTTTTGTGGGCCAAGGAGAATACAATGAAGTCATCAGATAACGGGAAGCAGCGGGCGGATTTTATCCTGACGCTTATCACTGGGTTGAAAGGGAAAGGCGCTATATGGATGAAAAAGCGCCGTTTTAGGGTTTTGCCCGTCTTAGTCTTAATCGTTTCGTTAGTCTTATGGTTCGCCCCTCCTTTATCGGGGCTGACCGCGCCTTCACTGGATAGTGGTGAGGTTCAAGACGCCTGGCAGCGCGCGCAGGACATCGGCGCTTATCGCTTTAATACCACCATCGAGCAAACCATCCACCCGCTGCCCAAACTTGAAAACGTAGGGCTGGGCAGCAGCCAAGAGAAACTCTACATACAAGGTCAAACCAACCTCAACGAGCAGAGGATGCAGATGAAACTCTGGGTGGAGGGCGGTAATATCCCCACCGGTCAAGGCGCCGTTGAGTTGAAGATTGAAGAGGGTAGATCCCTGGGGCGGGTTGGCTCGCAGGAATGGCAGGAAGTAGATGATGTCACCGGCTTGTTTGCACCCGACAGTGATCTGTTGAGCTATCTCTCAGCCGCTGAGAATATCGTGAATGTCGGTACAGAGCAGCGCGCCGCGGTGACGTTCAGCCGTTACACCTTCGATGTCAATGGCCTGAGCTTTGCTAAATATATGCGGGCTCAGATGGAGCGAGAAATGCGGCGGCAAGGTAAACTGCCGGAAGGGGTAAGCCTGGATCTGATCGGGCAGTACGTGGATATGACCGGCCACGGCGAACTCTGGATCGATGAGGCGGGCTTACCCCTGCGCCAGATCCTCTACCTGGCCTTCCCGCCTGCGGACTTGGAACAGGTAACCGCCGCCATCACCACAGATTTTTCCGAATGGGGCGCTTCGCCGGGAGCCACGAGCGGTATAAACGCGCCCTTCTCCACCTTGCTGGTCACGCTTCAACGGGCTGAGCGTCTGGGGTTTAGTTGGGGCGCGCTAGCCTTTCTCTTGGCCGTCTCGGCTCTGATTGTGACGAAGCGGAAATCCCCCTGGGTATATAACGGCCTGACCGTGGCTGTTACGCTCTCCATGCTCTTAACACCGCTCCTAAATGCCCAGCAGGTTTGGGCGTTTTCTGAGGAGCAGCAGACCGAACGCGCCGCTTATGAACAGGTCCAGGCAGAACAAGAGGCGGCCCGTGAAGCAGAAGCCATGCTTTATACGGCTGATTTTGATCCCACCACGGATCCTGCAGTTCCGGAACATCCCGCGGGATCCGCCAATTTTGAAAGCCCTAATCCGCTGCCGCTCCCTTCTGCGCTCTCCCCGGCTTTAGCTTCTGGCTTTGTTGACAACACCAATCTTACGGATACGGATGGGGATGGTTTGCCCGACGATCTGGAAGAGTATCTCGGCACCGACCCCAAAAACGCCGATAGTGATGGAGACGGCCTCTCTGATGGGGTTGAGGTGCTTCGCTTAGGCACTAATCCCAACGACCCCGATAGCGATGGCGATTTGATCAGCGATGGTGTAGAGGTCCGGGGCTTTAAGACCCAGACCGGCCAGCACCGATATCTGAATCCCCTAGATCCCGATACCAATAAGGATGGGCGCGCGGATACGTTGGAATGTTGGAATCTGCGCGACATCGAGATACGAGATGGTCAATCGGTCATTATTCGCGAGGTGGGGAGCGCGGAAAGCTGTGAGGATACTGACGGCGACGGCGAGCCTGATGCTTTGGACTTTGACGACGACGGCGATGGCGTTCCCGATTCTGTTGACCTGTCTCCAACCACAGTGATGGGCAGTGGGCGGGATGCCCAGGGCGCGTTGCAGAGTTTTGGCGACACGCCCTTTAACCTGCAACTGGGGTGGGATCAAGACTTGTCGCTAAATAAGCCGGTGTTTGTGGATTTCCAACTGCGGCCCACGCAGGCCACGCACTTGTGGTACACGCTCAATGTGCTGGACTGGCCTGCTAACGACACCGAAGGCCAGATTCAGCGCGTGTTCAACACCACTTTTGACACCACGGGCACGGGGGCGAATGGGGACCTGCGCTTGATCCCCATGCTGGAACTGACCGTTCCGGCCCAACCGGGATTTGGTGGCCTGCCGGTGAAAGCAGGCGTCAGCGCTAAACCGTCTCTGCCTCAACCCTCCGGCAACGCCTACAAGGATGCTGCGGCGATGGATGCCTGGGTAGAAAGCTGGGTGGACGTTGCTGCGCTAAAGACGTATGGCATCGCCGTGCAGCCTAAGGATTTGAAAGGGTCGCTGTTGCTGTATATCCCCCTCAACCTGACCCGGGATCCCATTGGGAACGCGCCGGTGGCTTTTTCCGCCCGGATGCTCTATCGGCCCACCAGCGAGGATTTCGGCAAAGCGCACCAGGTGCGCATGGTCTGGCTTATGCAGGGCCTGCATGATACCTGTAAGCCTGTGCCGGACACGTTTATGCCGGACCAACCATCGGAAAAGCGCTACGATGCCTGGTGCGCTGATACTGCTAACTGGGAACAGCACAACGGCATCATCCACACGTATGTTGAGGACTGGTTCCTGACCGGCTTAGACGTTCGCGAGGACCACGGCCTTGACGTGGGCGTGATCTTTGAGAACCCGGACTATGCGGAACGCAACCCAGACTATGAAGAAAACTTGTGGCTGCTGGCCGATGCCCTGGATCAAACGTTTTTGGCCGGCCGGCAGGATGTCACGGTAGCGGAACTTGGACGTCGCCTGGATAGAGGTGGCCCCGTTCCCGCTGGCGATGATCGACGGTGGGGCTTCGATAAAGAGACCTTTATTATTAAGACTTTCGCCTTGCAGGACCAATCGGAACTGGCCACGCTTCCCATGACCCATACCAAACAAATCCTGGCCGATTATTTCATCACCGGCGCCGAGGCCAAAGTCGAAAATCCCACCCTTATGTTTGTGCGACAGGAACACTATCGCACCGCTAATCTGGATATGGACGCCCAGATTATCAACGCTGCCGGTAAGCAAGAAGGCGGCATTGCCGACCCTCATCTGACCGTGAACCTTGGCGCCAAGGCCGTGCCGTTGGAGGTGTTGGCCGGCGTCAATTGGTCGCCCTACCGGCATAAAGGCGCTGGCGCGTGGGAAGCCTACCCGATTGAGGATTACTGGGCCGCGATGGAACAGACCTTCGGCAAGGTCTTCGAAGCTGTGCCCGGCGGCGAAACGGCGAATCAGGGCCGGGTGATTGCCGCCCAGCTCTTCTACTACTCCCTTTATCAGGGCGTGCATGGCATTGTGAAATTGGGCGACAAATCTGTGTCCCTTTCCTCTCAAAGTACCGATCATGAATTGAAAGTGGACGTCAGCAAGGCCCAAACCGCCAAAACAGTGGCTCAACCCATCGCGGAAAAGGTGATTGAAAAGGCAGTGCTTCCGCTGGTAGGCAAAATCGCTATCACCCTAATGTGGGGCACGCGACCGGACAACCGCTCCCTGAAAGAGAAATTCTTTGGTTTCCTGGCCAGTATCAAAAATGGGGCTACCGGCGGACTTGAGGGGGCTATTAAGTACCTTGCCACCAACAAACTGAAGCTGGGCTTGATCGCCGCCGGAGGCGTCATCTCCCTATCCATATATCTGGGGTCCAAGTTGGGCGTCCATAAATCGGTTGTTAAACTCCTGCGCTATCTGGATCAAGCCATCACCGTGATTAAGCAGGTGCGGTCGGTGGTTGAGACGGTGCAAAAAGCGTATAAGACTGCGGTTGAGGCCGGCGGGCTGCTCAACGCGATGAAGTCCAGCGCCAATATAGCCAGCAAAGTCGCCATCGCGGCGGCCATTATTGGCCTGATTGTGCAAGCTGCGGTGGCGATTGGCCTGTTTGTTTACCAGGTGATTGCCGCCGGCATCACGTTTGGGTCCTTTGTCTTTAACATAGCGCTGGCGGGCGTGATCGCCGGGATCGTTGTCTCGGTGATTATCGTGGCCATCGGCTTTATCCCCGTGATTGGCCAGATCATCGTCGCCGTCATCGGCCTGATTGACACCCTGGCCGCGGCGGTCTGCAAGATCATCGATGTGGAAACCGGCGGCAACGTCGAGGAGTCCGCGGTCGGGAGTTGGCTGTGCGGGGGCGTCTCTGGCCTGGCGACCAAGTTAATTCAATATGTGATTTACAATTACCATCCCGTGATTGACCTGCAAGCCAAAGACCGGCTTACCTTTAACAATTTCCGCCAGGATCTCCTCAACCCCACCGGGCTGGTGGTGGGTAACCAGCTTTTGGTCAGCGCCGACGTCACCACGGAGCTGTATCGTAACAACCCCAATGACCCCCGGGGCGCGGCCTATATTCTGCATTACACCGATGCCGCTCTACGCGGTGCGACCTTCCGCTATAAGCTGGTCACCTCCGACGACGAGGATATTCACAGCGCCCTGCAATTGGGGCAGATGTACGATGATTGGACCTACATAGCGAAGAGCATCATAGACCGGAGACGGTTTAAGATCCAACAGACGGTCAACAATCATTATAACGTGACGTTTACTGAAGCCGGCCTGAATCAAAGTCCGTCGCTCTTTTTGGCCGAGGGCTACGCTATCCCGGTGCAGGAATGTGTGGGTACAGACTGTCGCCTGCGCCCGAAGCATGAGACCCTGCACATTGACTTGGGAGCACAGTTCAAATTTGACGTGTTCCCCGCCACCCTGGATGAGTTTATGACCTTTGCGCATCGGGGCAATGACAGTGTTGCCTTGGCCTGGGATGCACGTTTCCCCACGTTGGTCGATGCCGATGGGGATGGCCTGCGCAGCAAAGCCGCCGGTGGCAACGATCCCAATGACGCGACTGCCGATAGCGATGGGGACGGCCTGTCCGACTTTTACGAAATCCAAACCGGCACCGATCCCAACCGGGCGGATGCCGATAACGATGGGTTGAACGATTATTGGGAAGCGTTTTACGGCACGGATCCTTTCGCTGCCGATACCGATGGGGATGGGCTGACCGACGCGGAGGAAATCAACGGTTGGGAGTTTGTCTACGCGGTCGACGCTCAAGGCGCCCCGTTGACCACGTTGGTTACGTCCGACCCGCTCAACCCGGACACGGACAACGATGGTTTGAGCGACAAACAGGAGCAAGTCTACGGCTTCAATCCGCGTGTGGTCTCGGAGCAAAACGTCCTGTCGCTGGAATCCCAGGTTTTTGAGCTGGAGCAACATTCTCGTACTCGGACCAACTGCGCGCGATTTTCCACCTATGTGCTTTACAACTACAACCCGGATGTGACCCCGTGGCTTATGATGAAGATCAACGGTCAGGAGGTCTGGGAAGGTAGCTTTCCTTATGGTGAAACTTGGCGCCACGTCAACGTTCGCCATGACTTCTGTGGTGATCCCATCACGGTGGAAATCCTTTATAGGTACTATAGTTCGTACTTCTCAATCGGTGAAATCCAGATCCAACCTGTCGATACCGGTGAGACGCACGCCTATCACTACTTTTCTCACGGGATAGCTTTGGAATGGGATGTGGACACCCTGCCAGACCGGGTCGAAACCTGGACGGAGCGGGTCTCCAGTGATAGCATTGTTGCGCCCGGTCAGGTGATCGCCTACGATGCGACGCTGGAAAATCAGCTTCAAGATCGCTATGCCCGTGGCCTTCTGAGCGTGGACCTTCCCGTAGCGGTACAAAACAACGACCTGGCCCCTAAAGTCTACACCCTGGACCCGCAGCAAAAAGCCACCGTCAGCGGTCAGGTCACAGTGCGGGCGGATATTGCTCAATCCGGTCAGGTGAGCTTTACCAACCGGACGGGCGCCAATATCGCCGATATGCGTTCCGAGGCGGGGGGGCGGTCGCTATGGCTGCACCTGGATGAGGCTTATGGCCAGACCTATTTTGTGGATGCCTCGCTGTTGGACAACCACGCGACGTGTTCCGGCAGCACCTGCCCGGTGGCTGGAGAAACCGGCTACGCCGGGTCCGCCGTGAAATTTGATGGGGTGGATGACAGTCTGCTGGTCGCTAACAACGCGGAGCTGAGCACTGAGAAGTTTAGCCTGGGATTCTGGGTCAAGCCGGATAGCGAAAAGAGCCAGTGGCAGGTCTTGATGCTCAAATATGATGACGACGACGCGGATGCAGACATCCGACGCAATTACGGCGTGTTCATCGTGCCGGATTCCGGTAAGGTGCGGATTAACGCGAAAGACAGCGCTTGCCGGGATTTTTCTCTGGCCCTGGACAGCACGGCCGAGCTATCTTTTGGGAAATGGAACCACGTGATGATCACCAACGACGGCGCTGAAATCATCATCTACATCAACGGCGTCGCGGCGGGGGAAACGACTTATAGCGGGGGGCTGTGTCGACGCGGCAATGTATTGCGCGTCGGATCCCCCAATTTTAGCGGCTACCTGGATGAAGTGGAAATCTATCCCCGCGCGCTCTCCCCGGATGAGGTCGCCGAGCGCGTCAAGGAACCGGTGCTGGCCCTGGACTTCAATAATCAGCGTTCCTACGCATGGCACACCCAAACGCAAGACAACTCTATCTTCCAGCAAACGGTTACGTGCAACAAAGATTATGGATGGTCCTCTTGTCCCGTCGCCGCCACCGGCATTGGTAACAATCCGACCACAAGCTTTAATCAAAGTCACTATTGGACGGTGTCAGCCAATTCCAACCTCAGACTGGACCAAGGAGATGGGCATTTCAGCTTTGCTATGTGGATCAATCCGCAATCCCCCAAAGCGAATCAGGCCTGGTGGGAAAAGCAGATTAATTACGCGGGTTGGTGGCGGGCCATTCTGGGGAATAGTTTACCCTCTGGGAATATTAACCAAGCTTATCCTAGTCTGTACCATCGAGGGCAGGACTTACGGATCTTCTTTGGGAATGGCAGCAGTGTCTGCGAATATGAAGCTCATAACGTGCTGAATTTGGATAGCTGGCAGCACCTCATGGTCAGTTTCGATGGCAGTCAGTTCGTAATTTACCGGAATGGCAGCGAAGTTGCCAGAGGCGCTGGCACCAACTGTCAAAACCATAAACCCGCCGGTACCGATTCCTTTTATATCGGGCGCACAAATCGAAACGCGATGCTTTACCTTGACAAGGTCGCACTGACTAACATCGCGGATGGCACATGCTTCTTCGGCTGTCCCCGAGCTGAACTGGTGCTGAAGTTGGATGATAATATTATCTGGACCAAGAAAAATATTGAGCGTTCTATGAACGAAAAATATGAGCCGAGTGGGACGTTTTCGATTGATCCGCATTCGGTTTGGTTTTCTGGCGATGGCGATCATAAACTAGAATTGGTTGAAGGGGATGCTTCTGTGGGTGAGTCAACCGCAGATGACGAGTTATACGCCATCACGTTCCGAAACATCAGTCTGGGCAGTTACACCGATAAATTCGATCGTTGGTATAGTGCGGATAATTTTGGCAGAGGCTCCATAACGTTTCACCATGCAAACGACTATTTTAAGGGCAGTCTGGATGATGTGCGTCTCTATCGCCAGGCTTTGAGCGCTGAGGATGCCTGGTCTCTGTATACAAACTACGTTAAGATTGTACACTTGGACTTCGACGAAGCCCCCGGCGCTGAGCGCTTCCAAGATGCATCCTTTAATAAATTGACCGGCTCCTGCTCCGATGACAGTTGCCCGGATAGTGGCCTCCCCGGCCATCCTAACCGCTCTCTCCGCTTTGATGGCCTGAACGATTATATCTGGGTCCCGGTCAAAGCGCCGGACACGGATTACGCACTCGCTCTTTGGTTCAAGACAAATTGTGATAACTGTGGCCTCTATGAGGTTAGCGCACAAGACAGCGGTGCTTATGATCGGACCCTTTACCTGAGCAACGGGAATCTTTGCGCCAGGGTATGGGATAACGAAACGATTTGCACGAGCGGCACGGATTACGCTGACAATCAATGGCATCACCTGGTGCATGCCATTGGCGCCGACATAGGAGGACAAAAGCTTTATCTCGATGGCGCTGAAAAAGCCAGCGGCAGCAAAAGTACCTCTGATTTTACTTGGGGAACTGGCTTGAAAATCGGCCACACCGCAGACGGTAGCAGCCCGTATTTTAGAGGCTTTGTCGATCAGGTCATGCTTTTTAACAGAACCTTAAACCAATCAGAAATCGCCTTTTTAACCGGCACTTCAGGCCAACTGTGGATGAAATTCGATGAACCTCTGGGCACAACCACATTTATCGACGCTGCCGGTACGTACAGCGCGATCACGTGTTCTGGCGCTCAGTCGTGTCCTGGGGCCGGCGCAAAAGGCAAAATAGACGGCGCGGCCGTATTTGATGGCGACGATCTCTTGACTTTGCCCACGACTCTTAACCTGAACGGCTCAAGTTCAACGTTTGCCCTTTGGGTTAAACCTCAACGCGTCTACGGTGCGGGGTATTTAGTTCTTAAAGGAGGGGATGGTTATGATCGCAGTAACTATTCCCTGGGCCTGGTTGGGTATGGTGAAATATTTTTCGTCCCGCCAGATTGGGGCTGTAGATGGGGAGGCAAAAGTTGGAAGACTAAGCAAGCGCTTCCTTTGGACACTTGGAGTCACGTAGTTGTTACCTATGAAGGAGACCAGACCCCACCCAAAATTTATATCAATGGGAGTGAGACACCCATTGAAGGGGAGACCTGGTATAGTTACGATACGTGTGAGTACATCGACAACGAGATGGAAATAGGCCGGAATTTCAAGGGCCTTTTGGATGAGCTGGCGATTTATTATGAGCAGGCTCTGCGACCGGAGACGATCCGGGAGTTGTACGCTTATCAAGCTGCGTGGTTTGAGACAGAAGACGCGCACACCATTACGGTTGACGCCGATAAACCGACGGCCCGACTTGACTTAGCCGCCACCCACATCGCTAACCACGATAAAGTGATGGCGATTGTGGCCGACGACGCCACCTCGTGGGTGGAGACGGTGGAGTACAGC
>CAZCAI010000025.1:19283-35933 GCA_964496595.1 uncultured Anaerolineales bacterium
TCTGATGCCAGCAGCGGCGTGGCACAACTCTATGTCAGCCTCTTCGACGCCCGGGACGCGCTGGTGGGCGGGGCGCAGTTAGCCACGCTCAATGGCGAGACCTGGCAGGTGGCCTATCCCTTCCTCTACCCTCCCAACGGCACGTTCAGTCTTAAACTCGAGGCCGTGGATAACGTGGGGAATCGGACCGCGCAGACGGTCACCGGGCTGCGTCTCGATAGCACACCGCCGGTGGCCTACGTGACCGACGTTGGGGAGACGTCTGAACCGTTGACGGGCCTTGGCGAGCACCGGCCGGTGATTTCCGGCACGGTCACCGAAGCGCCCTATCTCGGCAATCCTGTACTGGCCCTGGCTTTCGAGGAGACCACTGGAGCCACCACGTTCTTCGATGGTTCTCCCTTAAAAAATAACGGTGCTTGTAGCGGCGCTGCCTGCCCGGCGGCGGGACAAGCCGGACGATATGGCCTCGCGCCGAGCTTCGACGGCAATGACACCATCGAGATTCCCTACAACGCCGCCCTCAATCCAGATAGCTTTACCGTGGCCGGCTGGGCCAAAGTCACAGGCGGCAGCGGCAGTTATCGCGCCGTGTGGACGTCGCGGGATGACGTACCTGCGCGGGGCTATATCCTGTACGTAACCCCCGATGACCGGTGGGAATTCTGGGTCGGCGCCGAGCCTGGCGGCTGGACCAGCGTTGGCGGCGGCGCGATTGCGCTGCACACCTGGACGCACCTTAGCACGGTCTATGATGCTGCTGCGCGAACCATGACCTTCTATGTCAACGGCGAACTGGTGGGGAAAAGGTCGGACGTCGCGTTTGCCCCCAATACCCAACGCCCCTTACGCATCGGGGCGGGAACCACAGAAGGGCCAGCGCAATTCCACTTCACCGGCTTGATCGATGACGTGGTCATCTACAGCCGCGCCTTGCCCGACGATCAAATTCGGGCGCTGGCGAATCCCATCAGCAGCGGGGTCAGCAAAGTGGAGGTCGCTTTCCAGCATGTCCGTGGGCGCAACAAAGTGCTGTTCTTGCCCCTGGACGAAGCCGCTGGCGCGACGCGCTTTGAGGACGCCTCCATCTCGTATCAATCCGCTGCTTGTTCTGGCGCAAGCTGTCCCGTCGCCGGGCCGGTGGGCCGGTTTGGCCAGGCCCTCTCTTTTGATGGGCAGGACGATTTCATCGCTGTCCCGGACCACAGCGCTTTGGATTTTGGGAGCGGCCCTGTGACGCTCGACCTGTGGGTGACGCCGCCCCAAACGAAAGCGGAGCGACAAACGTTGCTGGCTAAGGGGAGCGCGCAAAGCGCCGACTTGAACTATGGCCTTTACCTTGAACCCAACAGCTACCTGGTCAGCTTTAATGCCCGCACCGGTGACTGTAGCGAGGACGTGGATCGCTTGATGGCCCAAACCCCGCTGGTGCAGGGTCAGTGGAACCGCGTCACACTCACCTACGAGGGCGGCGACTTCAAGCTGTACATTAACAACCAGCTCGACAGTAGTCTTGCGCATAGTGGCGGCTTATGCCAGAACAACCAGCCGCTGCATATTGGCTACTCAGCAGACACCGGCTACTATCTGGGCGGTATGGATGCCATCGCCATCTACGCCGACGCGTTACCCCCCGCTGAACTGCCCGCCGTCGAGAGCCAGTCGCCCTGGCAGACGGTTACCCTGGCCCACAGCGGCAGCAACTTTAGCACCTGGCGCTACCAGATTCCTGAGGTAGAAGGCCCACATTTGATCAACCTGCGCACCACCGATGCCCTGGGCCAGGTCAATGTTCAGCCCGCGATGTGGCAGGGCGAGGTTGACACGCAAGCGCCCCGCCTGCTCTTCACCCGTGTTCCCTGGAGCGGGGGGCAGGGGTGGTACTGGGTAGGATGTGCCGCCGAGGATTATAACTTAGCGGAGACCGGCTTTGCCTGTCCGCGCGGTCAGCCCGCTCCCACCTATCAAAGCGCAAGCTGGTATACGCGCGTGACGACGCGGACCAAGTTGGCTGGATTGTCCGTCGCCCAGGAGTATGTCCAGGGCGGTGGCGACAGCATGCAAGCCTGCGACCGATATAATCAATGTGCGCTAGCGTCCGGCGAGGGCTGGACGATCTCTGGGCAGCCAACCGGCAGCCGGCAGGCTGTTAGCCAAAGTGAAATCAGCCAGGGTGAAGCCAACTTGGGTGAAGCCAACTTGCCCGCGGGCGCCATTCTTACCCCCACGGCACAGAGTGTCTTGACGACCATCACCCCCATCGCTGTCCAGGGGTATGTTTCGGTCTCGCAAGGCCTGGGAACGCTGACCGTGATGGCCGATGGCAGCCCGATTCATAACCAAACCTGGCCCTCCGACACGACGCAGAGCACCTGGGCCACCACCTGGACCCCACCGGCTGAGGGCGCCTATACGCTGGCTATGCATTTAACCGATAGCGAGGGCAGCGTGCTCACCCATACCGCCGTGACGACCATCTACGTGGACCTCGCCGGACCGCAGCTCAGCCTGAGCACGGACCGCATCACCACGCACAACCTTACCCCCGGCGGCTTGCTGGAGCTTACCGGCCTGGTCACCGAGAACGTCAAGATACGGCAATTGGAGGTTCAGTTCAACGGCGGCGCCTGGCAATCGGTACCCGCCAGTGTCAGCGCGCCAGACTGGACCGCCTACGTGGAGACCGGGTTGGACGAAATGCCAACCGGGCAAAGCTTCACGGTGGCCGCCAGGGTGATGGACGTGGCCGGGCGCATAGCCCAGGCCGACCGGCTGCTTCCTGCTGATGCAGTGGCGCCTACACCATTGACCATCACCGTGGCGTATGGTCATGAGCCGGGAACCATTATTTTGCCCGGTCAGTACACCATCATCACGCCCGGTTTGACCATCGATGAGGTGGCCTCGCCGGAGTTGGTGATCAACTGGGAACCGTTTACCGATAGCAGCGGCATCGCGGACTACACGGTTCGCTGGGTAGAAGCCTTGAGCCAGACACAACGCATCTTGAGAACCTTCACCACCACCGATCTCGCAGACAGCTTCCGCCTCGGCGAAGCGCAGAAGCTCTATATCGAACTCACTGGTCGGGATACCTTGGGCAATACTACCCGCCAGGTCTTTGGCCCTATCTTCATTGATTACGCCACGACCCCGGCCTATATAGGTTCTTTAACCGGGGAAGAAATTTACACCGGCTGGCTGGCGACGCCGTGCAACCGCGTCGGCCTGGATCCCCGTATCCGGGACCGTGCGCCGGGCCGGGCCGCCCTCAGCCACGCCCAGCAATTCTTTGTCACCTGGAACGAGCAAGCATTACGCCTGGCCTGGCAGGGAGCGAACTGGGACGGGGATGGCGATCTGTTTATTTACCTGGATGCGGCCCCCGGCGGCAGCGTCAAGGCCTACAATCCCTACTCGGACATCATCAGCAACACTACGGTCTTGCTTCCGGCCGAGCAGGGAGCAGCGATAAGGTCGCAAACCAATCTGTCCCCACGCGCTGTGCGGCAGTCCACAGCTACGGATCAGATGGCGGCCGATTATGTCGTGTGGGTGAAAGACAGCCAGACCGCGATCTTGCTGGGTTGGGATGAGGCATCGGCTTCCTGGACTCGCTTGACTGATCCCTTGACCTATGTCTTCGATCCTGCCGTGGATGGGGCGCTGACTCACCTGACACTTCCCTTCAGCAGCTTGAACATCACTGATCCTGCTATGACCTCACTGGGGCTGGTCGCCTTCGCTACCGAGGAACAGAGCATGCGTTTGTGGGCCACCATGCCCGCGCGCAACAGCGTCAACAGCCCGCGTCTGCTGGATTTTACCTCCGCCACGAACCTGGAGCGCTTCGCTCTGACCCATCGCTATCAATGGCCGGCGCTGGGCAGCGATGTGTGTCCCAGTGGGATTATCACGATGACCGGTCGGCAGCGCATTGCGACCGGTGATCCGGTGCAGTTTACCGGCGCGGATGTGACCCTCGCGCTGGTGGCCGATCCACCCGGTATCGCTTACAGCGTGCTGGAGGATAACCTCTACTTTGTGATGGACGAACTGTTTGATGATCTGTTGGATTGGGACACCTGGGAAGCGGAACTGTGTGCGTATTTCCCGGACGACCCTGAGTGTGAGCGCGACCCGGCCGCCTCGAACCAGGCTAAAGTCAGCGCGGCAGTGGGGGCTAAACAGCCTCAGATGCCAGCGGAAGAGGGCGACGACTTCGATGCTCAGAGCCAACTGGCGACCGTCCTGGATGTGACACACCCGGCCCTGGGCGAAGGACAGACAATCACCTACACCATTCGCTACACCAACCGGGGCGACGGCCCTGCCACCGGTCTGATCGCCGATATTCTCACCTGGGGGCCCCTGGCGTTGCCTGATGGCGACTATTATGAGGATATTGCAGGGGGCTATTATCAGCTTATCCTGTCTTTAGGTGATTTAGCCCCTGGTGAAGAGAAAACCATGACCTTCACCGGGCAGATCGACATGGCGCTCGATCCGTTCGGCATGGGAGAATGGGCTACCATTGACGTCATCTTCTACGACGATACCGGCGACATTTTTGAAAACCAGCTCGATTGGTTCTATCTGGATCACGAGGTTGACCAGTATGCGCCTTATTTTGTCGAAATCAGCAATCCGTGTGGGCTGGTCGGCCCGCATACCGAGACCGTCACCGGTATGGCCTTTGACCAATCGGCCATCCCCACGATCACGCTGCAAGCCGAGGAGCCTGGCGGCGCCTGGACGGATCTCTCCACCTGTGTGGATCTCACGCCCTTCGATCATACCTGGACGTGCGCCTGGCCATCCGGTTCCACAGCGCCGCTGGCAGCGGCAAGCGAGGGCGACATGTATCACCTCTACGCTTTCGCCACCGATCAATTTGGGGCGGAAAGTGATTGGTCGGAGGGGTATCCGCTTGTGGTCGACGCCACGCCGCCCACGATCACGCTCAGTACGCAAACGGAGCATGCCCTGTTTGACGGCTTATTGGGGCCGGGTGAACTGCATCTTAGCGGTAGTCTGACCGATAACCGGCTGGTGGGCGCTGTGACTGTCTGCGATACCACCACAGGGGAAGAAGTCTGCACGCCAGCGCAGGTTGATCTAGACGCTTCTACGATCCCCACCACGGTTCTCACCTACGATGATGTCCCTGAGACGGCCTTGCCCATCGGCGCAGCGACTGTCTGCGATGGCGGCACGCCGATTATCCGTACCTTCGTAGTCACCAGCAGCGCCAACGTCGCTGATATAGACGTCGGCCTGACGCTGGCCCACGAATACCGGCACGACATCGAAGCTTATCTAACCTCGCCCTCAGGGACCGAAGTTCCCTTGATCTACGTCAATTCGCCGGCGGATAACTATGACGTTTTGCTCAACGACGCCGCGCCCGTCATCATCGATGATGACGAAGAGGATCACAATACCGCCGACCCCTACTTTGAGAACGAACGATCACCCTATGGGTATCTGAGCTTGTTTAACGGTGAGCCTGCTGCTGGAACATGGACCTTGCGCCTGTGTGATACGTTCCCTGAGGAGGATGACGGCGCCTATTATCGCAGCCGCTTGATCGTAACCACGGATGAGCTTCCGCAAAACACCCGCGCGGCGTGGTCTTACCAACTGCTCGATGCGGATGACGTGATCCACGAATCCCGGTCGCTGACCATCTACGGGGTTGACAGTGTGGGGAACCGGACGGCTCAGCCATTGACCCTTGATTTTGTCGTGGACACCACACCACCGGTCATTGTGCCTTACACCGGCACGATTACTGGCGGTTACATTCACATGGCCGGCATCGTCAGCGATACCACGGATCTCAAGGCGATGCAGATATCCCTGACCACACCTAACGGCGAAACGGTCGGTGACGTGATTCGACATACCGGTCATACCTGGGTGTATACTAGCGCCGTTCGATTTAATGATTATGGCATTTACACCGCCTGGTTGGAGGCGGAGGATCAGGCTGGAAACCAGACGCAGTTAGGTCCTTTTGAGATCACCGTGGTTGTGCCTGAGTCCATCTATTTGCCGCTCATTGTTAAAAACTATCAACCGGGCGCGGTTGAACCCCCAGCGCCGGATTTGGTGATCGGGGGGGATACCCTAATCACCGAGACCACGGCACTTACTCCTACCGTGATTCAACTCTTCAACACGGGCAGCGTCAGCGTCACCCAACCTTTCCGCGTGGATCTCTATTTTGATCCCTCTGAGCCGCCCACCGAGGATGCCCCTTGGGATCAGCTTGCCACGTATGGCGGCTACTGGTGGGTGGCTGACGCGGCGTTGCCTCTGATACCGGGACAAGAACTTACGCTGACTTTAACCAGTGATATGTACCAGGTTGCGGGTAGTAACTATCCGCCCAACGTGGGGGAGCTGGGGTATTACTATGTTCAATTGGACACCTTGAACCACATCACCGAAACCCATGACCTGACCAGCGAGCCAGATAACAATATCGGTAGGGGCACGCCATAGAGGAAAATTCGGCGGTCAATGCCTACGCGGCGCTCGGCCCGCGCACCGTTAACATCGCCTCTGAACGCTACGATCCCTTTCATCGACCTTCACGGCCACCGGCGGGTTCACCCTCGTCGGTCGCGCGCCACCACGACGGCTGAGCTTCACCTGCTGACATACACCAAAGCAAACGCGGGGCCGATCTTCGGCCCCGCGTTGTTATTTCACTGAGGGTTTGGATGTTTGGGACGCCCGATTTTACTCGCCCGTGGATTGGGCTTGTTTGTGCTTGATCGAAGCGACAATATCATCCATCGTTAAGCCTGCAAACAAGGCGTCGCGTTCTTCCGTATAATTGCCATAGCCGACGGTGAACTGATTCACGAAGCGGATGGTATTCACGATGCCAATTTCTTTACACAATATTCGGATGGCTTCTTGGGTGATCTCTGCTAATGGCTTCGTTTCCACAGGGGCGGTATTCATATCTCGATCTCCTTTATCAAGTCCAGAGCTGAAACTACCTGGACATTCAAATCCTCGATCTGTCTTGCCTGATTGCGTAATCGATCATCGCAAGTGCAAAAATAATCTGCTTGTACAGCTTCAGCCGATGCTAAATGGAGCGCATCCAATGGCTTGATGCCAAGGACGTTGAAGGCTCTGGCACGGCTTTCTACGGTTTCATCTAACACGGCCCACTCCTCGGCTTTGTCCAATATTCCAAGAGCATATTCGCGCCGGGTGGGATTAGGATTGCGTTCCGTTTCAAAAGATAATGCGTCGGAAGCCACCAGGGTAAGCTGGTCAGCTTCACACCATCTCAGAATGCTCAGCACAGCTTCTGCTTCTAAAATGATCCGAACTTGGGTTCTGCTATCCAAAGGGCGTTGGATGCTGCACGTATCTAGGTATATTTTCGTCATTTTTGGCACTATTCGAATGGGTTAATAGGTTGTTCCGTTTGCTATCACTAAAAACATCGTACAACATCTTCCATCTAAACGCAAATGTTTGTTGCCGGCAAACACGAACGCGGGGCCGATCTTCGACCCCGCGTTGTTATTGCACTTGGAACGGCTACCTACGACAACCCTACCACCAGCGATCCTCTTTGATCTCCACGCCCCACTCGGCGAGGCGCTCTTGAACCTCATCCCAGTGGTTTTCGTTGACCACAGCCAGGCCGCTCTCCTTGACGAGCGGGCGTAGCCAGCGGTGCAGGCGGCGATCCGCCCCGCGCAGTTCCGCCAGCGCTTTGGCGCTGGCCATGCGCAGGAGCAGCAGGCGCGCGTACTCGCCCGCGCCGAAGTGCTTGCCCCACGCCTTGATCCGCTTCTCCCACGCCGCCGAGATCGACTCGCCGGTCATCCTCTCCAGCAGCTTGATGATGTCGGGCACATCCATCCCCAGCGTGGCGGCGGTGTCCACACTATCCGAGGTGAGTTCCCAATAGCCGTCGACCTCCTCCGCGATGCGGCGCATCGTCCCGGTGACGTAGAGGCTGGGCAGCGGGTGGCGGGGGCGCAGGACATCGTCATCCCATTGCACGCTGCGCGGTAGATCCTCCTCCGGGCCGTGGGAGACCGTTGGCATGTACTCCAGCTCCCAGAGCCGCTCCCTGACCTTCGCGGCTTTGGCGGAGGGCGTCCAGGCGGTGCGCTCATCCAGGCGATTCAAATCCAGATGGATCTCGTCGTCGTTTAGGAGCATCTCCAGCAGCTTCACATCATCCACCTGGAGGATGCAAATATCACGGCGGATGACGATCCGCTCGTGCTGCGCGCCCCACTCCTCCAGCGAGCGCGCGACGTTTTGCGGCAGCGGCTGCTCTGTCACCTCGTCCAAGAACTCCCGCAACCGCTCCTCGGTGATATCGCGCTGAAACGCCTGGTAGACGCTCTCGCGGGTCAGCCGGTATTCGATCACGCCCTTGCCGACCTTCTCTCGCTTGGCCGCCAGCTCCAATTGCGCCAGCACGGAAAGCGGCGCCGGCCCCATTGCCAAGATTTGGAAATCGGGCTGGAGGACGATTTGCCACGCGCTCTCTTCTCTGGGCAAGGGCTTGTCTTGATAAAGCGCCTGCGCGATGGGCGCCACCTGCACCGCGCTCAATGAGCGCGCCGCTTCTTTTTCTGCGACCTTTTCATATCCCAACGAGATAAAGCCGATGCGCTGCATCTCCTCCAAAATTTGGATGACGACGTCGCGCTCCAGATCCCCGATGGCCTTGTGGAAATCAGCCGCTTTCTGCGAGTAGTACCAGCGCAGGTTGCGTTCCAGGGTCTGGAGCGCCGAGGCCGAGTAGAGAAATCGCCCCGGCGTGCCGCTGTTCAAAAGCGCCATCAAGAGCGAGAAGGGCGTCCAATCGGTCTGAGCCAGCTTGGGCAGAAGTTGAACGACCTCCGAGCGCAGCTCCGGTTCCGGCCGATAGCTCGGCCCGCTCGAGTAGTAGGTGTAGTGGCGCAGCAATTGTTCTTTCACTTCCAACGGCTCCGCCCAGCGTCGATAGGCGCGCAGCGTCTCATCGATCTGCTGGACCGGCGAGGCATCCCAGAAGCGCATCACCGCGCCATCATCCCGCGCGTGAATCTCGTGCTGCTTGATCTCCACCAGGTTCATGTTCTTCAAGAAGCTGTACATCCAGCGCAGATCATCCTCGTGCTGCTTGATATCGAGGCCCAAGCTATCTCCGACGCGCCGGACATCGCGCTTGTACATCCCGCCGGCCTTGAGTTGTTTGGCCGGCTCCTGTAATATCTCCGCCCAGAAGAGGAAGAAGCGGCGGATGAAGCGCTCCACGTCGCCCTCCTCGACGATAGGCGGGGCGTCGCTCGCGCGCGTTTCGGCCGTCGGCTCTGGGAAGGGGAGCAGATCACGCGGCAGCTTGTTCGCCACCTGCGGCGGCAGCCCGACGGTGATCACAGTGTTGAGCGTGCGCTTGGTGCCGCCCTGGGGCGGCGTGAGATTGACGATCAGTCCCTTGTGGAGAAGGCTGTGTAGCACGGTCTGGCCGGCGGAAGCCAGCGCGTCGGGATGTGCGCCGGTCGCCGGCAGCAGGTGGGCCATCAGCAGCGGCAGGATGATGTCGTGCTGTTGAAGCGGCGATCCTTTTTTCAGGATGACGCCCAAGGCGCCGCGCTCCGCGCCCGTCAGCGATTGGATATAGGCCTCCGAACCGGCATGCTCCAGAATTTTCTCCTCGACGGCGTGCACCAGCCACGCCTTGCGCACCTGGGATTTGGGAAGTTCGACGTCGATATGCTCGGCGATCTGGCGGACGGTCTCCATGTGATAATTATTCAACGAGGCGCGGAGAGATTCCATCTTAGTGCTCCTCCTTGGGGATGTAGCCCTGCTTCTCCAGCGCCTGGAGAAGCTTATCGACCGCCTTCGATTCCAGCAGCGCGGCCTTGGGTGTGACCAGACCCAAGATGGCGTCCTGCAAATCGGGGACGGCGACCTGCACCTCTTGCAACGCGAAGGTGTCCTGTACCATCAGCGCCGATTGATCCGGGTAGAGGCGGATGTGACCGTAGCGCGCCCATCCCTGCTCCCACCAGGCCTGGATTTCCGGCAGTGGCTCGAAGCCCAGCGCCGAGGTCCACGATTCGGCCAGTGTCTCGGGCGTCTCGCCGCGCTCGAAGACGCTGTGGAGCTGCTTGAGGTTGAGCTTGTACTGCAACGCCTGTTCCCGCAATCCGATGGGAATGGCCCACTGCTGCACATTCTTGATCAGCCCGGCGCTGGCTGGCGGCTGAATCCTCAGCGTCTGGGTCTCTGGATCATAGCTCAGGGACTCGCGCTTCAGCGGTGTCTGCGAGTGCATCGGGTAGGCGTCGAGGCGGGCCCAATGAATATCCTGCAAATTCAAGAGTTGGAAGGCGGTCACCTCGTCCAGATCCGGCCCCAATTCGACCAGGCCCAGCCAGAAGAGCGGCCCGCGCACAATATCGACCAACGTCAGACGCAGGACATCCCGCCACTTGCCGCCGGGCGCGGTGAGTCCCAGGGAAGTGTGCGGCATAAGGTAGCGGGCCTCGGGATAGATGCGTAGGAGGAGATCGGTCACCTTGGCGACGGAGAGCCACGTTTGTTGGGGCAGGAAGGAGAGCACCGAAAGGATGACGTGGCGCAGGATTAAGTGCGTGCGGATGATGAGGCGGCCCACCTCGCTGACGCCCCACGGATGTTGGTACTCCCAGCGCACCTGGATTTCCCCCGCGCGCCAGTGCTGCCACCACGCGGCCCACGATTCCATACCCTCGTAGAAGCGGTAGAGATGGACGATCTGCTTGCCGGGCGGCAGTTGGAGCCACTGCTGGATCAGCCTGGCATCGACGGTGACGGGACTGCCGGGGCGAACAATCGCGCTGGGGCGCAGCAGGTGATATAAAAACTCCGCTTCAAACGCCGGCAGATTGAGCGCATCCTGCCACGCTTGCAGCGCCTCCGGCTGCGGTTCGGGCGCGGGGGGGAGCATGTCGATGATGCCCTGGTAATTCCGGCGTTCGATGATCTGCCGCGCGCTCTCCGGCGTGGGCGGCCAGATTTGATATTGATGCATGTAGGTGTGGCGCGGTAGATGCCAGCGGACGTGCGGTTTTAACTCGAAGGCCTGAGATTGTAATATCCCCAGAAATTGCTGGATGTGCATACCGATCTCTTGAGGGTCTTTGCGATGGGTCGTGGACGGCGAGGTCTCGGCGGTGACATCGTAGGGAATGGACAGCGGCGGGATCCGGCTGAGCAATCCCTCCGGGAGCAGCGCGCCGCCACCAGGCATCTCGATGATGAGACCGCTCTGGGCGACGTTGTGGGCCAGATCCTCCAGAAGCGTGGTGAAGGGGTAAAGCCTGGTCATCTCGGCCGGACGGGTCTGCCAGTCTTCGAGTTCGCCGTAGAGTAGAAGATAAGTGTAGTAGATGCGCTCCTCTTCGCGCAGATTTTGCATCTCTTGTTGCAAGTGCGCGGCGTCCAAGAACGCTTCCAACATCTGGCGGGCCAGCGTCACACGCGCGCGCCCCTCCGGCTTGAGGCCCAGGCGGTGGATTTGGCGTCGGATATGGGCGACGCGCCACTCGGCGTTGTCGATTTGCTGCGCCAGCTCCGAGATGACATCCGAGTCCTTAGCGTGCGTCCACTTGGGTCGATAGCCCAACGGCGCGGGGCGTTGGGGCTTGATCCACTGATAATTTAGATCGCTGGTCAGCGTTGCTTCATCGTATAACTTCAGATAGTCAGTCATAGCTCCTTATTTAATCGCGTACCTTGCGAAGGTTTGTGAGAGAATTGCAACCACAAGTCTCTTGGTGTAGCGGAGATAATGCAGTCATCAGAGCGATTTGCAACCTTCACAAGGGTACTTTTAAGCCGCTTGCGCGTTGGTTTCTAAGGATGCGAGGCCCTCCGGCACTTCATCTTCGTACAGAATGACGTAGCGATAGCCCTGCTCGGTGAGAAACCGCTGGCGATTGGCGCTGTATTGCTGATCGATGGTCTCTTTGCTCACGATGCTGTAGAAGTAGGCCTGCGTGCCATCTTTCTTGGGTCGCAGGATGCGTCCCAGGCGCTGCGCCTCCTCCTGGCGCGAGCCGAAGGTGCCGGAGATCTGAATCGCGACGTTGGCGTCCGGCAGATCGATGGAGAAGTTGGCGACTTTGGAGACGACTAACGTGGAGAATTCGCCCTGGCGGAATTGCTCGTACAACATCTCGCGCTCGCTCTGCTTCGTCTTTCCCGTGATCAACGGGAAATCATAGCGCTCGGCGATGCTTTCCAGTTGATCCAAGTACATCCCGATGATCAGGATGCGATCATCCTGGTGATGGCGCAGCAGGCGATCCAAGATTTCGAGCTTGACGGGGTTATCGGCGGCGACGTGATACTTTTGGCGGCGCTCGGCCATGATGTAATCCAACCGCTGCGCTTTGGGCATCTCCACGCGGATCTCGCTGCACTGCGCCGGCGCGATCCAGCCCTGACGCTCCAGGTCGTGCCAGGGGACATCGTACTTCTTGGGGCCGATGAGCGAGAAGACATCCTCCTCGCGCCCATCCTCGCGGACTAAGGTCGCGGTCAGGCCCAGGCGGCGGCGCGCTTGAATCTCCGCCGTGATGCGGAAGACCGGCGCGGGCAGCAGATGCACCTCATCGTAGATGATCAGGCCCCAATCGTTCTCGTTGAACAGCCCGAAGTGCGGGAACTCCTCCTCCATCGGGAGGTTCTTGTTCTTGGTCCCGCGCTTGCGATGGGTGAGAATCTGATACGTGGCCACGGTCACCGGCGCGATGTCCTTGGTGTTGCCGCTGTACTCGCCGATCTTGTCGGCATCCAAAGTCGTCTTATCCAGCAACTCCCGGCGCCATTGGCGCGCCGCGACGGTGCTCGGCGTGAGGATTAACGTATTGGCCTGCACCTTCTCCATCACCTCCATGCCGACGATGGTCTTGCCCGCGCCACAGGGCAGAACGATCACGCCGGAGCCGCCGGCCTCCGATCCGCCGGCCCAGAAGATCTCGCTGGCGTCGTGTTGGTAGCGGCGGATGCGGAACGGATCACCCTCGGCGGTCTGCGCGCGCAGTTGGAAGGGCAATGGCGTGCCGCACACGTAGCCGACCAGATCCTCGGCGGGATAACCGGCCTTCACCAGCGCCTGCTTGACGTGCCCGCGTCGCGAGGCCGGCACAAGCAACGTGTGCTCGCCCTTCCGCCCGATGACGTAAATTTTGACGTGGCGATTGCGCTCCAATTCCATCAAGAGCAGGGCGTCGTCAGACATTAGCCGGAGCTGTTGGGGATCGTAGGGATCGCTCACCAGGCGCACGCGCCCGTAGCGCGCGATGGCCTCCTCGATTTCCACGACGACGTTATCGGGCAGGGGATACTTCGCGTACTGCTGTAGCCCGCCCAAAATCTCCTCGGCGCTCAACCCGGCCGAGGCGGCATTCCACAGCGAAAGCGAGGAGAGCCGGTAGGTGTGGATATATTCCGGGCTTTTCTCCAGCTCGGCGAACCGCGCCAGGTGATCTCTGGCACCCTCGTAATTCTCGTTATCGACTTCCAGAAGGATCGTTTTATCTCCCTGAACGATCAGTGGCGCTTCTGCTTTATAGTTCATATTAACCTTGCACTCACCTTATTTTCCTTGATGCGATGTGCATTTTGCAGTCAACTATCGCGATATTCAGCTAAAAGTTCAAATCCGTGCAGTGGGAGCAATAAGATGTAGGTGTGTCGCTCCCAACGGTTTATTATAACGCAGCATGGGGCAATTTCAAGGGTTGGATTTGGCAGAGTGGGTGTGACGCTTGATTGTCGGAAAAGGCAGTCTTGCACCGCCTGCGGATGAATCGCAGGCTAAAAGCTGAAGTCGGCTAAAGACCGACTGAAGGGAAGAATATGTGTAGAAGCGGGATGCTTTCCGACGATCAGCCGTCGCTCCCTTTGGCAGAGTGGGTTTGTAGTAAGGTGAAGCGCTGCATGACTACCCTTCAAAGCGATAGCCCACGCCGCGCACGGTGATGATGCGCACGGGATGACTGGGATCGCGCTCGATTTTCTCGCGCAGCCAGCGGATATGGACATCGACGGTGCGGCTGCCGCCCGTGTAGTCCCACTCCCAGACATTTTCCAGCAACTGCTCGCGGGAAAGCGCCCGGCCTCGATTTTGCGCCAAAGAGAGGAGGAGATCGTATTCCTTGGGGCGGAGATCCAGGCTTTCGCCGTCGAGGAAGGCCTCGCAGCGACCTATATCGATCACCAGGTTATCGAAAATCAACCGTTGCGGGGTTTTATCCTGCGCCTCAGCGGCGACCTCCTCGCGGGTGATGCGCACACGGCGCAGCAGCGCCTTGATACGCGCCAGCAGTTCGCGCATACTGAACGGCTTGGTCAGGTAGTCATCAGCGCCGACCTCCAGCCCGACGATCTTATCGATCTCGTCGGTGCGGGCGGTCAACATCAAGATGGGGACGTTCATCTCTTTGCGCAGGAGCCGGCACGCCTCAAAGCCATCGATGCCGGGGAGCATGATGTCCAGGAGGATCAGATCAGGCTTCACCTCCAGGGCCAAATCGACGCCCGTGTTGCCCTCTGCGGCAGTGTGGACCTGATAGCCCTGCTTCTCAAGGTTATAGGCCAGGGTCTCGCGCAGCACAAGTTCATCTTCCACAACCAATATCGTCTCTGACATCGCTGCTATCTCCTCGCGAAATTCACCATTCGCACTCATCACTCTAAATGCTTCGCTTTCCCTTCCAAGTGTACCCAAGGATTATCCTACGTCAATGCGGGTTCACATTGTGCCCCCTTTGCATCTGAAGCGATTAGCATTACAATCAAATCAACAAGCGGTAGCCGCGCTGGGTCTGTGAGGTACTCTATGATTCCATTGCGAGATAATGTGCCGACGCGCCATTTTCCCCTTATCACCTTGCTGCTGATCATCGTCAATACCGCTGTCTTCCTGTTTGAGATTGTGATCGGGAGCGATGCTGTTGCAAAATTGATCTACCTAGGCGGTTTCGTGCCGGCGCGGCTCACCTCGCAGTGGATGAATCCCTTTGTGCTACTCACGTTGCTCACGTCGATGTATCTCCATGGCGGCTGGTCCCACCTGATTGGCAACATGCTTTACCTGAGAGTCTTTGGAAATAGCGTTGAAAATGATATGGGAGAGGGGCGATTTCTCCTCTTCTACACGCTCTGCGGGGTGCTGGCCTCTTTAGTAGATACCGCGATGGCGCCAGATTGTGAGATCCCCGGCGTGGGGGCCAGCGGGGCCATCGCGGGCGTACTGGGCGCTTATCTGGTGCTCTATCCAGCGGCGCGCATCAAGATGTTGGCGCCGCCGCTGTGGTTCATCACCTTCAAATTACGAGCGTTCGTGGTCTTGATCATCTGGTTTCTGATGCAATACCTCAACGGCCTGGCCAGTCTCGACGTGCAGATGCAGGTGGGCGGCGGCGTGGCGTGGTGGGCGCACATCGGCGGATTTATCGGCGGGATGTTGTTGACACCCTTGTTTTTCTGGGGTAAGTCGCCCACCAATGACTCGAGCCGACGGATCGCGACGTAGGCCCTTCGCGGGCGCGCCTGCCCCGAAGGCCGGGAGTGAAATAACTTTTAACTTGCAACTTGTAACTTGCAACTTGTAACTCACATGCGAAGGAGGGATGATGTCTGACGCAACTATGATTCGAGAAAATCTTCACGCCGTTCGCGAACGCATCGGCGAAGCGGCCCTGCGCGCCGGGCGCGACCCGGATGCGATTCAACTCGTCGCGGTGACCAAAACCTTCCCCGTGGACGCGGTCCTGGCCGCGTGGGAGGTGGGGCAACGCGATTTCGGGGAAAATCGGCCCCGGGAAGGGGCGCGCAAAGCCCAGGAGGTCGCGGCCCAGCTCGATCCAGAGGCCGACGCGCGCCCGACGTGGCACATGATCGGCCATATTCAGAGTCGCAAGACCGACATCGTCGCGGCGCATTTCGATACCGTCCATTCGTTGGATCGGATGAAAATCGCGCGCCGGCTCAGTCGCTTGATGGTCGAAGCGGAGCGCGAGATGCCGGCGCTGATCGAGTGCAACGTCTCCGGCGAGGCGAGCAAGTACGGCTACGATCTCGCCGACTGGCAGGACGATGCCGCCGTGCGCGCGGCCTTCTTCGATGAGGTGACGGCATTGCTGGCCCTGCCCGGCCTCCGCATCCAGGGGCTGATGACGATGGCGCCCGTGGCCGAAGATCCAGAGACGGTGCGTCCCGTCTTTGCCGCGCTGCGGGCGCTGCGCGATGCGCTGCGCGAGCGCTTCCCCGACGTCGAATGGCGGCATCTTTCGATGGGGATGACGGACGACTTCGAGGTGGCCGTCGAGGAGGGCGCCACGATGCTTCGCGTCGGACGCGCCATCTTCGGCGAGCGCCCGCTCTACGGTTAAGTTCGTCATTAACTGGCGGTTCGCCAGGGGGGGATGAAAATCTGCCGGTATGGCACGCGGACGTCCCGTCCGCGATCCGTAGCTTTTTGCCGGATGACACCTAAGCAGCCCTTTGGGTTGTTTTAGGAGGATTTGTAGGTCGTTTTTCTTTTTAGCGGCTTATTTTCTGTCAAGTCCTATAAAGTCGTACCGGGTGCAAATTAGCAAAGTCTCGAAAAGT
>CAZCAI010000026.1:0-4333 GCA_964496595.1 uncultured Anaerolineales bacterium
CAATTTTCGGCTACTTTTAGGACTAATGAGGGGGTTGCCCGGCAAAATCCAAAAGACCCGGATTCAATAGATGTCTGCTCATCACTCTGGGTAGAAAAAAGGCGCGATCCGATTGGACCGCGCCTTTTTCTTCAACTTTCATCCATTCCATCTCCATCTACAAGAGGGTGAGCGGGACGTCTCAGTATGTGATCTTGCGCGGCAGTTCTTTGGCCTGCGCGACCCAAGTCTCGACCTGGGCCTCGGTGGGCAGTTGACGCACCAGCTTCTTTTCCGCGTTGACCTCCACCAGCTTCTGGTACAGGTTGCCGGGATTGCGCTGCGCCAGTTCGGGAACGGTGTCCACGCCGGCGACTTCCAGCAGGTCGGCGTACTCTTCGCCCACGCCCTTGATGCGGAACAGATCGACGCGATTCACCCAGCCCAAGATCCGCTTCGATGAGAGGCCGGTGGCTTCCGCGATCTCCTGGCGTCCCTGCGGATCGGCGCCCTTCTTCAGGAGCGCTTCCGTCGTCTTGATGCCCGCATCCGCCAACTTCTGAGCATATTGCTCGCCAATGCCTTCAACTTTGCGTAGGTTCGTCATATTCGACTCCTTTCATACTTCAGATGGTGATTGTGTAATGTCTACGGTGGAATCTCCCACCGCATTTTCTAAATTGAGGCCTATCGCGTCTTGTCCCTGAATCGCTTGAGCCGGTGCTGGATGTCTGCGACGATACTTTTGATCTCGGCCAGATCGTTGGCGCTGACGTAAGAAGCCAGCGTATCCAGTAATTTGGGCATATCGGTCTGATAATAGTGGAGTAACGTCGCGATGTCGTTTTCGTAGAGGCCAACGCGGGCAAAATCTCCTTGGCGATATAGTGAGGGCAGCGCGTAGAGCTTGAGCAATAACAGGCCTTCCACCGTCGCCAAGGTGATGTTCCGTTCGAGAAAATGCTTGTCCTGCGTATGTTCGTGTTGCACCTCTCTGAACAGGGGATTTTGTGTCAGCAAGATGTCGATGGGCACGTCGTCGTAGTGAGCATGCACGAAATACACATCCCGGCGGTCGATCTCCAGTTCTGGCAGCTTGTCCAGCGCCGATACGGCCATGAGCAAATCTAGATCCTCCGTATTACGTCCTTCGACATACTGCAACAGCGCGATGCCGCCCACCAAAACATAATCGATCTCGCGCTGCTCTAAAATCGCGAAGAAATCCTGCACCGTTTGGATAAGAGAATCTGTATTCATCGTATCCTCACGCCAGTTGTTGACGTTGAACACCATCGCTTTGCGAATCGTATCCCCAATTTGAACACTGCTTTGAATTGTCATTTCGCCCGTGTCCGGAATTCGACTCATGTCCCGAGAATCTTGAAAAGCCGTTGCCTGACATCTTCCTGATTGAGCACATCCTCCACCGCGAACCAATGATCGATGTCATTTTGATGGACGGTTAGCTCAAGCGCGGCCTGTCCTGTCATCGAGACCCTGGGGAGGATGAGCACGGTGATGGCGTCGGGATTGTCTTGTTTTGCGCGGCTCAGGCTCTTGATGGCCGCGCCGATGCGCTCCAGGACGCCGGCTGTATCGATGCCGCCTTTGATCTCGATGGCGATGAGGATGTGATGTGCTTCATCGTAGAAAGCCAAATCCGGCTCACTATCGCACATGAGGAGTCGTCCATCTTTGAGCTGCAACTCCCTCTCATCGTCGCTTTGCGCGAGCAATAGGTCTTTGTGCTGGATTCGACGGCGGATCATGCCTTTGATGACCTCCTCCATCCGGTCGCCTTTTGCGTTTTGCCAGGCGCCTTGCGCCGTTGACCCGGCGGTCATCCCGCGCCATAGATCGAACTCTCTGGGATCAATCTCTTCGTCAGATTCAATGAGACGGCTGATCAACTCATTGAGGCGTCGTGCGACGTCACGGGCCTTTTGTTCCTCCATTGGTCGTTTGTTGCGCCCGGTTTCGTAGCGCGTGATGGTCAAGCCGATATTGGTCATCGATTTGAGGGAGACCAGCGCCAGCTTTTGATAGTAGCCGACGGATCTATCGACATTGATCAAAACCCAGGGATGCGCGAAGACACGAACGGGTTTGATGCCTCGGTGGATGATCTTGTTCCAGGCGGATTGAGAGATGGCTAAGGCTTCTCTGTCCCACGCCAGTTTCTCGCCTTTCACGCTCTCGATGGTATAGGCGATCTCCAACAGGCCGTACTCGTGGAGTTTCTGATGGAAGAACTCGCTCTTGGTCACCTGGTTGAGGCGATAGTTTTCATATTTGTTCAGTTCGTCGTGATCAGATGCCATGATGCTGTCTCTTCAGAAATTCGCCGGGTGCAATGGTCAAGCGCTATTGCGCCTCCCACATGTAACCCAGTAACAACGTCAAACGCGAAGGTTACCAATATTAGGGCTAGGCTTCCAAATCGAAAAGAAGATCCAGTAGATCCTCTGCGAGTTGCTCCTGCCATGTGAAATCGCCCTCCTGGCGGGCGGCTTCGATATCGGCGAGGAGATCCTCTAATTCCTCCCGATCTTCGGGCGCCAGCGCCTCATCTCCTTCTAACGCCAGTAGATGTTGCGCCTGCTCAATCAAAGCGGGGTCGATGGGGGGTTCGAGATCCACGTTGACCTCGTCATACGTGCGTAAAGCATGGCGGGCCTCCAGAAGCTCCTCCTCGCTGAGGCGTTGTTTGGTCGCCTCGACGGTGATCGCTTCCTCTTTGCCCGTCTGGCGATCTTTGGCCGTCACGTGCAGAATGCCGTTCACGTTGAAGTCAAACTCGACGGTGACCTCGGCTAACTCGCCCGGCACTTCTGGTTCCAGATCCGTGATTAAAAAGTTGCCGAGGGGGGTGTTCTCCGAGGCAATCGGGTGTTCCCCCTGATAGACTTCGATCTTGATGGTGTCTTGATCGGGAAACAGCGTGTTAAAGACATCGGCCTTGGCCACGGGGATGGTGGTGTTGCGGTGGATCAGGACTTTGTAGCGGTCGGAGACGATGCGCCCGCCGCGAATCTCCGCTACAGCGATGCCCAAGGAGTGCGGCGTGACATCGACTAAGATCGCGTCAATTGGCTCGCCGGCGATGATGCCTGCCTGGACGCCAGCGCCCAACGCGACGACCTCCTCTGGATTGAGCGACATCACCGGCTCGATGCCGATATGATTGGCCATCAACTCCCACACCGCCGGGATGCGCGAGGAGCCGCCGACCATCAGCACCTGCGTCAGTTCTCCTGGTGCGATCTCCGCATCTTCCAAGACCTGATCAACCGACTCAATGGTCAACTCTAGGAGATCGGCGATCTTGTCCTCGAACTCCTGCCGGCTGATCTCGTGCTCTAAGTGCAGCGGGACGCCGTCCTTTTCCGTGATGTACTCCTCTTTGATCCAGGCGAAAGGCTGCGACGATAGCTCGATTTTAGCCGCTTCGGCGGCCCGCGAGAGGCGCGCCCACGCCCGGCGATCCTCGCGCAGGTCGATGCCGTGCTTTTCCTCAAAGGCATCGGCCACCAACGCGGCCAACCGCTCGTCGAAGTCGTCGCCGCCGAGGTGGGTGTTGCCGTGACTGGCGCGCACCTCGACGATGCCGTCCATCATCTCCACCAGGGAGACATCGAAGGTTCCGCCGCCCAGATCGTAGACCAGGGCTATCTGGTCGGTGGTGCGGTCGAGGCCGTAGGCCAGGGCCGCCGCCGTCGGCTCATTGATGATCCGCCGCACATTGAAGCCCGCGACGCGCCCGGCGTCGCGCGTGGCCTGCCGCGCCGCATCGGAGAAATAGGCCGGTACGGTGATGACGGCATCGGAAACCTCCATGCCCAAATTCTCTTCGGCGATGCCTTTTAATTCGCGCAGGATGAACGCGGAGATCTCTTGCGGGCTGAATTCGTGATTGCCCAAGGTGACCCGGCGCGCGGTCCCCATCGAGCGCTTGATGGAGCGCACTGTGTTCTCCGGGTTGATGACGTATTGGTTGCGGGCGGGCGTGCCCACCAGCCAATGACCTCCCGGCGCGTAGGCCACCACGGAGGGGATGATGCGCTCGTCTCCGTTCGGCAGCATCACCGGGCGGCCATCTTTTACAATCGATACACCAGAGTTTGTCGTTCCTAAGTCAATACCTACAATGGGTTTCATACGTTGTTTTTACCTCTTTAGATTTTTAGCGTTATACAGTCTGCTTATTCTTCTCTTGTTCCAATGATTTGGTCTTCTGGCCATAGACGACGACCTCGGCATAGCGCAACACGCCGGCCGGCGTGCGATAGCCGCGTCGTTCCTCGGCGGCGATGATGCCCGGCGCGCCGTCGTCCGCTGTGATTTTCTCCAC
>CAZCAI010000026.1:4433-35162 GCA_964496595.1 uncultured Anaerolineales bacterium
GTTCCTCGGCGGCGATGATGCCCGGCGCGCCGTCGTCCGCTGTGATTTTCTCCACGGCCACATGTTGGTAAGGATCGAATGGGTGGCCCACGGTGGGAATAGGCGTGACACCCTCGGCCGCCAGCATCGATAGCAGCCGCTCGCGCACCATGCGCAAGCCCTCTAACCAGTTGGCCAACTTCGCGCGGTCGGCCGGCGAGACCAGGTAAACCTGCTCTGGCTTGAGTTTCCCTGATTGGGCGACTTTATCGCGCTGGGCCAGGTATTGCTGCCCGTTGGCAATCGCGGCGTCCAGGCCATCTAAGGTGGGAAGAAGGGCGGAGAGCCATGCTTGACTGGCCTCCGCCACCTCGGTTTCGATCAGCGCCTCGATAGCTTGCTCTTCGCGGCTCTGCTGCTTCTGCAAGGATTGCAGGGCGGCTTGCAAGCGATCCGCCTGGGATTCCGTCAGCATGTTGGCCTTGTATTGGGTCTTGCCAAGCTTGCGGATCTCCTGCTCTAACTTCTCCAGTTGGGCGCCGTTTTTACCGTTCGCGCCGGTGGTCGATGTGGAGCTTCTCTCCACCTGGGATAGTAGCTCGGCCAATGTCGCCCAAACTAACCGGCGATCACTCATCGTATAGTCCTACCTTTCGATAATCCTCTTCAAAATCACGCCGGCCTAGATCGCCATGCAGTTCCAGTAATTTCCAGATATGATCGGCGTGGAAATCCAAGTCGGGGTTCCGGCGCCGTTTACGCGGTCGCCAGGGCGGCGGCGGTTGGAAGAGGAAGAGGTCGGTCTCTGCTTTCGCCTCCTCGGTGCGCAACTTTTCATAAGCCGCGCGGATCAGCTTGAACGTGGCGGCATCCTCTTCTGGCGGATGCTCACGCACTAATCGAAAGTAGGCGTGCTTGACTTGACGTCGCGATGCGCCGCGCTGCAAGCCCAACACCGCATAGGGGTTTTCACTCTCGAAGTTCGGTTCCGGTGCAGTTCCTTCTTCCCCTAAACTGGGGGTTTGAAAGCTTCTCTCTGCCATCATGCTACCTCATACCTCCTAAAATCCGTCCGGGAAAGGCCCGCCGGGGCCGAATGGGCCGAACGGGCTATTGAGTATTAGGTTTAACAGATCCGGCGGCATCGTCAGCATATCACGAATCATTCGGATGCGGTCCAACTCTTCGTGATTCTTATCCCGACGTGCTATGTCTTCTGCTCTTCTCAGATAACGGCGGGCTTCGCGTTCGTCACCTTGACGGAATGCGATCAACGCCAAGGATATGTACGCCGTGCTGGGCTTCTGATCAGCTTCGATGGCGCGTTTGAGATACTCTGCGGCCAGATCGTACTGCTCGGTCGTCATGGCTAACATATCGCCGATTTGGAACAAGATCATCGATTCTGGGCTGCTATTCTCTGTCGCTTTCTCAAACCACTCCTGGGCCAGTTCGACGCCTTCCTCTTCTGTATAGCGCGGGTCTTGAACATAATAGGCGCCAATCGCCATATAGGCTTCGGGCGGAACATTGGGCAGCGTCTCTTCGGATTGCGTCATAATCTGAGCGACTTTATCTGGTTCTTCGGCCATCAGCCAGAGGTTGATGCATGCCATATACGCTCGCATCGAGGGCTGATCACGATCTAAGATTTTATCCACGCATGCTTGTACTTCATCCATCTCATCGACCATCACATGACAACGGCCTAGGAGTGTGAGCACATCCACATTACGAGGTTGATACTTCAACGCCTGTTGGAGCATCTCGTAGGCCTGTTCGACGTTACCCCACCGCAAGCGATCCTCCACTTGATTGAGATAATAGTCGATCAAGGCCTGTTGGGCCTCCAAGTTATTAGGTTCAAGTTCTAAGGCGCGTTGTAAATAACGTGGCGCGGCGCTTTGTTCCCACCAGCGCGCGTGAGCGGCCAGCACTTCTCCCATCTGGATAAGTGCGGGGATATAATCGGGATCACGGTCTAGAATGCGCTCTAGCTCATTTTCGGCGGCTCTGAATTGTCCGTTATCCAACAGGCCCCGGACCAGTTCCATTCGAGTCTCCAAGTTATCGGGGTTCCATTTCACGGCCATTTTGTAAACGTGGATGGCCTCATCGTATTCGCCGGCCTTGACGTAGGCCTGCGCCGCGCGCTTCCACAGTTGCGCGACTTCCTCGTCGCTGATGGCGTCCCGATGATCGTCTTTGCGCGGGCGGCGACGCAGCACTTCGCGCCATGTCTCCCCGGCCTGGAGATAATTCTCGTGCCGCTCGTAGGCCAGCGCGAGGTTATAGGCCGCTCGAAAACTGCCGTCCTCCAGATCGTACGCGCGTTGCCAATGTTCCTCCGCCTGCGACCAATCGCCTTGATTGGCGGCCTCATAGCCCAAGTGATGGTGCGCCTGCGCGCGCAGTTCTCTGAGGCTGGGCTTGTCGGGACGATAGCGCGCGGCTTTGCGCGCGGCTTCTATCGCGCCCTGCGCATCATCCGCCTCCAATCGCGCCTCTGCCAGCCGATGGAAGCTTTCCCCCAAGTTGAGCGTGAGCGAGGGCGATTTCATCCCCAGGGATTCCGCTTCTATCCAATGCTGCCGCGCCGCTTCCCAGTCCTCTCGTTGGCCGGCCGCGTTGCCCAGATAATAATGAATAAAGGCGGTTTTGTCCGCTGTCTCGGATGTATCCAGCGCTTCAGTGATCAGCGATGTGGCCTTGTCCAGCTCTCCTTCATCTAAGGCCACCACACCATGCCACAGCGGTGGCGCCGCATCATCTAATTTATAGGGACGGCGCCGGAACGTCTGAACGTCGCGCAACATTGCCCGCTCAGTCTCGGTCAAATCGGCCCACACCGGGTGCTCTTCTGGCGATCTCTCTTGCTGGAGCAAGGCCAGCGCTAGAGGAAACGTTACCCGCGCGGCGAACTCGGACTCTTTTTTGCGCAAACTCACGTAAATCCGGTGCGCCCCCGCTTGATCCCCATGCAGATGTAGTCCTAAGCCCAGATGATAAGTAAAACGGAGGTCTTTGGGATACATCTCGCGTGCGCGCTGGAGATCCTCCACACCGGCCCACACTTCATTCTTCTGATGAATGCGCTCGACGCCGCGCCGGAAATAGGCCTCCGCGAAGATTCGTTTCGGCTGCATCTTCTTGATCTGCTCGCCGACGTGCTGCCACAACTCAATGGCCTCGTCATAATCGCCCCGGAGATATGCCCGATGCCCGCGCTCTCGAAGTCTCGCTGCGCCCTGTCGATTGCGTTTTCTTGCCATAAATCATTTTCTCCCGTGATAGAAGTCTCGTATAGTAAATTACCCCCTGTCATGACGGATGGGGGGTAATCTTAGATGAATCTCTTCTAAATAAGATTATACTCTCAAACATCAAACTTGCCAGTTAATTGCTCGATACTATACAATGTTCCCTTCTCCCTTCTCCCTTTCGCTCAGACGCTTTCGTGCTACACTCTTTACATCATGACCCGACGAAAAACAAAATCCAAGCTTCGCATCCAGGGATTGGTTCGCTTGATGAACTACGCTCGCGATCAAATCAGCGCGGGCGTGTCGGCGGATCAGCGGGAGGAGTTCCGCGCGTTGGTGAAGGATGGCATCCGGCAGGTCGAGCGCATCTGCCGCCAGCATCGATGCACGCCGCGCGATCTGCCGGCGCCATCGCGCCGGGCCTATCGCTACCTCAAAGGCCTTGATTTGAACGACCTCCCCGAGCGGGAGGCGGAGCAGCCGCCCACGCCGCACGTGCGCGTCAGCGGAGTTATCAGCACCGTCGATTATTATCAGTCTAAGTTGGCGGACTTGGCGCGTCAGCACTCGGCCTGGGAGCCAACGGATGGCGAGGTCGCCGACGTAGCCACATCTCTGCGCGGCGATGCCGATGCCATCGCCGCGCTGTGTGAGGAGCAGCACGGGCGTCCGGTGCACCTGCCCATCCGCTCGCGGCGGGGGTATCAATGGCTGCGATTTCTGAGCGCGCCGGAGTCGCTGGCTCGACATCTGATGGCCTTATCCGCTACCCAGGTCTTGGGCGAGAAGCTTCACTATCGTCAGCATCTGCCCGCCTCGCACCGCGAGCATCCCCTCCACGTTCAATTTTACGTCAGCTCCGCGCTGTGGCGCACGCGACTCACGGATCAATATATCGATGTGGCGCTCCACGAGGGATTCATCGGTGCGCCGGAGAAGTTTTTGCGCGCGCTGATGTACGCCGCGCTGGGCCACAAGGACGACGCCCATCAACGTCGATGTAAAACGTACGCGGCCTCGGAGCCGTTCGCGGATGTGACGACCGACATTGAGATGACGACGGCGGAGCTATCGACGGCCACGCAGGGGCAGCACTACGATCTGGCGGAGGTCTTCGCGCGCGTCAACGACGCCTACTTCGATGGCCAACTCGACCGCCCGCGCTTGGCCTGGAACAAGACGCTCACCGAGCGCAAGATGGGCCACTATAACACGCATACCGACACGCTGATGTTGAGCATCACCTTGGACGCTGTCCCCGTGCCGCGCTACGTGATCGACTATGTGATGTATCACGAGTTGCTGCACAAGCAGCTTGGCGTGAGTGTCGTCAACGGACGGCGCTACGCGCACACGCCTGAGTTCCGCGCCGCCGAGCAGGCGTTCGTGCGGCACGAGGAGGCGGAGGCCTATCTGGCCCAAATGCGGCACAAGTTTGCGGCATAGTCATTCAACAACTGCACGTCACAAGGAGACCCGAATGGATCATAGCCCAGAGACGTGGGAGCACCTTAACCGCGAGATTATCACCTGCCGCCGATGCCCGCGCCTGGTCGCGTGGCGCGAGGAGGTCGCGCGCACCAAGCGCCGCGCCTACGAGGATTGGGACTACTGGGGCAAGCCGGTGCCCGGATTCGGCGACCGTCGCGCCCGCGTCGTCATCGTCGGGTTGGCGCCGGGCGCCCACGGATCGAATCGCACCGGGCGAATGTTTACGGGCGATAGCTCCGGCGAGACGCTCTTCGGCGCGCTGCATCGCACGGGATTCGCCAATCAGCCCACAGCCGCCCATCGCGGCGATGGCCTGCGCCTGGACGATGTCTTCATCACCGCTGTGGTGCGCTGCGTCCCGCCGCAGAATCGGCCCCAGGCGCAGGAACGGCGCACTTGCCGCCCCTTCCTGGCGCGCGAGTTGGCGCTGCTGACGGATGTGCAGGTCGTGCTGGCGTTGGGTCATGTCGCCTTCACGGATTATCTGCGCCTATTGCGCGAGCAGGGCCACCAGCAGGCCGTGCGCGGCCTCAAATTCGAGCACGGGAAGCTTTACTCCTTGCCCCATCCGCTGCCGATGTTGGTCGCCGCGTATCATCCGAGCCGGCAGAACACCCAGACGGGTCGGCTCACGCTGGAGATGTTCGACGATATCTTTCGCCAGATCCGGCTACTATTAAAATCAACATCTATTGAACAGGAGGTGGAACCATGAGCAAACTCCCATCGTTTCCGGTATTGACCGCAGCGCAGATGCGCGCTCGCCTGGCGTCGCCCTCGGCGCGCGTGCGGATGGTGTTGGACACCGACACAGCCAACGAGATCGATGACCAGTTCGCGCTCGTCTACGCGATGCTCTCCCCCGCGCGCTTGCAGGTCGAGGCGATTTACGCCGCGCCCTTCTATAACGAGCGATCCAACGGCCCGGCGGACGGCATGGAGCAGAGCTATCAGGAGATCGTGCGCCTGCTGGCCCAGCTTGAGGTCGCGCCGGAGGGGTTCGTCTATCGCGGCGCGACGCGCTATCTGACCGACCTGGACGCCCCGGTGGCGAGCGAGGCCGTTGAGGATTTGATCGCCCGCGCGCAGGCCGGCCCCGCGCCGCTCTACGTCGTCGCTATCGGCGCGATTACCAACATCGCCTCCGCGCTGCTATTGGCCCCGGAGATCGTCGAGCGGATCGTGGTGGTGTGGCTGGGCGGGCACGCCTCGCATTGGCCGCACAATCGGGAATTTAACCTCCAGCAAGATCCGCTGTCCGCCCGCGTGCTCTTCGATGCGGGCGCGCCGCTGGTACACGTGCCGTGCTATCCCGTCGCCTCGCACATGCTGACGACGGTACCGGAGTTGGAGCGCTATGTCCAGGGCAAGAGCGCTATTGGCGACGACCTGGTCGCGCTCTTCAAGGGCTACCACGACGATCATTATGCGTGGGCCAAGGAGATTTGGGACCTCGCGGCGGTGGCCTATCTTGTTGATCCGGCGTGGGTTGCGTCCACGCTCGCGCCCAGCCCGATATTGAACGACGACCTGACGTGGACGCGCGACGCGACCCGGCATCTCATCCGCGAAGCGCAGTGGATGAATCGCAACGCCATCTTCCGCGATCTCTTCGATAAATTGGCGACTTGACGAAGCGCGAAATCCGATTATGTTGGAGATGGGTTTGAAAGCGTATCAGAGTTTACTATTTGATATGGAGACGTTTCGTCTAGGGCAATCGTAAAACGTAAGCATTATATTTAGGAAGCCTTTCCGGTAGCCGATTCTGTAATTGCGAATTGCGAATAATGTTGTTGAGTAAAGATTCAAATTTCTAAATTCGCAATTCACAATTTACACTTACGCAATACGCTTCACGCATTGTATCGATTGCCAAGACGAGACATTCCCATTTGATACAACATCACGACGGAGAAGAATATCTATGGGATTTTTTAGTGGATTAGATCGCGAAGCCTATGATCGCGAATACAGCGATCGGGAGTTGTTGGGACGCCTATTTTCGTATTTCCGACCGCATCGGAAGAGAGTCATCGGCGTCGGGGCGGTGATTACGGTCGGCGCGCTGATTTCCGCCGTCCAGCCGGTGGCCATCGCCCGCGCGCTGGATCTGCTGGTCAAAGATCGGCGGCGCTTGGATGTCTTTATCGCCATAGTCGTCTTTATGGTTTTATACGGCGTGCTCAACTGGGGAACGAATTGGGTGCGACGGCGGATCACGGGGATGGTGATCGCCGATATTGTCTCCGTGCTGCGCACGGACGCCTTTACGGCCTCGGTACGGCACGATCTTTCCTTCTTTGATGAGTTTCGCTCCGGCCGGATCATCAGCCGTATCACCTCGGATACGGAGGAATTCGCGCAGGTCGTGCAACTCATCACCGATTTAATCGGGCGCGTGCTTGAGGTGCTGATCCTGTTGGGCTACTTGCTCAGCGTCTCGTGGCGATTGTCGCTGCTTCTGCTGGGCATGGCGCCCCTCGTCGTCGGCGTGGCGATGGCCTTCCGGCGGCTGGCCCGGCGGGTCACACGCAAGGGCTTCCAGGTGTTAGCCGAGGTCAACGCCTCGATTCAAGAGGCGGTCACGGGCATCAGCGTCGCCAAGAATTTCCGTCAGGAGGCGAACATCTACGAGGAGTTCTCCGAGGTCAACCGCCAATCCTATCACGTCAATTTGCGGCGCGGCTATGCCCTGGCGCTGACCTTCCCGACGCTCAACGCGCTCTCCGGCGTCGGCACGGCGGCGCTGGTCTACTTCGGTGGCCTGCCCGCCGCCGTGGGCACGATCTCCATTGGCAGTTGGTATCTCTTCGTCTCCAGTTTGGATCGCTTTTGGTTCCCGATGATCAGCCTCTCGGCCTTCTGGAGCCAGGTCCAGGGCGGCCTTTCGGCTTCGGAGCGTGTTTTCGCGCTGATCGATGCGGAGCCGACGGTGCAACAGGAGGCAGAGGCGTCTATCGCGGAACTGAAGGGTGAAATTCTCTTCGATCACGTGGACTTTCGCTACACGGAACAGGAAAAGGTGCTGGGGGATTTCACCTTGCACATCGAGCCGGGCGAGAGCGTGGCGCTGGTCGGCCACACGGGCGCGGGCAAGAGCAGCATCGCCAAGCTGATCGCGCGCTTTTACGAGTTCCAGGGCGGGCGGATCTTGATCGATGGGCGCGACATCCGCGCATTCGATCTGCATGAGTATCGCCAACAGTTAGGCATGGTCTCGCAGATGCCCTTTCTCTTCACCGGCACGGTCGCCGATAACATCCGCTATGGCCGACCAGGGATCTCCGACGAGAAAATCCTCGCTATCGCCCGCCAGATTGGCGAGGGCAGCTGGCTGGAGACGCTGCCCAACGGCCTCGATACAGAGGTGGGCGAGCGCGGCGGCAGGCTTTCGATGGGTCAGCGGCAGTTAGTGGCGCTGCTGCGCGTGCTGGTGCAGGAGCCGGCCATTTTCATCTTGGACGAGGCCACCGCCAGCATCGACCCCTTCACCGAGATGCAGATCCAGGAGGCGACGGACTTAATCTTGCAGCGCAGTACATCGATCCTCATTGCCCATCGGCTCTCCACCATTCGCGCCGTTGACCGGATCATCGTGCTGCGCGAGGGCCAGATCATCGAGGAGGGCGATCACGATGCTCTAATGGCCCAGGGCGGCCACTACGCCGAGTTGTACAACACCTACTTCCGCCATCAATCGCTTTCGTATGTGGAAGAGGTCGGCTGGCGCAAACAACAACGCGCGGGCGCACCCGCTTGATCGTCTGATGGGTTGAGCGGAACAAATACATCCTCCTTTGCGTCTATAGAGTAGATAGGCGCTAACCTTGCGAAGGTTACTCCGGAATCTCTTTTACGATGCTGTTTTCGATAGACTAAAAGGCTTCTATCCCGAGAGTCCCTCTGGAACCTTCGCAAGTGTTAAATATTACCGACAAACAAGGAGGATAAAGATGCGAATCTGGTTGATTTTGTTAACGGTGAGTGTGTTGATGACGAGTTGCATGCCCAGTTCCCAGGCGGTGAAGGCCGAGATCGCGCAGGCGGATGTGCCGCGCGAGACGACGCCCGATGTCTCTGAGGAACAGATGGCGGCCTTGGTCGAGGGCAATACCGCCTTCGCGGCCGATCTCTATCAGGAGCTGCGCGGAACCGACGGCAATCTCTTCTTCTCGCCGTACAGCATTTCCACCGCGCTGGCGATGACCTACGCCGGCGCGCGCGGCGAGACGGCGACGCAAATGGCGGAGACGCTGCACTTTACCTTGCCCCAAGAGGAGCTACATCCGGCGTTCAACGCCCTGAATCTGGCCTTGGAGCCGGGCGAGGAGGCGAGCGACGAGGAATTTGTCTTACATATCGCGAACTCCCTGTGGGCGGAGAAGGAGTACGACTTCCGCGAGGCGTTCTTGGAGTCGTTGGCCCGTCACTACGGCGCCGGATTGCGCCTGGTCAGCTTCAAGACCGCGCCGGAGGAGGCGCGGGAGGCCATCAATGAGTGGGTCAGTGATCAGACCGAGGAGAAAATCCAGGACTTAATCCCCAAAGGCGGCATCACGGATCTGACCCGCCTCGTCCTGGCTAACGCGATCTACTTCAATGCCAAGTGGACGAACATGTTCCCCAAGGAAAACACCCGCGACGGCGCGTTCACGCTCGTGGACGGCAGCGAGGTCGAGACGCCGATGATGGCGTGGAACAAGCCGCAGATGATTCCCCACGCGCAGGGTGGGAACTACCAGGCCATCGAGCTGCCCTATCGCGGCGGCGAGGCCAGCATGGTGATCATCGTGCCGGACGCCGGGGAATTCGAGGCTTTTGAGCAGCAACTCTCCGGCGAGCAATTGCAATCGATCCTGGGCGAGATGGAGACGCGCGGCGTCGCGCTGACGATGCCCAAATTCGAGTACAAATCCTCGTTCAGTCTGGCCGATACGCTGGAGAAGATGGGTATGCCCGATGCGCTGGATGCTGAGCGCGCCGATTTCTCCGGGATGGACGGCACGCGCGATCTTCTGATCACGGATGTCTTCCACAAAGCCTTCGTGGCCGTGGATGAAGAGGGCACGGAGGCCGCCGCCGCGACCGCCGTCGTCGTTGGTATAGAATCGATGCCGGTGGTCGACGTGGAATTGACCGTGGATCGGCCGTTCATCTATCTCATCCGCGATACGCAGACTGGCGCGGTGCTCTTCTTGGGCCGCGTGATGAATCCCGCCGCCGAATAACGGGCGGACGTATAATAACCAATCCAAGACCCCCGGCGCAACTTGCGCTGGGGGTTTTTGCATGGGGGAGTATCCGGAACGCCCGTTTCCTGCACGCGATTTTTCAACGGGGCTATCGCGGTGCTGGCTTGCTGTGGAATTGTTTTGAAACTTCTTTCCTTTGCTGTACAATAAGTCTAAATCTGAGCGACAGATCAACCAGATTAAGGAGGTAGCGTGATGTCGGAGCTATCAACATTCGATCAAATCAAAGAGCAAGTGCGGTACTTCAACAAGCAGATCCTTAACCCCTTCACGTTGAGCTTTGCCGGGCGCCCGCACAGCCCCTATGCGATCATCCGTCACGCGGGGCGCACGTCGGGGCGCGTGTACAAGACGCCCGTCGTCGCTATCCGCACCGATGCGGGCTTCGTCATCCCAATGCCCTACGGCGATCACGTGGATTGGTTCCGCAATTTGGAGGCCGCTGGCGAGGGCGTCATCGCATCTGGCGGCCATGCATATCGGATTGGCGCTTTCGAGGTGGTGGATGCAGAAGCCGCCCTTTCTGAGTTCCCCGCGTGGCTGCATCCGCTGCTTGAGAAAGCGGAGACGGAGCAGTATCTCCGCGCCCGGCGCCTTTCGGATACTCCGGAGCTGCCGGCTGTCTATCGGCGCCTCATCGCCGACTATCCCATCACCAATGCGATCCCCATCATCGTTGGCGCGGTGATGGGATTCATCGCGCTGCTGCTCGTCATCCGCGCCCTGGGGCGCAAATTTGCGGATGGAGTCGTATGCAAGTCCCGCCGCCGAGGTCAGATCGGCGGCGTTTTTGTAGATATTTGCAGATGAAACAAGATGAAACAAGATGAAACAAGATGAAACAAGATGAAACAAGATGAAACAAGATGAAAGGACAGGAAGATGAACGAAGAAGTAATGACCCTCCGACCCAGCCCGGATTACCAACAAAAACTGCGCTGGACCTTCACCCTCATCGCCGGGGTGATTTTGCTCTTCGGCGTGGGGATGGGCTGGTTGATCAGCCTGGATGCGGAGATCGGCGGGCAAGCGCTCCGCGTGGCCTTCTGGATCACGGGCGGCTTGAATCTGCTGTGGTGGCTGCCGGCGATGGCCCTCGTCGGCCCCTACTATCGCAGCCTGCGCTACGAGATCCACGAGGATGAGGTGATCGTCCGCGTGGGCATCTGGACCCAATCGATCAAGCACGTGCCCTACCGCACAGTGACCAACTTGACCATCAAGCGCGATATTTTGGATCGCCAGCTCAACTTAGGCACGCTGGAAATCCAGACCGCCGGCCTCAGCGGTTCGACCCCCAAAGCGGAGCAATCCCTGGTCGGCCTGGTCGATGCGCAAGCGATCTATGAGCGGGTGGTCGAGCACTTACGGCGCTTCCGAGGGGGCATGGAACCCCCGGCGAGTGCAGAGGCTGCGGACGTCCTGGCGCCGTCGCCGTCGGCGCAGCGGTTGGAGGAGATATTGGCCGAACTCCGCGCGATTCGGCGGGCGGTAGCAAAAGAAGCGGACGAATAAGCCGCAGTTTGCTCTATGACAAAAGACGCGAAGTTACGGGCAACCTTCCAGTCGGATCTACGTCCCGGCGAGACGCTGCTCTGGGCCGGCGCCCCGGATCGACGGCGTATCCTGGGGTACAGCTTTCTGCGGGCGTGGACGTGGGGGTTGCTGCTGATCCTGGGTTTAGTGGTTTTGATGCCCGTGGTGCTGCCCTATGCCTCTTGGGTGAGGCCCTTTCGGGATTTTATACGGATCGGCTGTCTTGACCCTGTCGCCTTGTCCGAAATCGACCAACTGACCTGTACCTTAGCGGAAAGCACCATCCTCATAATCCTGGGACTTTTCCTGATTCCCCTTCTGGCGACCGTCTTGATCACATTCTTGATGACGTGGTTCCGCACACGACGCGAGTGCTACGCCATCACCGATCAATCTCTGCTCTACTTGGGCGGTCGGGAGCGGCGAATCTATCGCTTCTCACTGGGGGCGATCTACAACGTCAAGGTCGTGCGCCACGGGAAGCGCGGCGGCACGCTCATCTTTCGCGGCGCGCGGATTGCATCCGATTATGGCGGGCAGGGTCGAGCGCGGCGTCTCGCGCCGGTCTTTCGATTGCTCCCCCAGGTCGATAAGGTGTTGACGTTGGCGCGGCGGGCCGCCGAGCGCGCCGGTTACGATGTAACAGATACCGCAACGCTGCGACGCTCGGCCTACGCCGGCCCGCGCAAAGGACTCTATCGCGAGGTGGGCAGCTTCTTGGCCATTCTCTTGGGCATCCCGCTGTTCGTGGCCGGATTGCGCGTTGGCCCGTGGCTCCCCGTCGCGGCATGGATTTGGCCGGCGCCGCCTTTGCTCTTCGTGGTGGTTTTGATCGCTGCGATCTATGGCGCGATGTTGGCGGCCTTTCATCGCAGTGAACGAGGCGAATGGATGGCGCCTTTCACGCTGTTGATGTCCGTATTGGCCGGCGCGCTCTTGCATTGGCTGATCTTCTCTCCGGCGCTGGCGATCCTGCTGGGCGGCGGGCCGCACGGCCAGCCTGCTATCCAGTTGACGACCCATCCGGCGGATGATCGCGCCCCGACCTGGTCGCCGGATGGCCGGCGCCTCGCGTTCGCGTCGGAGCGGAGCGGGGAGTGGGATATCTATCTCTTAGATGTGGCGGCGGCGTTGCACGCGCCGGGCGAGAGCGCGGTGGATCATCTGGTCAATACCGGGCGCCGCGACGTGCTGCCGGCCTGGTCGCCGCGCGGCGATTGGATCGCCTTTGTGGGCGCCGAGGGCGAAGCACCGCGCCGCATCCATCTGGTGCGCCCGGATGGCTCCGATCTCCAGACGCTCGTCTCCGATGCCAATGGCGCGGGCGCGCTCGCAGATGTTCAATTGAGCTGGTCTTCGGATGGGCAGGTCTTGCTCTACAACGCTGGCGGCCTGCACGCACTCTGGCTGGATCACGGCGGCCGATTGCAGGAGGAGCGCGTTTGGCAACTTACCGTCGCCTCCCTGGCCTTGGCGCCGAATGGGCGGTGGTTGGCCTACGCTGAGCGCGATGGCATCTACGTGCTCGATCTGGAAAGTGGCGAGGCGCTCAATGTGATCCAGCGCCGATGGGGCAGCGCCGAGATCGGCAGGACGTACACCTCCCCGGCCTGGTCGCCTTCGGGGGAGTGGCTATCGTATGCGCATCGGAAGGCTCTCTTTGTGATGGAAGTCCAAACTGAGCGCGCGAGCGTGCGCGGCGCTCGGCCTATCTGGCTGACGCGCGGGCGAGATTCGGCGTGGGCGCCCGATGGTGCACACATCGCCTTCGCCGCCGCGGCGGAAGATGGGTGGAACTTATACCTCATCTCTGCCGCGCCGGCCCCACGTTGGCCCTTGCGCGTGCAACAAGCGCTCGGCCTCTTGCTGCTCGGCGGCGCGTTGCTGGCCTTATGGCGGACGAGACCCGCCCGGAAAGGCGCCCATTTAGTCTTGTGAGGTGCAACGCACTTTTGGGCTTGTCGCCAGGCATAGGCTGCACGAGGCCGCGCCTTTCTTTTTGCTCAAGTGCGTTGCACCCTGGTCTGCTCAGAAAACTCAACAGATGCCCAGAAAGTATATTCGCAAAACCATGCTAAACTTTGGGGTGGTGGTGAATTTTGACTGATGCCCCCAATGAAGTTCAACACCACCTAAGTTCGCGGTGGGGCCAAAAGCCCACACAAGGCCCAAAGAATGGGGGTGAAGTGGGACTACTTCCCTAGATTCACGATTTTTAACCCCAAAAGTGGGAAGATATGCCCTATTGAGATTCTGTGTGATCTGAGCCGCGTGAATCCATCAGTCAATTTTAACCACTACCAACTTTGGAAGATAGACCTCAGCGCATTGATGCGTTGATCGGTTGATTCTCTTGTTCGCCATTCTAAATTCTAAGATAAGGAGGCAAAGATGCACTGGCTCAGTTTTTTCATCGGGGTGTTAGTCGGGTGGCTTTTGGAATGGATCGTGGACTATCTCTTTTGGCGCGGCGGCCGGCAGTCAGCGGAGGAATCCGGCAGGGAGCTGCGACAATCGTTGGCGGCGGCGGAGAAGCGGGCGCGCGCGTTGGAGCAGGAGTTGGCGCAATATGAGCCACAGGCGGAGCAGTTATCGACGTGCGAGGCGGCGTTGGCCGCGCAGCGCGAGAAGGTCCAGACGTGCCAGACGGCCTTAGCCGTGGCGGAAGACGAGATCGAGGAGTTGAAGACTGCGTTGGCGGCGACAGAGTCTGAGGAAGTACCCGCTGAGGCGGAGGCCTCCTTCGGCGTATCGGCTGTTCCCGTCGCGCCGGACGATTTCCGCAAGATCGAGGGCATCGGCCCTAAGATCGCCGAGATCCTGAACGAGCACGGCATCCTGACCTTCAAGCAGCTCGCCGAGACCGAGGGCGAGCGCCTGGAAGAGATCCTGGAGGAGGCCGGCCCTCGCTTCCGCATGGCTGTGCCGGAGACATGGCCGGAACAGGCGGCATTGGCGGCGGTGGACGATTGGGAGGGTTTAAGGCTGTTTCAGGATGAGTTGGTCGGCGGGCGACGGCCATCCTCGTAATCGAAGACGGAGTAACCCGATATGAGAACGGCGTGACTTGAATGTGCCGTTGTGGGTGATAGAAGGGAGCTATTTGGCATGAAAAAACGCGCTTTGATCTTGCGAGTCTTAGGCGTTGCCACGGCGTTTGGTGGGGGATTTTGGATCCTGGACAGTATCTATCATTGGCATTTTATGGCCACTGGAGCGCAGACGCTATGGGATGAGTTGATCTTGGATGTCCCCCCCCACGCGCTTTTCATCCGACTGGTGGTGATGGCCTTTTGTTGGATCGGCGGCTTTTGGACGGCCCGTTATCTTATCCAGCAGAAACGGACCGCGGCCCAGCTACGTGAGAGCGAGGCGCGCTATCATGCCATTTTCGAAGGTGTGCAGGATGCCATCCTCGTCGAGCGCGTGACCGGCGAGGTGGTGGATGTCAACGCCCGCGCTTGCGAGATGTATGGCTATGCGTATCATGAATTGGTCTCCAAGACGGTGCGGGATCTCGCGCCCCCAGAATACTGGCCGGCAGGCGCCCCCTCGATTTGGCGGACGCCCGATCATCCCATCGAATCGATCAACATCCGCGCGGACGGGGAGCGCTTCCCGGTGGAGATCACGGGAAGAGTGCAGCGCATCGCTGACGACGAGGCGCTGGTGGTCGTGGTGCGCGACATCACCCGGCGGAAGCAGGTGGAACAGGAGCTGGCTCAGGAGCGCGATCTGTTGCACGCGCTGATGGAAAATCTGCCCGACACAATCTACTTCAAAGATACGTCCGCGCGTTTCACCCGCATCAATCCCGCCCAGGCGCGGGTCTTGGGTGTGGATAACCCTGACGACGCGGTTGGTAAGACTGACTTCGACTTTTTTGCCTCGTCGCACGCTGAAAATGCTTTCCAAGATGACCAGCGGATTCTCGAGACGGGCGAGCCGTTGATTGACAAAGTGGAGAAGGTCAGATTTGCGGACGGTCAAGCCTTGTGGATGACGGCCACGAAAGTCCCGATCAAGGATGAGAATGGCGAAGTGATCGGTTTGGTAGGCGTTTCGCGCGATATTGACGAGCGCGTGCAGGCGGAAGCTCGCATCCAGCGCCTCTTAGAACAACAACTCACCGTCCATCAACTGGCTATCGCGATGGGTAATACGCTGGATCTGGCTGTTATTTACGAGACCATCTATCATCACATCGTCGATTTGATGGATGTATCCTCTTTCTTGATCTCGTTCTACGACCGGGCGCAGAACATAATCCAGGCCGAGTTTGTCATGCACAACGCGGAGCTGTTTGATGTGCACGAACTGCCGCCCATCCCCTTAGCGAAGGCGGGGCAAGGCGGGCAAAGCCGCGTCATCCACACCGGAGAGCCGCTTTACATCGCCGATTGGCGAGCGTCGCGCCGGGAGAGCGGCACGGAGTACACCATCACAGACGAGGGCGAGGTGAAAGAAGGCCCGCCGCCTCCATCTTTCAAGGAGCAGCGGACGAATTCGGCCATTTTAGCCCCGCTGAAGATCGGCGGCGAGACCATCGGCGTGATGCAGGTGCAGAGTTGCCAGCTTGACGCCTTTACATCAGAGGATCTGGCCCTCTTGGCGGCCATCGCCAACGTCGCCTCGATCTCAATTCAAAACGCGCGGCTCTACAAATCACTCCAGCAGGAGTTGGCGGAGCGCCGCCGCACGGAGGCCGCGTTGCGTGATAGCGAGGCCTGGCTGCGTCACGTGCTGGATAGCGTGCCGTATATGATCTTTGCCAAGGATATTCAAGGGCGATATGTGATAGCAAATCGGGCGGCGGCCGAGCCTCATGGCCTCACGCCGCAAGCGTTGTTAGGGCGGCCCCATACTGAATTGGCCGGCGGCACGGAAGCGGAATGGGAATCATTTCTCGCTGCCGATCGGGAAATTATCGAGACCAACCAGCAAAAATTTATCGCTGAGGAGACCTTCACCTACGAAAACGGATATGTCGCGACTTTGCAGGTGACTAAGTTGCCTGTCACCGTTCCCAGCACGGGAGAGCGGGTGGCGTTAGGCGTCGCCGTCGATATCACGGAGCTTAAGCAGACCGAGGCTGCATTGCGTGAGAGCGAAGCTCGCTATCGGATGTTGTTTGAGCAGGCCGACGACGCTATCTTCGTGGAGCGCGTCTCCGATAGTCAGATCGTGGATGTCAATCCACGGGCGTGCGAGATGTTGGGGTACACGCGGGAGGAATTGCTCTCGATGACCGTGGATGATATTAAGTCCCTGCAAGGCCTGCCGGCGCCGGCCGCTGAAGATGAAAGCATCATCGAGCAAGAACTGGCGACCTACGGGACCCGTCCCTTCGAGACGTGGGATGTGCGGCAGGATGGATCGCTCTTCCCGGTGGAAGTGAGCCTCTCGCGCATAGATCACCAAGGGGAAGCGCTGGTGCTGAGCATCGTGCGCGACATCACCGAGCGCAAGCAGGCGGAGGAGGTGCAGCAGCGTCTCTTAGAGAGAGTCCAGGTGCAGGCGCGGCGCACTCGTCAAATCATGGAGACCGTGCCCGAAGGGGTGCTCCTGCTGGGAGGCGATCTGAAAATCGAATTGGTAAATCCCGCCGCCGAGAAAATCTTGACCTTCTTGGCCGGAAAGACCGTGGGCGAGGTGCTCACTCAGCTTGGGGAGCGTCCCATCTACGATTTACTGACCTCGCCGCCGACTCGGGGCCTCTGGCACGAGCTTGTGTACAAGGGACGCATCTTCGAGGTGATCGCGCGCCCCATAGAAAAAGAGACCGGAGCGGAGAATTGGGTGATGGTCATCCAGGATGTCACGCAGGCCCGCGAGATCCAACAGCGCGGACGCCAACAGGAACGTCTGGCGGCGGTTGGTCAGTTGACCGCCGGCATCGCCCACGATTTCAACAACATCATGGCCACCATCGTGCTCTACGCCCAGATGGCCGCCCGTTCCGACCGACTTTCTCATGCGGATCAAGAGCGCATGAAGACGATCAACCAGCAAGCGCGACATGCCACCCAGTTGATCCAGCAGATCTTAGATTTCAGCCGGCGGTCGGCGTTGGAGCGGTTGCCCTTGGATCTGTTGCCCTTCTTTAAGGAGCAGATCAAGTTACTGGAGCGCACATTGCCGGAGCACATCACTATCAACCTGGACTACGGCAGAGAGGATTATACTATCCTGGGAGACCCGACGCGCATCCAGCAGATGGTGATGAATTTAGCCATCAATGCGCGCGATGCGATGCCCCATGGCGGCGCCCTCACCTTTGCGCTGACGCGCATCCAGGTGATGCGTGGGAGGCCCGCGCCCGCGCCCGCGCCGGCGATGGCGTCCGGTTCGTGGGTGCGCATTGCGATTACCGATACGGGCGCGGGCATCCCCCCCGATATCCTGCCGCATATCTTTGAGCCGTTCTACACCACCAAAGCGCCGTTGGGCAGTGGATTGGGCCTGGCGCAGGTGCAGGGCATCATCGAGCAGCACGAGGGCTACATCAATGTGGAGACGGAGAGCGGCGCCGGCACGACTTTCATTATCTACTTGCCCGCGCTGCCCGATGTGGCAGCCGAGACGGACACCATCTCCCTGCCGGATTTGGCGATGGGCGCGGGCGAGACGATCCTCGTGGTTGAGGATAATGCGATGGCGCGGGGTGCATTGCAGGAGAGTTTAGAGATGCTGAACTATGATGTGCTTATCGCCCACCACGGCAAGGAGGCCATCGAGATTTTGTCCCAGCGCAAATCGGAAGTTGATCTGGTGTTGAGCGATGTCGTGATGCCGGAGATGGGGGGGCTGGCCCTGTTGCGAACGATGCAGGATCAGGATATTCAGACCCCCGTCATCTTATTGACCGGCCATCCCTTAGAAAAGGATCTCAACGCGCTGCACGCGGACAATCTTCATATATGGATGTCCAAACCGCCCGATCTGGAAAAATTGGCTGCGACCATCGCGCAGGTGTTTGGGCGCCAGATAGAGGATTAAGTTATGGAAAAACGCTCTCGACATCGGAAGATTCAGGATCTCATTCTGGGGTTGACCTCCCCACAGGCGATTATCTTATTGTTCTATATACTCACCTTACTGCTTAGTATTTGGGTCATCCTTGCCCTGGGGTTGCGGGATAGCTTGCTGTTATTCTTGATGGTCCCTTGTGTGATGATCCCCTTCTTCTTCAAGCGCTGGCTCTATTTGACGATGCTTACGCTCTTGGCGCTCACCTCTCTATGGGTGACATGGCAGATCTCCCCCGATTTTAGTTCTTCTGTGAGCATCATCATCGTGGCGACAATTTGCGCCGTGATTCTCGCTGAATTTATCTATGCCTTGACCTCCGCCCGTCAGCGTGCGGAGGAGACGCTGAGTGAGAACGAGGCGCGCTATCGCGCGCTCTTCGAGGCTTCCGCCGATGCCATCTTCGTGGAGACCTTGGAGGGTGAGGTGTTGGATTGCAATCAACGGGCCGGTGAGTTGTATGGTTTCCCCAAAGAGGAACTGATCGGCCTCACGGTAGCGGATCTGGTCCCGGAAGAGATCGTGCCGCTGCTGCCATCGGTAATCGAAGCCTCGCTGACCTCCGGCGGCGTCTGGGTGGAGGCCCTGGGCCGGCGCGCGGATGGTACCGTCTTCCCCACCGAAGTGCGAACCAAGCTTATTTATCTGGCGGGGGACCCTCACGTAGTGGTCTATGTGCGCGATATCACCACCCGCAGAAAGGCAGAAGTCGCCTTGCAGGAAAGCAAAGAGATGTATCAGATGTTGGTGGAGAACATCGACGACATCATCTACGCCGTCGATAGTGAGGGTGATTTGACCTACATCTCGCCGCAAATCTCCCGCTATGGCACCGATCCGGCCGAGATTATCTCGCGGGATGCCTTGGAGGTGCTGGAAGAGGCGTTGATGGGAGAGGAACGCTCAGACATCATCGCCGCATGGAAAAACGTACGGGTAGAGGAAATGTCGGCCTATACCTTTCAAATTCGCGATAATCAGGGACGCCTGCGCTGGATCGAGGATACGCCCCGCCCGCGCCGTGACGCCGAAGGGCGCCTCATCGGCCTGACCGGTGTCCTGCGCGACATCACAGGGCGTAAAGAGGCGGAGACGGCGTTAGCGCAGCGCAATCGGGAGTTGGCCGTGCTCAACGAGATCGGTCAGGCGCTCAGTGCTTCGCGGGACTTGGACGAGGTGTTGGCGATGGTGCTGGAGGAGGTGCGTCATCTTCTGGGCATCGTCGCCAGCTCCGTGTGGTTGATCGACGCGGAGACGCGCGAGCTGGTGTGTCTGATGGCCAGTGGCCCCAAGCGCGATATGGTGCGCGGCTGGCGACTCGCGCCGGGGGAGGGCGTCGTCGGTTGGGTGGCACAGCACAATCACTACTTGATCGTCGGGGATACGGGGCAGGATCAACGGCACTTCAAGGCGGTGGATGATCAGACCGGCATCGCGACGCGCTCGATCCTCAGCGTTCCCCTGCGCCTGGAAGATCGGGTCATCGGGGTGTTGCAAACCCTGGATACGACCGTCAATCGCTTCACGCCGGAGGATTTGAAAGTGATCGAGCCGCTGGCGGCCTGGGCCTCAATTGCCATCGAGAATGCCCAGGTTCACGGGGAATTGGAACGGCGTGTTCGCGAGCGTACCGTCGAGTTGGAAGAGCAATACGCGCGTCTGCAGGCGATTTTACGCAGCACCACCGACGGCATCGCTGTCACGGATGCGGCGGGCAATATCCTCCAGGTTAATCCGGTGGTGCGGGCGTGGCTTTCACAGACGTTGGCGCCCAAAGAGGCGAAACAATTACGCGAGATGATTCGCGAGGTCGTGCAACATAGCCTCAATCCCAAAGTTGAATCCGGCGTGACCCTGCTAGAGTTGACCGGGTTGGATCTGGAATTGAACGCTGCGCCCATCGCGGCCCCCAAGAACTCCGTGCAGGGTACATCGCCGCTGGATGCCGCACGGGCCGTTGTGGCGATTCACGATATCAGTCACCTCAAGGCGTTGGAGCGGATGAAGTCGGACTTTATCGAGAGCCTCTCTCACGAGTTGCGGACCCCCATTAGCGCGATCAAGGCCTATCTCGATTTGATGCGGCGCGGCCGGCCGGAGCGGCGCGAGGAATACATAGATCGTTTGATGCAACAGGCCAATTGGCAGGCGCAATTAATCGAGCGAATTTTTAAGATTTCGCGCATCGATGCCGGACGGGTGGAGATGCATCCTGAGCCGACCCCACTCAATCCCGCGATCTCTTATGCGGAGGAGCGCTTCCAACCCCAGGCGGCAAAGAAGGATTTGAACTTGGAGGCGCATCTTGCGCCGCAGGATGTCATCGCTTTGGTTGATCCTATTCAATTGGAGGAGATTTTGGAAAATTTGTTGAGCAATGCCTTGACCTATACCCCGGCGGGCGGGCGCATCGACATCGCTGTTGAGCAACGCGAGGATGAGGGCCGTACTTGGGCCGCGATTATCATCAGCGATACAGGCATCGGTATCCCGGCAGACGAACTGCCACACATCTTCGAGCGCTTCTTCCGAGGCGAAACGCCCAAGGAGAGGCAGATCTCCGGCACCGGCCTGGGTCTGGCCATCGTTCAACAACTTGTCGCCCTCCACGGCGGCCAAATCACCGTGGAGAGTCACGAGGACGAGGGCGCGACCTTCACCATCGAGTTGCCCCTGGCCCAGGCAGAGGCGTAACGTCGATCAGTTTTGACGGTTCGATTTGAACATCTGATTATGGACTATCCGACTAAGGACTATTCCTTGAAGGAGACTCTAATGAAGAAAAATTACGTTGAAAATTTAGGCTGGTGGAAGACCATCTTATATCGATTGCGTATGGCGTGGTACCTCCTCTTAGACAAGCGCGTGCCAAAGTTAACGAAAATGGTGCCCGCGCTCGTGGTGGCCTACGTACTCTCGCCGCTGGACCTGATCCCTGATGTGCTACTGGGTGTGGGACAGTTAGATGATCTGGCCATCTTTTTGTTGGGCCTGCAATTGTTCATCAGCCTTTGCCCGTCTGAGGTCGTCGAGGAGACGGAGCGCAAATTGGCCCGTGATGAGGAAGGGGAGGAAGCGCAGGTCATTGATGTTGAAGTGATCAATCCCCACGAAGAATCATAAGCAACCAGCAACCAGTAACCAGCAAAGGAGGATATTTTGAAGACCTTGGTTGAATGCGTACCGAATTTTAGCGAAGGCCGCGATACGGAGGTCATCGAAGCGATTGTCGCGGAGATGCGCGCCATTTCTGATGTGCAGGTGTTGGACGTGGAATCGGATGCGGATCACAACCGCAGCGTGGTCACGTTGGTGGGGCCGCCCGCCGTCGTACAGGAAGCCGCTTTCCAGGGGATCAAAAAAGCGGCGGAGTTGATCGATATGGACGAGCACGCGGGCGAACATCCCCGCCTCGGCGCGACGGATGTGGTGCCCTTCATCCCCATCAGCGGCGTATTGATGAACGAGTGCATCGCTATGGCCCAGGACCTGGGGCGGCGCGTCGGCGAGGAACTGGGCATTCCCGTCTATCTTTACGAGCGCGCAGCCACGCGCCCCGACCGGGAAAATCTGGAGGACATCCGCCGGGGCGAGTACGAGCTGTTGAAGAAAGAGATCGGTAAAAACCCAGATCGCGCTCCCGATTACGGCCCTGCTGAACTGGGCAAGGCTGGCGCGACAGTCATCGGCGCGCGCCCCTTCCTCATCGCCTTCAACGCCTACCTCAACACCGATGACGTGAGCATCGCGCGGAAGATCGCCAGTGCGCTGCGGCATTCCAGCGGCGGCTATCGTTACGTCAAAGGCATGGGGATTATGGTCGCGGGCCAGGCGCAGGTTTCGATGAACCTCACCAACTTCCCGCGCACGCCGATTTATCGCGTGGTGGAGACCATCCGGCGGGAGGCGGCGCGTTATGGCGTGACCATCACCCACACGGAGTTGGTCGGCCTGACGCCCCAGAGCGCGCTCATCGAAGCGGCGCAGTGGTACTTGCAGCTTGATCTCTTCGCCAGCGATCAGATCCTGGAGAATAAGCTGGCCGCGATGGACGAAGGCGCGCCGCTGGGCTTCTTGGACGCGGTGGCGGCCAACAGCCCGACGCCGGGCGGCGGCTCGGTGGCGGCCTTGGCCGGCGCGCTGGCGGCCGCGCTCGCGACGATGGTCGGGCACGTCACCATCGGCAAGCGCCGCTACGCCAATGTGCACGATGAGGTCAGCGAGGCGATTGTCGCCTCGGAGAAGCTGCGCCGGTCGCTCGCCAGGCGGATGCACGAGGATAGCGCCGCCTTCGAGGCGCTGATGGCCGCCTTCCGGCTGCCCAAGTCAACTGTGGAAGAGAAGACCGCGCGCCAGGAGAAAATCCAGCAGGCGACGATCAAAGCGACGGAGGTGCCGTTGTCCACGGCCCGCGAGGCGCTGGCGGCGCTGGAACAGGCGCTCCTCGTCGCGCGCAAGGGCAACGAGAACGCCGTCACCGACGCGGCCACCGCCGGCTGGATGGCGATGGCGGCCATTCAAGGTGCGGCGCTCAACGTCCGCATCAACGCCAAGACGGTCAAGGACGGCGAGAAGCGGGCCGCCTGGCTGGCCGAACTCTCACACATCCAGACGCGCGCGGATTCCCTGTTGGCGCAGATCCAAGAGACCGCCGTCGAGCGCGGCGGGCTGTAGCGGCAGCGTTGAGTTGTTGAGTTGTACAGATAACCAAGTCGGGGCGGGATGTGCATCCCCGCCCCGACTTGCTGCTTTTTCAAAACATATTCTCTATGTTGGGGCCGGTATCTTTTATACCCCTCAAGAAACTCCATCTAGCCATCGCGCGTATTCCGTAAAGCGTATTGCGTAATTATCGTGTGTATACTTCGTACATCTGCTGGTCGAATCTCGCAACTGGTTCGTTACGAAATACGGAACACGAAATACGTTTTCCGCCGAGCCACGTAGAAGATTAACGACTACAAATCACTTTGATACAGCGGCGTGACCGTATCCGCCGCCGTGCGAAGGAAATCTGAATGCTCCAGGATGATAAACTCCACGTCGATCAGGTGCGTCAGTGACGCTTGAAAATCTTGGAGGAAGAGCTGCATAATCTCCTTGTGTTGCGACCGCTCGATCCCTGGCCGCAATTGGAGCCCCAACGTCAATTTCGGCGTGCTCTTGTCTACCTGGAGCCGAAAAAGATACGCCGCGATGATGTCTGGGTGCGCTTTGAGGACGGCGCGCACCTCGGCTTGCCAACCGGGAGGCAGCGGCTGATTGGGGGCGCTGATCAGTACGCGGGTGCCGGCCGGCAGCTTGCGACGCGATACCCCCGGCGCGTCCTCTAGTCGACTCTGCGCCAGCGCCGTGATCTCCGCGCGCGTGAGACGCGCCCGGACAGGGCCGCCGGGGTTGATAATCATCTCTGTGATTGGCTGTTGCGTCAGCAGCGGGAAGAGATCCGCGCCGTGCAGCGCGACGTACGCCAGTCCCTCTGCCTTCCAGGCCAGGACGGCCTTCTCATCGGTGAAGGCGATCAGTACCGGCTCGCCGTCCTCGCTGCGGAAGGTCGCTAAGTTCACGGGCGTATCCTGCGTCAAAACCTGTTCACCGGGCGGCAGATCGGCCACCGACTCTCGCGCGACCGGCAGGATCAACGCGCTGGTGAGCAGCGCCTGGTAAAAGGCGCGCCGATTTTCTGCCGTGTCCTCGTTGAGGCGCGCTTGCATCGCCTCGCGAAGCTGTGGGTTGGACATATTGGATGGTTCAGGCATAATTCGAGTCTCCTTTCAGCAGATTGAGCAGAAGCAGATTTCTCTCTGAATAGTCCATCTGCTCAATTTGCTTGATCTGCTGAGCTTAAGGACTGAAAATGATTCTTGTTTGTTTCCGCGTGGCTCGGTCGACCGACCACGAAAAAGTGAGGTGCGTATGCCGATGCGTAAGGTACATCATCCGTTGGAAAAGATCCCCGCCGAGCGCGGTCGCGCGCTCTTTTGGCCCTGGCTGATCGCTACTGGCGTTGTGATGGTGATCCTCAATTGGATCAACTTCCCGCTCCAAACTGAGGCCGCGCCGATGGGCATCGTCTCCTACCAACTGGCCGGGGACGTGGCCGGCGTCGAGCGGATCATCGCCTCGTGGGATGCGCGGGCGCGCGTTTACGCAGGCTTCAGCCTGGGCCTGGACTATCTCTTTATGCCGTTATACGGCGTGCTCTTCGCGTGGCTCTGTATCCGAGGCGCCGAGCGGATGCGCGAGCTTGCGCCAATTCTGGCGCGCGTCGGGATAGGATTAGCCTGGGGCGTGTGGCTGGCCGCGCTGTTGGATGCCACGGAGAACGCGCTCCAATTCTGGATGTTGGTGAGCGCGCCGAGGGCGCCGTGGCCGCAGGTGATGTGGGGCTGCGCCGTCGTCAAGTTTGGCGCGCTGGCCCTGGCCGGATTGTACGCGCTGGCGAGTAGATTGTGGGCCGCGCGCGGGCGTCGATAATCCACTGAGGTTGGCTATTCCCGGCGGAAGGGTTGGCCGAGTGCGGCGGGCGCGCGCCCTCGGATCAGGCGCTCCAGCCGGCGGCGGGTGGTGGGCGAAAAGAGATTCAGGAAGCGGTCGGTCAGGCCGCTGCTGGTCAGCGCTAAGAAGAGAATCATCAACGCGAAGGGCGCCGTGGAGAAGATCTGCGTCGGCACGTTGACGAAGGCCGGATTCCGCTGGAGCACGCTTCCCAGCGCCTTGAGCATCCCAAAGAGGTAGGCGCCGCCCGCGACCTTCCACGGGTCCCAGCCGCCGAAGATCACGATGGCCAACGCGATCCAGCCGTTCCCGGCGGTGTGATTGTGGCTCCAGCCCAACTTGACCACCAGCGAGTAGGTCGCCCCGGCGATGCCCACCAGCGCGCCGCCTAACAGTGTGTAAGCGTAGCGAATCGCGTGGACGTTGACGCCGCGCGCAAACGCCGAGGCCGGTCGCTCGCCCACGCCTCGCATCTTCAGCCCCGGCTGCGTCTTGCTCATCCACCACCACGCCAGGAAAACTACCGCGTAGCTGGCGTAGATGGCCGCGTTCTGCTGGAAGAAGATCGGGCCAAGGACGGGAATCCCCTCTAACACCGGGATCGGCTGCCGCCCCAGATACGGCCCGGGTCGATGGACGTAGGGATTGCCCAAGAACGAACTCAGATCCGCTGTGAGGATGGTGAGCACGAAGCCGACGGCGACCTGCTCCTGCTCCAAGTCGATGCTGGCAAAGGCCACGATAAAAGCCACCGCCGCGCCGATCAGGGCCGCGCAGAGGAAGCCGAGCGCCAAGCTGCCGGTGTTGTGCGCGACGGCGAAGGCCGTCATCGCTGAGAGCAGGATTGTGCCATCTAACGAGAGATTGGTCACGCCGGATTTCTCCGTCAGCGTCTCGCCGATGGCCGCGTAGACGATGGGCGCGGCATTGGCGACTAACGACGCTAAGGTGTTAATGATGAATCCATCCATTATGATTCAAGCCTCCCTGGGCGCTCCTTGCGAAGGTTGCTCAAGTTTTCTCAATATCCTGACTTTTGTTGTGCGAATCAGGGTTGGATTTCGAGAGTATTTTCTGACCTTCGCAAGGGTAATTAGTCTCTATTTTCGTTCTCGTGACAATCGTTTGCGCAGCCCGGCGCCTAAGAGCACGAAGAGCACGACCGCGCCCTCGAAGACGCCGCCTAACGCCGCGTCTAACTGCATCGTTAGCTCCAGCCGGGGGCTGCCCACGCCGATGGCCGCGAAGAAAATCGCCACGGCGGGCGCCCATTCGGGGCGATAGCCCGCCAGCAGCACGATCAACATCCCTGTGTAGCCCATGCCGCCGGAGATGCGGGGGATCAGCCGGCGATAGACCGCCGTCGCTTGGAGCGCGCCCGCCAGGCCGGCCATCGCGCCGCAGAGCACAAAGGCGGTAAGGGTGTGGCGACTGGTCGGGATGCCTTGCAAGTACGCGGCGCGGGGATTTTTCCCGATGGCGCGCAGGGCCAGGCCGAAGCGCGTGCCCTTCAGGAGCAGGTAGGCGGTCGCCACGGCGATGATGGCCAACGCGACGGCCAACGGCGGCAGCCGCGTCTGGCCGAGGCGCGGCACCCACGCCGCCTCTGGGAACGGCTCAGTGCCGGACATTGTCGCGCCACTCGCGGGCTTCCACGGGTTGAAGATCAGCCAGATGACGAGCGCCGTCGCGATGAAGTTCAGCCCCAGGCCAGCGAAGATCTCGTGGACCCGCGCGTAGACTTTGAGCGCGCCGGTCAACAGTCCCCAGAGCGCGCCGCCCAGCAATCCCGCCAGGATGATCAGCGCCAGCAGTGGCGCTTGGGGCAGCGCGATGTTGCGCGCCACCCACGTGGCGAAGATCGCGCCCAAGATAATCTGCCCCTCGGCGCCGATGTTCCACAGGCCGGCGGCGAAGGTGAGGCTCAGCCCGGCGCTGATGAGCGCTAACGGCGCCCACGCTGTCGCCACATCGGCCCACTTTTGCGGGCTTTCTAGTGCGCCCTGGAGGATGACAGCGATGGCGCGCACCGGCGGCGCGCCCACCGCCAGCAAAATCAGCATCGTGAAGAGCAGCGCTGCGATCACCGGCGCGATGGCCCAGAGCAGTGCGGAAAGGCGCGATGCTTCTGGAGATTTGTCCTCTGGGGTTGCATTCATTTTTGAGTTGGGTTCCTTTCGGGAATCCTTGCGAAGGTTGCGCAAGAGACCTGAAACAACAGGTATGAGGTGCAGCGGCAGGTCAATCTGGTTACCAGAGCTTCCGGGAACCTTCGCAAGGGTAGGTCAATGGGGCTAGGTGAGATAATCCGATTCAAACCACAGCGCGTCGAAGTTGCTGAGCGTAGTGAGGATTACCGTGTAGGGTTTGTCCACGCCGGCGCGTGGCTGTGCCAAGATGAGCATCTCATCCCCGGCGCGATACGCTTGGCAGGTGTAGGTTTCGTTTTCCCGCTCGGATTGGCGCTTGAAGGACTGGAGGTTGATGGGAGCGGTGAGCGCTTCGTAGGCCGCCGCGTCGGGGGTCTGGTAGATGATCGACGCATCGTAGCCGGGGCCGTGCTCCACGGTGATGGTCGCCTCCGCATCGGGCGGCGTCCATTGCACGATGTCCATATCACCCAACGTTTGGCGCCCCACCTCCTGCCAGTGGTGCTCTTGTAGCGCGGCGCGGATACGGTTGTATGACTCGCTTTGGCGCAGCGTGAGTAATTCCTCATGGCTGAATCTATCTCGAATTAGCATTAGTGCCTCCTGCGGCGTTACCTCTTACAAAGCTTGCTGATCGGGGGCGGATTTGCCGCCGATCATGTAGCCCAAGGTCTCGACGGTGAGCGCGGCGGCCGGCTGGATGTCCGTCAGCTCGCCGTTGAAGAAGACGGCGACGCGGTCGCTGTAGGTCAGCACCTCGTCCAAATCGGCGGAGGTGAAGAGAATGGCCGTGCCGCCCTCGCGGCGCTTGAGCAATTGCTCCCAGACCCAGCGGGCGGATTCCATATCCAAGCCGCGCGTGGGATGTTCCAAAATCAGCACGCGCAATCCCGGCGGTTGCAGGGCCAGGAGGACGCGCTGTTGATTTCCCCCGGAGAGCGCGTCGACCGGCGTTTCGGGCTGGCCTTTGATGTTGTAGAAGTCGATCTGGCGCTCGGCGTAGGCCTGGTTTTCCTCCCAATCGATGAAGAAGGGCGTCTCGCGGCGGAAGGGGATGTGCTCGGCGATGGTCAGCGTGCGCACCAGTCCCTCGTCGATGCGGTCGGCGGGCAGCAGGCTGATGCCGGCCTCCAAAAATTGGCGGTAGGAGCGCCCCGTCATCGTCTCGCCCTGCAGGCGAACGTCGCCCTGTTGCGGACGGATGAGACCCGCCAACGCGCGCAGGTAGAGCGCCTGGCCGCTGCCCTCCATCCCGGCGAATCCCAGCACCTCGCCTGTTTGCACGGTGAGCGAGGGGGCGGTTACGATCAGGCGATGGTGCGCGATGGTCATCGCGTCCGCCGTGAGGACCGGCGCGCCCAACGGCAGATCGGGTTTGTCGGGCAGGGCGATGCTCTGGCCGAACATCAGGTGGACTAAGGTTTCGTCGGACACCGGCATCTCGCGGTGGCCGGTGACTTTGCCCTGGCGGAGCACGGTGATCTCGTCGCAGAGCGCTTCCACCTCCTCCAGCTTGTGGGAGACGAAGACGATGGCCTTCCCGTCTTCTTGGGCGAGATGGCGCAGCGTCGCGAAGAGGCGCACTTTTTGCGGGGCGGAGATGCCCGTGGTGGGTTCGTCCAGAATGATCACGTCGGCGCCCAGAGCTAACAGGCGCACAATCTCCAGTTGTTGGCGTTCTCCCACCGTCATCCGTTCCACGGGCGTGTAGGGATCGATGAAAAAGTCGAACTGCGCGGCGATGTCGCGTATTATCCGCCGAGCTTCGGCGCGCCTGGGCCGCAAGCGATCGCTGAATCCCAGCAGGAAATTGTCCAGCGCTGTCATCGGCGGGAAGTCGAGCGGATCCTGGTGGAGCATCCCGATCCCGGCCTCAATCGCTTCGGCGGGCGATCGGAACGTCGCCGGTCGGTCATCTAAGCGGATCGCGCCCGCGTCGGGTGCCTGGTAGCCGGAGAGGATTTTCATCAGCGTGGTCTTGCCGGCGCCATTTTCGCCCAGCAGGCCGTGGATGCGTCCCGGCGTGAGCGTCATATCCACGCCGGCGTTGGCCCGCACCGGCCCGAAGGATTTATGGATGTTGTGGAGGTTTACGTGCATAAATTTGCCTTAACCTTGCGAAGGTTGCAGGAACCTTCGTAAACAGATTAATCTGCTCGCGGTACTGCATACGGACTGTTTGAGGTCGCTTGCGCAACCTTCGCAAGGGTGAGCTATAGCTACTGGCTGGGGCCTTCCATGCCTTCCAAGAGTTGGGGCGAGTTCCAGATTTCATCCTCGGTGGCGACTTCCCCTTCGGCGAGCCACGGCGTGCCGTCCTGCCAGTTCAGCGGGCCGACGAACAGCCCTTCCCAGCGATTTTCGGCCAGGTGAGCGATGTATTCGTCCAACATCTTGATATCCTCATCCGACGCTGCCGGCCCGAAGATATAGCCAGCGCCGGTGGTCTCCAGGTTGTTGATGTCATCCCAATCGGGGCCTTCCCAGACCCAATCTTGCTCCCAGGCGCCCTCGATCACCTCTGTGACGATATCCAAGTAGCCCGGGCCCCAGTTGAAGTAGGGTACGCCCAGGCAGATGTCAGGCGCCTGGTCGCAAGCGTTGCGGTAGTCGTAGGGTACGGCGAGCACCGCTTCGCCTTGATCCGCGCGCTGCTTGGTGACGACGATGGCCTCGGTGGTATCGATGCCGGAGAGCAGCACGTCCACGCCGGAGTTGAAGAGGTCATTGGAGACCTCGGTGGGATCTAACGTGACGCCGGGGATGTTGAACCAGAATCCGATCCACGTGACGGTGAATTGGATATCATCGGGATTTTGGCCGCGATACTCTTCGTAGCAGTGACGCGCGCCGAGATAGGCCGCGTTGACCAGGCGGCGCGTCTCGTTATTGATGAGCGGGCCTACGTAGCCGATCTGTCCGGTCTCTGTGCGGAGTGCGGCGTGGCAGCCGGCCACCGCTTTCATATACTCCATCTTGGTCATATAGTTGCCGAGATTGGAGGGGGCGGTGCCGTATTTGGCGTGATCGCCGGAGATGTTGATGAAGGGGATGTCGGGGTATTTCTGCGCGACGACGTCGGTATCATCTTGGAAGTCATCGGAGGTGGTGAAAATGAGCTGTGCGCCCTGGCTGATCATATCATCGACGACCTGCTCCATCGTGGTTTCAGGGCGGTCGGCGGCGTTCATCTTATCCAGGTAGATCATCTCCGCGCCTTCGATCTCTTCCTCAATGTATTTGCCGCCCTCATAATGGGCTTGACTCCAACCATGATCGTTGTAAGGGCCAACCATCACGACGCCAAATTTGAAATCCTCCGGGGCCGCTGCTTCCTGAGCGTCACAGGCGCTCAACACGGGGAGCAGTACGAGAATTGCGAACAACACAACCGACCCAATTTGCTTCGGTGACATTGGTACCTCCTCCTGTTTTGAACTATGTGTGGACTAGAAACGTTTCTGCTGGACAACCTAGTACAACGCGGCGGAAGTCCATCCTCAGTTAGCCCCGCTCAGAGCGGATCGT
>CAZCAI010000027.1:0-16422 GCA_964496595.1 uncultured Anaerolineales bacterium
TTAGTCGAACCGCGCTGCTTCAGCGATGAGCGCGGCTTCTTTTTGGAGACCTACAAGCGCTCCGCCTTTATCGCGGGCGGGATTCGCGAGCCGTTTGTGCAGACGAATCACTCCCACTCGATGCGCGGGGTGTTGCGCGGCTTGCACTATCAAGTCCCGCCGATGGCGCAAGGCAAGCTGATCGGCGCGATTCACGGGCGCATCTTCGACGTGGGCGTGGATCTGCGGAAAGGCTCGCCGACCTACGGCCAGTGGGTGGGCAAGATCCTCTCCGGCGACGCCCCGCGCTATCTCTACATCCCGCCCGGATTCGCCCACGGCTTCTGCGTGCTGAGCGCGACGGCGGACATCGTCTATCAGGTGACGGCGGAGTACGCCGCCGCGCACGACCGCGGCATCCTGTGGAGCGATCCGGAGATTGGCATCGACTGGCCGCTGGAAGGCGCGCCGTTGCTTTCGCCCAAGGATGAAGCGCAACCACGTTTAGCGGAGGCGGAGAATCCCTTTGCCTACGATCATCAAGACTATCCAGGGAGGTGAGCGATGACCCCGTGGCTGATCGCGCTCATCGTCGGGGCCGCGCTCTTGATCGGCGGCGGATGGTACTTCTCCCACATCGTCCTCTATCCCCAGACGTGGGAGGTGCAGGCCTCCTACGACTACGTGGTCGAGGCCGGCCAATTAGATCCGGCGCAGTGGGAAGCGTGGCCTAAAGAGGAGGTGCGCATCCAGTCGCCGCACGGCTACCCGCTCTTCGGCGTCTACCTGCCCCAGCCGGCGGCCACAGCGGCCCAGAAGACCGTGATCATCGTGCATGGCATCACCTTCACGCTCTACGGCTCGGTGAAGTACGTGGAGATGTTCTACCGGCGGGGATTCAACGTCCTGCTGGTCGACCAGCGCCATCACGGGCGCAGCGGCGGCCCAAACACGACCTTCGGCCTTGAGGAGAAGTACGACATCCAGGCGTGGGTGGATTGGGCTTTAGAGCGCAGCGGCGAGCGCGGCGGCGAGGGCTGTCGCGTGGGCACGCACGGCGAATCGCTGGGCGCCGCGACGGTGCTCCAACACGCGGCCATCGATCCGCGCGTGGCCTTCGTCATCGCCGATTGCCCCTACGCCAGCGCCTTCGACGAGTTCGCCTACCGCTTCCGGGCCGATTATCACCTGCCGCCCTTCCCGTGGCTACACATCGCCAACCTCATCAGCAAGGCGCGCGCCGGTTTTGCCTTCGAGGCGGCCGCGCCCATCGCCACGATCTCCGAGGTCGCGACGCCCATCTTCTTCATCCACGGCGCCGATGACGACTACATCCCGCCGGAGGCCAGCCGCGCCCTCTACGAAGCGAAACGGCGCGGCGTGCGGAAAATTTGGCTGGCGCCCCACGCCGCTCACGCCGAATCGCTGCTCAAGAACCCGGCGGATTATGATCGCCGGGTGGGGGAGTTCTTGGATGAGATTGGGATGTAGCACTAAAAAGTAGCCGGAGGTATCAACATGAGTTTGGTCGATGGCAAGATTGAGTTAGATTCAACACGACAAGCGCAATTCGAGAGGCTTTTTGAGGAGTGCCTCCACACCTTTTTGGAGACGCCGGACGGACAGGCGCATCTGACGGCCTATGGTACGGCCAGAGAGAAGGCGCGGGCTAATATGGACGCTATCCGCGCGGTGGAGGCCGCAGGTGAGGACATCACCGATCTGGTGCTTGCCAAATTGTTGCCCCACGCCGATACCGAGGCCAACCGCGAGGCCGGGCGTTGGATTTGTATTGCCCCGGCCTTCAATACCGATGTGCGCATAAAGTACGAGGCCGCTGGCTGGACACAGCCAGAAGATTGGCCCAAGGTGGCCCGGGCCATCTTCGATTTTGTGCGCCGCTGCATCGAGCATCCAACGCAATTGGAGGAAGCTTGTGATGAGTTCGCAGCGTTGCCGTACGCCATCGGCTTCCAGACCGGCACGCTCTCGCCTATTCTCAACGCGCTGCGCCCCGATGACTTCCTATTGATCAACAACAAATCACGAGAAACCATCAATTACTTCGCCGATACCTCCCACGGTCAAAAATTACGCGAGTATCCGGCGACGAATGCGACAGGCTGGAAGTTGATTCACGCCCTGATGCCAGTGATGCATCAGTTTGACATGCCGGAGCTGCGAGATGCGGATCTCTTCGATATGTTTAGCCACTGGCTGGTCGCCGTGAAAGATTATGCGTTTGGGGAGGAGAGCCAAGAGCTGATTGGTGAAGATGTAAAGGGAAACGATACCATTCTTGCTCTACCGTTTTCCAACATCTTTGCCAACCAAGAGGAAGCGGATTGGGCCTTTGACCGCTTGCGTGAAACCTTGAAGATGCTCAACGTGGAAAGCCCAAAAGATGAACGATTCGCGATTACATGGGCCTCAAGCACGAAACGTCTGCGGCTAAATTTTGGTAAATGGGCCATTCTACAATTTGACAAACTTACCAAGCGTGAGAGTGTGGGGCTTACGTTGCTGGCTGATCTGGCACAGGATATCCCAGGATTAACATCGGACTTCACTTTTACGACTCATGACGATGTAGAAGTGTGTCTCTACACTCTTTCATTTGATCAAGCGCATCAACTGGAATCCGAGCTACAGAAGGCTCAAGCGGCCAGCCTCTCTTACATAAGAGAACGCTTTGAGAACTGGGAAGCTACGCATACCCGCAAGCACAACCAAGCTGAGATCGCTGAGGCCATCTTCGACGAAAGTCAGCGCTCCCGTTTATTCTCTCAAGGCATAAAAACCTCGCCAATGAGTGAAGATCCCTTCAACGTCTGGTGGGTCAATCAAGGCTCGACGTTGGCGGATGAAAAGCGCGGCGGATTTCTGTGGGCGCCGCTCCAATCCAAAGGTGGACGCTCAATGTATCATTGGGACTTGCTCGATGAAGCTCAGGAAGGTGATGTGGTGTTGCATTATGCGGATGGCGTGGTGAGGTGCGTAAGTCAGGTGCAAGCCAGCGCCGTGATCGCAGAGAAGCCGCATGCTTCCGTTCAAAGCGATTGGGAACAAGAAGGCCGATTAGTTCGCTCTACTTATCACGAACTGCGTCCGCCTGTTTCGCTGAAGGATTTCGCTGCTGATTTGTTGGATTTTGATATCGAGCAAGGGCCACTTAATCGTAATGCAGAGGTCAAACAGGGGTATTTGTTCCGCCTCACGCCAGAAGCGCTCGCCCTTATTGTGGATGGACATCCAGATGTAAACTGGCCGGTGTTCGTGACATCATTGGCAGGATCGCCTATATCTGGCTATTTCACCACTCGAACCTTTGAGTTATTATCGGGACTCCACCGGAATCCCACTAAAGATTTCTACATGGCGCACAGAGAGGAACTCGAAATCCACCTCAGAGAACCTTTCAAACAACTCATGCGTGATGTGATCGCGCAGTTGCCGCCGGCCATTACCGACGTGATGGAAACTGAGAAACGCCTCTTCTCCCGCATCCTCAAAAATGATTATGGGCAGGGTGGCGCGTGGGATTTCTACTGGGGCGCGCTCTATCCGGAAGGTGGCAAGCGCACGACCGACGCCCAGCTTTCGCTGTGGATCTATCCCGAAAAATTAGGGTTCAGTTTTTATCTTGGAGAATACGGCACCGAACTGCGCGAGCGCTTCTTGCGTAATTGTCAGAAATACTATACTACGCTGATCCGGCTCTTGAGAAACAATTTTACCAATCCGCGCCTCATTTTTGGATATCAAGAGGGCATCACTGATATAGAAGAACGGACAGACAATATATGGCAGGAATGGCTACGGGCGCCCGATCAGACAGAGATCGATGTAGCACTAGTCCTTACACACCAAGAAGTGTTTCGCTACTCCGCCAAGCAATTACGCGATCTCATCGCGCAGACCTACCAACAACTCTTCCCGTTGGTTCTCCTGACCTTGCACGACGATCCGCTACCTGCCATCCGGGCTTTCCTTAACTGGGATGGCGATGAAATGGAGAAAGCGCCCGAGCCGAACCTCATCTACACGTTAGATATGTGTGTCAAGGATACCTTCTTCGCCAAGCCAACCTTGCAGCGTTGGGTGCGCGCCATCGAGCGGAAAAAGCAGGCCATCTTCTACGGCCCGCCGGGCACGGGGAAGACCTACCTGGCGGAGCACATCGCCCGCCATCTAATCAGTGAGGGAGATGGATTCGTTGAGGTTGTGCAATTTCATCCCGCCTATGCCTACGAGGACTTCGTCCAGGGCATCCGTCCACAATCGCGCGCGGATGGCAATTTGAGTTATCCGGTTATGCCGGGGCGCTTCCTGGATTTTTGCCGCCGGGCGCGTATGTGCGAGGATCGCTGCGTACTCATCATCGACGAGATCAACCGCGCCAATCTCTCCCGCGTCTTCGGCGAGTTGATGTATCTGCTGGAATATCGCGACCGCACGGCGCCCTTAGCGGCGGGCGGCGAGTTTCAAATCTCCAAGAACGTGCGCATCATCGGCACGATGAACACCGCCGACCGCTCCATCGCCCTGGTGGATCACGCCCTGCGTCGGCGTTTTGCTTTCCTGGCGCTCTATCCCGATGAGAATGTCCTGCGTCGCTATCATCAGCATCATCCCCCCGCTATTGACATCGAGCGCTTGATCGGCGTCTTGCAGAACCTTAATCAACAAATCGATAACCGGCATTACGCCGTCGGCATTACATTCTTTATGGATGAAGATTTAGATCAGCATCTCGCGGACATCTGGCAAATGGAGATTGAACCCTATCTTGAAGAGTACTTCTTCGATCAGCCGGAGAAAGTAGAGCAATTCCGTTGGGATAAAATTAAGGACAAACTCATCCTGTGACCCGCACAACCATCCCGCTGACCGAATATGTCACGCACACATTGTCGCCGGAGGCTTTCTCTCAAGAAGCGGGGGAGATCCTTTGGCGCGATTATCGGAGCCAGGTCACGGTTGATTTTCCCTCGCCCAAGACTGATGACCAATGGGCGTTGACGCCGCAGGGTTGGGTTGGGTATATCCCCGTGACGGCGGAACTGGGCCTCCAACTTCAGCCCAAAATCGCTTTGGAGAACATCTTTCGCATGCTGGAGTATGCCTATCGCCTGAAGAGCTTTGAATTCTTGGAGGAGGATGTAACGCACGTTCAGTCCCTCACGGATTTTTACGAGCGCCTGGCCAACATCTTGGCGAAACGGGTGTTGGATCGCGCGCGGAAGGGGTTGCATCACGCCTATATGCCGGAGAACGAGCGCCTGCCCTATGTTCGTGGGCGGTTAGATGCGCGACGCTTGGCGCATCAACCGTGGAGCGCGGCGTTGCATTGTCACTACGAAGAGCACACCGCCGATATTGAGGAGAATCAGATCTTGGCGTGGACGCTGCTACGCATCGCCCGCAGCAATATGTGCTCGTCGCGCGTCCAGCCCACAGTGCGACAGGCCTATCGCGTGTTGCAAGGCGCGGCCTCCGTGGCGCCGTTCTCGCCTCAGGATTGCGTGGGGCGCTTTTACAATCGCCTCAACGCTGATTACCATCCGATGCACGCGCTCTGTCGCTTCTTCCTCGAGCACAGCGGGCCAACCCACCGCGTAGGCGACCGCACCTTTATGCCGTTTTTGGTCAACATGGCCCGCCTATACGAACTGTTCGTCGCGGAATGGCTGAAGCAACACCTCCAAACCGAGCGTCTGCAACTCAAAGCTCAAGACATCGTCGCCTTGGGCAAGGATCAGAGCCTACGCTTCAACATCGATCTCACGCTCTATGACACGGAGACGCAGACCGCGCTGTGCATCTTGGATACCAAATATAAAGCCGCCCAAACACCCTCGGCGAGCGATATCTCTCAAGTTGTGACCTACGCCGAGATCAAGGGATGCCAGGATGCCTTCTTGATCTACCCCACGCCTTTGCATCCCCCGCTGGATCAGCAAATTGGACGGAAGCGCGTGCGCAGCCTCACCTTCCCCATCGCTGGCGATCTGGAGGAAAGCGGCCACATCTTTCGCGAGGCACTCCTGGCAATACTGATGTCCAACTCGTGATATAATGAGGGACAGATCCGCGAGAAATACCAATCCCAGAAAGGAGTAGACCTAAAAATGAGCAAGAAGAAACGACGACGTAGGAATATTCCACCGGCGACGATGCTGCGCCCCCGGATGGAACATCTCTGGGCCGACGAGGCGCTATTGCACAAAGATGACGCCGCCATCCAAGGCGATTTGGACGTTCTCGCGCGGGATGTCTCGCCGGAGCTGTTCGTGAAGACGATGCTCCGCGCCTATCAATCCGCTTCGGAAGCGGTGCAATCCCGGCTGGATGAGGTGATCCCCGACTGGCTGGCCGAGAGCGGCTACGATGACGCTCTGCGGCAGATGGCCGAAGAGGAACTGGGGCCTGAACTGCGACCGTTGGCCCTCTCCTGGCTGAAAGCTGTGGGTGTAGATGTCGGTAAGATCAAAATTCGCCCCCTCCTATTCCTCGATGCCCTCTATCATGACGATGAAGAGAGGTTGTTTGGCGACAAATCGCAGGCGTTCCTGGCTATTTTATGGTACGTCGATGCCAAAAAGCGACGCGCTCAGGCGCTGGGCGTACTGCTGGATTACAACCCGCCGTGGGATGGCTCGGTCAAAGACATCTTTGTGACACCTCGGCGGCCCGCCCAGCAGTTGCTCCAATATTTTACGAACTCGAGGGATATGCCATTGGAAAGCATCAGTCCCGAACGCGCCAAGACCGTGATGCTAGCGTCCCTCCAGTGCAATCGCGAGGCTGAAGTCCGCTTGCCCCGCGATCTGATCAAGGCGCGCGACGTATTTGAGCGCCAGGTACTCTCCCTGCCCGATGGGCCGGACACCCCGGAGTTCACGATGCAGGACTTCGAGTACCTGGCCCATCACGGCGAGAGTCCCGAACAGATTACGAACTTCGAGCAAACCGTAGGCCGGCGCGTCCGATCCAAGGATGGCAAGGAAATCTTCGTGATGGGTTCGATAGACGAAGATGATATGTGGTAGGGAGGGAAGGCCCCCTCTCTCTTGGGCGTCGCTACGAAATACGCCCTCTGCATCATTGAACAAAGTCATTTTTAGCCGTAGAGAAGGAGCTTATGATGGAGAACTTAAAGCAGCGTATCCGTGAAGAAGGGCAGAATTTGGGCAATGGCATCCTTAAAATCGACAGCGTGATCAACCATCAGGTGGATGCGGCGCTGATGTTGGAGGCGGGCGCCGAATTCGCGCGCGTCTTCGCCCCGACGGAGCCGACGCGCATCCTCACCGCCGAGGTCTCCGGCATCATGCCCGCGATGTCCGCCGCCTACGCGATGGGCCTGCCGCTGGTCTACGCGCGCAAGCACAAGCCGGTGACGATGCAGGAGCCGGTCTTCGTGGAGTTCGCGCCCTCGCACACCAAGGGCCACGACGTCTCGCTGATGGTCTCGCCCGAATTCCTCAACCCCGGCGACCGCGTCCTGATCATCGACGACTTCTTAGCCACCGGGCAGACAATCCTGGCGATGAGCCGCATCATCGAGGAGGCCGGCGCCACGTTAGTCGGCCTCGGCTTCCTCGTGGAGAAATCCTTCGAGGGCGGACGCGAGGAGCTGGCGCATTTGAACGTCCCCATCCACTCGTTAGCCATCATCACCGAGATGCGCGAGGACGGCATGATTGTCTTTGATGACGATGAAGCCTGAACCGGCGGACGGCCGTATGCCCCCCGAAGAAACCATCGTTGTATTAGATTACGGCTCGCAGTACACCCAGCTCATCGCGCGCCGCGTGCGCGAACTGCGTGTCCACGCCGAAATCCTCCCCTGGGATGTCGATCCCGATCGGCTGCGCGCGCGTCATCCCCACGGCATCATCCTCTCCGGCGGGCCGGAGAGCGTCACCGCCCCTGACGCGCCGACCCTGCCCGATGGCCTGCTCGCGTTGGATGTGCCGGTGCTGGGCATCTGCTACGGGATGCAATTGTTGGCCCACACCTTGGGCGGCGAGGTCGCGCCCGGCGATGAGCGGGAGTACGGCCCCGCGCGGATCACGGTATCGAAGCCGTCGTCGCCGCTCTTCGCGGAGTTGCCCGCCACGTTAGACGTGTGGATGAGCCACGGCGACCGCGTGACCGCGCTCCCGCCCAACTTCGAGCCGTTGGCGCGCAGCGAGAACGGCGTCCTGGCCGCGATGGGCGATTCGGCACGCCGCATCTACGGCCTGCAATTCCACCCGGAGGTGCAACACACCCCGCGCGGGATGGAGATCCTGCGCCGCTTCCTCTTCGATCTCTGCGGCTGCGAGGGCGCGTGGACGCCTGACGCCTTTATCGAGTCGGCGGTGGCGAAGATCCGCGCGCAGGTCGGCGACGCGGGCGTGATCTGCGGCCTGAGCGGCGGCGTGGACAGCGCCGTGACGGCGGCGCTCGTGCATCGCGCCGTGGGCGACCAGCTCACCTGCATCTTCGTCGATACGGGCCTGCTCCGCCGCGACGAGGCCGAGCAAGTCGAGGCGACCTTCCGCGCCGCGCTGGGCATCCGCCTGGTGCTGGTCGATGCGGCGGAGCGCTTCTTCGCCGCACTGGCCGGCGTCACCGATCCCGAGACCAAGCGGCGCATCATCGGCGAGCAGTTCATCCGCATCTTCGAGGAGGAAAGCAGCCGCCTGGACGCGGCGCACTTCCTGGCCCAAGGCACGATTTATCCCGACGTGATCGAGAGCGCGGGTAGTGCGGGTAGTGCAGGCACTACCTACGCGAGGCGCATCAAATCGCATCACAACGTGGGCGGGCTGCCGGAGGATATGGCGCTCGAGCTGGTGGAGCCGCTGCGCGATCTCTTCAAGGATGAGGTGCGCAAGGTCGGGCTGGCGCTCGGCCTGCCGGAGAAGCTCATCTGGCGCCACCCCTTCCCCGGGCCGGGATTGGCCGTGCGCATCCTGGGCGAAGTCACGCCCCAGCGCGTCGCCACGCTCCAGGCCGCCGATGCAATTTTTATGGAAGCGCTGTGGGATGCCGGCCTGTATCGAGAGACCTCGCAGGCCTTCGCCGTCCTGCTGCCCGTGCGGAGCGTCGGCGTGATGGGCGATGGGCGCACCTACGCCAACGTCATCGCGCTGCGCGCCGTCAGCACCGAGGATTTTATGACGGCGGATTGGACGCGCTTGCCCTATCCGCTGCTGGCCCAGGTCGCCAATCGCATCGTCAACGAGGCGCCGGGCGTCAACCGCGTCGTCTACGACATCAGCAGCAAACCGCCCGCTACCATCGAATGGGAGTGAACCGCGCACACGTTGGGTCTGGTATCGCCCCCGCCGAACCATCGCGGATATTCCGTAAAGCGTATTGCGTAATTATGTCGTGTATACGTTGCACACCTACCAATCGAACCTGGTAACCAGTTCATTATGAAATACGAAATACGGAATACGAAATACGTTATGACCTCGCCGCGCCGCCAATAACCAACCAAGGACAATATGATCGAATTAACCCCTAATCATTTCCAGAACGTCGCGCCTTTATTTGCCGGCATCGACCACAACGTCGCCCTGGTCTACGGCGTGATCGAGGGCCACAGCCCCGGCCAGATCTTCGTCGATGACCCAGACGCGCCAACCAGCGCGCTGGTGGTCTCCGGTGTGGGCTACAACTACGTCGGCGGCCGCGCGGATCAGGCGGAGTTTAATCAGGCGCTGACTCCGCTGCTCTTCGATACAGTGCTCCCGCAGATGAAAGAGGAAGAGCGGGAGATCGTCCTTTTCGCCTTCTCGGCGGCCTGGCGGGCGCGCCTGGACGCGCTGTTGCGTCCCTACGATGCCATCACCGTGCCGAGGAAGCTCTTTGCCTTCGATCCCGACCGCTTTGCGCCCCGCTCTGCAGCACACGCAGATTGGCGCGCGCAGATCCCGGCGGGGTTCGAGCTACGCGAGATCAATGCGGCGTTGGCGGAGCAGCATCTCGCCTACGCCCCGCTGGTTGATCCGCGCACGCGGCGCTTTGGCGTCGCGCTGCTGCACGGCGACGAGGTCGCGAGCGCGTGCACGGCGGTGAGCGTCGGCGGCGGCGAGGCCGAGATCGACATCCATACCGAGGAAGCCTATCGCCGGCGCGGGTTCGCTTACCTCACGGCCTGCGCCTTCATCGAGGCGTGCCTGGCCCGCGACCTGACGCCGAGCTGGGCGTGCTGGCCCCATCGCGTCGCATCGCAGGCGCTGGCGAAGAAGTTGGGCTTCGAGCCGCGCCCCGATGTGCTGGCGTACTATTGGGCTGCGGAGATGTGAGAAATTCATCCTTGCGAAGGTTGCGCCAGCATCTACCATTGAGAATCCTCTTAGATTTGCAGATGCACCTCGATTGAAACGCTATCGTGTAACCTTCGCAAGGGTTAGATAGAGGAGGCCCCCCAAATGATCCACACCGACCGCGTCCAATTTCTCAACGACGCCGCGCCACGCAGCGGGACGTACATCCTCTACTGGATGCAACACGCGCAGCGGGCGATGTATAATCACGCGCTGGAATATGCCATCCGCGAGGCGAACGCGCGTCGGATGCCGGTCGTGGCCGTCTTTGGCTTGACGACGAACTTCCCGGAGGCCACGCAGCGCGCCTACGCCTTTATGCTCGAGGGCCTGCGCGAGACGCAGCAGACGCTTCGCGAGCGGGGCATTCGATTGCTCGTGCTCCGTCGCCCGCCGGTCGAGTCCGTCGGGATGCTGGCGGCCGAAGCCGCGCTCGTCGTGACCGATCGCGGCTACCTGCGCATCGAGCGCGCGTGGCGCGATGCGGCAGCGCGCAGCTTAGCGACGCGGCTCGTCCAGGTGGAGAGCGATGTCGTCGTGCCTATCGAGACGGTTTCTGATAAAGAGGAATACGCCGCCTACACGCTCCGCCACAAGTTGGAGCGCCATCTGGATGCGTTCCTCATCCCCTTGGAAGCGACGCCGGTCGCGCGCGCCAGCCTCGATCTTGATTTCGAGGACCAGATCGAGAACGCGGCGGCCGATCTAAGCGACATCGGCGACCTCCTCGCGCACATTGGGGCGGACGCGCGCGCCGAGCGCGTCACGAGCTTTCGGGGCGGCCCTTCGCGCGCGCGGCAGCGATTGGCGGCGTTCATCGCGCACAAGCTGGCGCACTACGCAGAGCAGCGCAACGAACCGAGCGAGGATTATCTTTCGCACCTCAGCCCCTACCTGCACTTCGGGCAAATCTCGCCGCTCTACATCGCCCTGCAGATTTGGGACGCCAGAAACGGAGAATCGGAAAGCCGCGATGCCTTTCTGGAGGAGCTTATCGTCCGCCGCGAGCTGAGCATGAACTTCTGCCACTACAATCCCGATTACGATACGCTAGATTGCCTGCCGGATTGGGCGCGGGAGACGCTGGCCGAGCACGCGAACGAGCCACGCACCTACATCTACGATCTCGCGGCGCTTGAGGAAGCGCGCACGCACGATCCCTACTGGAATGCCGCGCAGCTCGAGATGGTGCGCACGGGCAAGATGCACGGCTATATGCGGATGTACTGGGGCAAGAAGATCCTGGAGTGGACGCCCAACCCGACGGAGGCGTGGCGCATCGCGTTGACGCTCAATAACCGCTACGAACTCGACGGGCGCGATCCCAACGGCTACGCGGGCGTGGCGTGGTGCTTCGGCAAGCACGACCGCGCCTGGAAGGAGCGCGCGATCTACGGCAAAGTGCGCTATATGAGCGCCGGCGGCCTGGAGCGCAAATTCGATATCGAGGCCTACGTGGCGCAGGTGAATCGGCTGTAAAATCACGTTGCGATCCGTATAGCGTAGCGACCGGCTCATTCGCGAAAGCGGATGGGCCGGTTTGTTTTTGGGAGTGGGGCGCTTTGATGGGCGATTGCAACACAAATCCAACTTATCTAACGGAACGCAACGGGAGGGCCAACACACGTCAGCGATAGCGCGTCCCCTGGCTTGATATACTTGAATATGAGTATCCGTTTAGTTTAATGAGCAGACCAAGGTGCAACGCACTTGAATTGAAGGAAGGGCAGCCTCATACAGTATATGCCTGGTGATAAGTTCAAAAGTGCGTTGTACCTCACTAAACGGTTACCATTCGCTTAATCTGCTGAGATATAGGTATAAAACTGTCGGGTAGGTAGAAAGTGGCATATCATCTTACTGTACGATTTTCACAAGGAGGATTACGATGTTAATTTCTGCAGGTGCGGATGTTGTTACCGTAGCCGGGGATAAGTTGGGCACGGTGGAGCGCGTGGTCATCGATCCTCGGACGGAGGAAGTGACCCACATCATCGTGGAGAAGGGGTTCCTGCTGCCGACCACGAAGGTCGTGCGTGTCGGATTGATCGACACCGCCACGGAGGAGCGCGTGATGTTGCGAGAGGAGGTCGATGATTGGTCGGCGTTGCCGGATTTCAAGGAGACGCACTATGTTCGGGTCTCTGAGGTGGAGGAAGAGAAGGTAGAAGAGGAGGCGACCCCCTTCTATTGGTATCCACCTGTGGGCACGCGCTGGTGGGATCAAGTAGGCTTTGCGACCTTCCCCGGTTATGGCGGTTACACTTTGCCGCCTCACGTCGCTGCCGTGGAGAAGCAGAATATCCCTTCGGACGTGACGCCTTTGGAGGAAAACGCCAGGGTTTTCGCCAGTGATGGGGAGCACGTGGGGAATGTCAGCGCTGTGCTGACGGAATCGGAGCAGAATCGCGTGACGCACATTGTGATCTCGCAAGGCTTTCTGTTGACCGAGGAGAAGTTGATTCCCACGCTGTGGATTTCCTTGATCGGGGAGGGCGAAGTTCATTTAGCCGTCGATTCGGATTTTATCGAGGATCTGCCGCCTTACGAGCCGGAGAAGCCGGAGCATATTCGAAAGAATGTGACGCCCTGACTTGCGTAGAGCAACCCTGGCGAAGGTTTGTGAGCTACTTGCCGTAGAGTCAATAGCTTTTTCGTCGAGAATTGTACGACGGCAAACGTTATGCGGAACCTTCGTCAGGGTACTTGTAAGAGATACATCTAAAGGAGGACGTTATGGATCTGAGGTTGACGAGTGAGGCCTTTGCTTCGGGTAAGACGATCCCGACGCAGTACACGTGTGAGGGGGCGGATGTTTCGCCGCCGCTGACGTGGGATGGCGCGCCCGATGATGTCCAGAGTTTTGTGCTGATCTGTGATGATCCCGATGCGCCGAATGGCGTGTGGTCGCATTGGGTGCTCTATAACATCCCGCCGGGAAAAGAAGGCCTGGCGGAGGATGTCCCGAGGGAGGCCGAATTGCCCTGGGGCGGCGTGCATGGGCGCAACGATTTTGGCGATTTGGGCTATGGCGGGCCGTGCCCCCCGCCTGGGCCGGCGCACCACTACTATTTCCGCCTCTACGCGCTGGATATGAAAATCGATCTGCCGGCGGGCGCCACGCGCCAACAGGTCATCGATTGGGCGCGGGGGCACATTATCACGGAGACGGAGTTGATGGGGCGGTTTGCTCGAAGCTGAACTTTCAGACCCGAAGGGCGGCCTACAAGAGAAACCCTTCGGGGCTATGCAAGGATAGACGAACTTACCTACTACAACTTTCTCATTCGCGAAAGGAGCGTAATCTATGTTCTTGGTGGAGTTTCTCTTCGCGTTAGGCGTCGCGTTGCTATTGACGGGCATCTTTTCCCTGGCGTTTCGCTATCGCGGGCCGTGGGATGTGTGGTGGCTCTTCCTGCTGATCATCCTCTTGGTCGCGTGGGCGGGCGGCCTGTGGATCGAGCCGATTGGCCCGCCGCTCTTTGATATCTACTGGCTGCCGTTTCTGCTCGTCGGCTTGATCTTCGCCTTGATCCTGGCCGCCGCCGCGCCGCCCCGTCCGCCGAGCGTGCGGCGCGCCCCGCGCACGCCGCGCATCCGCAGAGCGGCCACGCCCACCACGCCCGCCGAGGAGGAAACGGCGCTCGCCGTCGGCCTCTTCTTCTGGCTGATGCTGGTGAGCTTGGTCGTCGTGATTCTGATGGGGTATGCTTTTTGATTGGAGCATCAAGGCTCTTCAGGAGTTCGCCGGGCGCTATTGCGAGGCGCTATGTAGATCAAGGTGCAAGGCACCGGGACTTAAATAACGTTACTTCTAATGCCGTATATGCCTGATGTTAAGACCAAAAGTGCGTTGCACCTCACATACGTAAATTTTCGCTGGAGTTGTCCGGCGAAATCCCAAAGACCCAGCATCAACAGATAAGCCATCCCCAGGGACGTAAAACGCGCTCCTGGGGATTTTTGTGTCGTTAGGGATTCTTCATGTCCGCAGATGGATATGATGTATCTGGAGATAGCAGGTGGATTTGAAAATCTCTCTCAAAACCCCACGGCTAAATCATTGACAACCCGGCGGTGGGGTTGGTAAAATGTTAGTAAATCGCTGGATCATCGAATGGACTGCTTATATTGAAAGGGAGGCAATTATGTTGATAAGGATGCAGAGATGGGGAGGATTGTTGTTGGCGGTTGCGCTGCTCACTGTCATGGGGGTGGGATGTCAGCCGGAGCCATTAACGGTCAAAGTGGGAGTCTTGGCGATCCTGAGCGGGCCGGAGAATTACATCGAGGCTTCTGGAAATGCGACTGTCTATGGCGTCAATCTGGCATTGGAGGCCTGGGAGGCTGCGGGCGGCGCGACCGTCGATGGCCGACCCCTCGAGATTGAATTGGTGATCAAGGATAATGGAGATACGCCGGAGAAAGCCGTCGCGGCGGCCCAGGAGTTGATTAATCAAGAGGATGTCGATGTCATCATCGGGCCGCAATTCAGCAGTCACGCGATCCCGGTGGCCCAGTTAGCGGAGGAGGCCGGCGTCCCCATGATCAGCCCGATGTCCACCAACCCGGAGACGACGGCCAACAAGGATTACGTCTTCCGCGTCGGCTTCATCGATTCATTCCAGGGCAGGGTGGCTGCGCAATTTGCCAGCGCAAATCTGGACGCTGCGCAAGTCGCGGCGCTCTATGATGTCACGAACGCCTACAGTGAGGGCATTGCGGATATCTTCAAAAGCTCGTTTGAAGACCTGGGCGGCGAGGTGGTCGCGTTCGAGAGCTACACGCCGGATCAGCCGCAGTGGGAGGCGCCGCTACAGAACGTCAAAGAGGGTACCGCCGAAGTTCTCTTTCTGCCGAATTATGAGGAGGCTCTGCTTCCCCAGGTGGCGAAGGCGCGCGAGATGGGCCTGACGGCGACCTTCTTGGGGACGGATACGTGGAATTCACTGGATTTCGCGGCCACGCCGGAGTTAGAAGGGAGCTTTTACGTCACCCACTGGCACCCGGATAACTATTCGCCGGTCTCGCAGGGCTTTGTAAAATCCTACGAAGAAGCTTATCCCGATGAGCCGGTCTACATCACCAGCGCCTTGACCTATGACGCATTTGGGCTGATCGTTAATGCCATTGAGCAGGAGCAGGCCGCCACCGCTGAGGCGATCCGCGATGGTCTGGCCAACACGGAGGGCTATCAGGGCGTCAGCGGCGTGATCAGCTACGAGAACTCCGGCGATCCCGAAAAGAGCGCCGTCATCATGCAGATCACGGGCGGCGAGAGTCGCTTCTACAAACTCGTCACGCCGTAGGGCGCGGGTTTTGGGAGATAAAAACATCAGCGCGGGGAGCTTGCTCCTCGCGCTTCTTTCATGTGGTTGCGGGGCAAAATCATAGAGGTATACCGGATCGGTGAGGATTTGTACGACGCTCTTAAGGCTATCCGGGGAGTTGTCCGGCGAAACCCAAAAGACCCATCATCTTGTGACTCCTGTCCTTCCTGAATCTTTACTTCTCTGTGATACAGATCTCCGCCAACGCCCGCGCCCGCTCGATGGCGCGCTCCGCGTGCGCGCGTAACGCCGCCGCGTCGAGATCAAGCCGCGCCACGCCCGCCTCCCGCGCCGCCATCCCCGTCGCTACGGCGATCCGCACTGCGACCTCGGCCTCATCTAACGTGGGCAGAATGTGATCCTCGCGCAGGCCCTGGATCTCCGCGCAGCGCGCCAGCTCCTCGGCGGCCGCGACCGCCATCCCATCCGTGATGCGCCGGGCGCGCACGTCCAGCACCCCTCGGAAGATGCCGGGGAAGGCCAGCGCGTTGTTCACCTGGTTGGGGAAATCGCTGCGCCCGGTGCCCACGATGCGCGCTCCGGCGGCGCGCGCGTCCTCCGGCCAGATCTCCGGCGTGGGATTGGCCCCGGCGATGACGATGGCGTCCTCGGCCATCGCGCGCACCCCATCCGGCGCGATCACGTCCGGGCCAGGCCGGCTGAACGCGATCAGCACATCCGCGCCTCGAATCGCCTCGGCGGCGCTACCCACCACGCCCTCGGCGTTGGTCTCCTGGCAGATGCGCCACTGCGGCGCGACCGCCGTTAGCGGCGCGACCGCC
>CAZCAI010000027.1:16522-35080 GCA_964496595.1 uncultured Anaerolineales bacterium
GCGGCGCGACCGCCGTTAGCGGCGCGACCGCCAGCGCCGCCAGATCGTCGCGGCCCGCGTGTAGTGTCCCAAGCTCGTCGCAGGCCACGACCGCAGCCGGGTCGGCGCCGGCGGCAGTGAGCAGGCGGTAGTTCGCCACGTTGGCCGCGCCCATCCCCACCATCGCGATCTTCACGGCGTCCAGCGACTTGCCGACCAGCCTCAGCGCGTTCAGGACGGCGGCCAGCACGACCGTCGCCGTGCCCTGCTGATCATCGTGCCAGACGGGGATCTCCAACTCGTCCCGCAGACGCTCCAACAGGCCGAAGCATTTGGGCTGCGCGATATCCTCCAGGTTGATGCCGCCGAAGCTCGGCGCCAGCGCCTTGACCGTCGCGCTGAAGGCGTCGGGATCGGCCGCATCCAAGACCAACGGCACCGCATCCACGCCGCCCAGCAGCTTGAAGATGAGCGCCTTGCCCTCCATCACCGGCAACCCCGCCGCCGGGCCGATATCCCCCAGGCCCAGCACGCGCGTGCCATCGGAGACCACGGCGATGGTGTTGCCACGATTGGTCAACTCCCACACCTGATCAGGGTCGCGCGCGATGGCGCGGCACGGTTCCGCCACGCCTGGCGTGTACCAGATCGCGTAATCCGCCAGGCTGGTGACCGGCGCCTTGGGCGCCATCTGGACCTTCCCGCGATAGCGGGCGTGCAACTCCGTCGGCGACTCGTTCTCGTTCCTCATAGCCTCTCCTTCGTATCGGGTGTAAAATGGGATGGTTCGTAGTCAGCTACGGAATGAGCGTAGTGAATGGAGTAGCGTTACTTGGTGGCACATTCCATTCCATCCCATCCCATTCCATCCATGCCTGGCTACGAATGAATTCATAGCCATTATACCATCAGGAGGCGCCCGATGAACGCGATGCTGGGGCGCGGCGTGGCGCTCGCTGCACCTCGCGCTGATCAACGGCCTGATCGGCCTGGTGTCCGCGCCCGTGATCTGCGCCCTCGCGGCGTGGTTCCCCGCGAGACGGACCGGGCGTATTACGTAACAATGTAAACGGCGCAAAGCACAAATAATCATCATCGCAGACTCATTACGAAATACGCAATACGCTTTACGAGCCTCTGTAATTGACAAAACCACCCAGATAAGTAAAAATAGTAGTACATATCCACCACTCAACTAACCCAAGGAGGTAACCAGATGGATTTTTCGGAACTCTACAAGGCGCGGTACAGTGTGCGGGCCTATAAATCGGATGCGGTGACCAAAGAAGCGCTGGATCAGGTGCTCGAGGCCGGGCAATTTGCCCCGACGGCGGCCAATCGCCAGCCGATCCGCGTGATCGTTATCGAGACCGAGGGGCGCGAGGCGGAGCTTCAGCGCATCTACGGGCGCGATTGGTTCGTCCAGGCGCCGCTGGTGCTCTGTGTGTGCGGTATCCCAGAAGAAGCGTGGTATCGCAAACAGTACGATGAGAAAAACTACGTCGATGTCGACGCCGCGATTGTGATGGATCACATGATTCTCCAGGCGACGGAGTTGGGCTTAGGCACGTGCTGGGTCGGAGCCTTCGATCCGGCGGCCGCCCGCCAGGTGTTGGATTTACCAGAGGGCGTTGAACCGATTGTCTTCACCCCGCTGGGCTATCCCGATGACGAGGCCAAGCCCAAGAAGCGCAAGGCCCTGGACGACCTGGTAAAATACGACCGCTGGTAGCAGCGAGCGGACAGAGAAGAAAGCATCGAGTTCGCGGGGCGCTGGGGTTGGCGCTCCGCGAACTTGTCTCGACAAAAGTATGTTTCGGGAGGCTGATATGTTGCAGGAGAATTGGCGAGAATATATCGTAGTTGCGCCGGATATTCACCATGGGGAGCCATGTATCAAAGGAACGCGGGTACCTGTTGCTATAATTGTTGGTAGTTTGGCGGATGGAATGAGCTTTCAGGAAATCCAAGAAGCATACCCTCAATTGACTGTGCCCGCTATCCGCGCTGCGCTGGCTTATGCAGCGGAAGTTGTACATCAAGAGCTATGGCTGCCCCTCCCCGCATGAATTCATCTCTGCGCATCAAAGTGGATGAGGATTTACCAAAGGCCGCAGCTCAATTACTCCGCGCGTGGGGATATGAGGATACCATGTCGGTTCTGGATCAGGATATGGGTGGCTGGAACGATTCGGCATTGTGGGAAGTTGTGCAATCGGAGCATCGCTTCTTGATTACGGCTGATAAGGGGTTCGCTGATATCCGCACGCATGCGCCAGGTACACATTATGGTGTGTTGTTACTCCGCCCAGATCAGGATGGTATTAGACCCCTGATTGAGTTATTGGAACGAGTATTATCCGCGTATAAGCTTCCGGATTTAAGAGGAACAGTGACCGTTGTGACACCACGAGGAATTCGCATTCGTCGAGGTGAGGTTTTGCAAATGACGGCACGCCCTTATATTTGCCCACAAACAAAATAAGCCCGAAGGCAACTATCACCTTCGGGCTTTGTGCTTGATATAGATGCTGTTGGTACCCCCGCCAGGACTCGAACCTGGATAACAGGTTTAGGAAACCTGCGTTCTATCCCATTGAACTACGGGGGCAACGCCCCTATTATAACACCGGTCAGGGGTGAGACAACCAAAAACTAGACTTCCGAAGTCTGGGCTAACATCGACAGCAGATCCGCCGTGGAAGGGAGCACCAGATGCGCGCCGGCGCGATGTAGCTCGTGCGCTTCGCCGAAGCCGCAGAGGACGCCGACGGCCCACACGCCCGCTCGCCGTGCTGCCCTCACATCGACGGGCGTATCGCCCACCATAACGCACGCATCCAAGGTGCAGCCCAGGTGCTCGACGGCGTACAAGACCGGCTCTGGATGGGGCTTGAGGCGCTGGGTCGTGGTGTTGGTCACCACCAGTGAGAACCATTCATCCAGCCCGTGTTGATGCAAGAAGGTCAGCGCATCGGCCTCTGAGCGGGTGGAGACAACGGCAAGCTGTTGATCGTGCTCCCACAGATAGCGCAACAGGGGCTTTACGCCGGGGACGAGCCGAAAGGTCGCCGGGGCCATATTGCGTATCCGCGCCCGCAATTTGAATATCAGGGTATCCAGGCCGAAGAAATCCAGCGCGGTGATGATGGCGTTCATCGGCGTCTCCCCGAACATCACCAGGCGCCGGGCAAGTCGGGCGGCGCGAGCCTTGCCCAGCAAGCGCAGAGAGCGGCTCAGGGTCTCCACGGTCTCGTCATCGGTATCCATCAAGGTGCCGTCCAAATCGAAGCACCAGGCACGCACGCGATCCAACGGAATGGGCATTTGCTGGGGCATTTTCTCCTCTCCCTTCCACTGCTCTTCATCCACCCGCCAGGCGCGCTTTTTGCTCTGCACTTTTCATGCTACAATGGGAACAGGAGGATGATATGAGTGATTCTGAACAAAACAAAGGACTTTTCAATCCGGGCAAGGCCAAGTGGCTGCGAGAAAAAGGCACGGGCGAGTTGGACCCGAATCAATTGGCGCTTCTGCTGGCACTCACCCAATTGGAGGAAGAATTGGGGCGTGACCTTTCCAAAGAAGAATCCGATGCGGTGCGGGCGGTCGCGGCTGAGATGGATGGCGCGGACGCGGATGCCATCTCAGGGGCGGTCCAACAGATGGTCAACACCCCGGCGCAGCCGGAGCGAAAGCTCAATTGGCCGGAGCTTGAGAAGTGGCACAAAGAAAAAAAGAGGTGAGGTCGAATTAAGGCGGCGCAGTGGCGCCCCGATGACCTGACTGGTTTATCTCCCCGAATGCTGGGGAGATGATGTTCCCCCCTCTGCGACGTGCGCGGTGACGATCTACGCCATCCGCGCGCGTCGCTGTCGTTTTCATACCAGCGCTTTCTCCCCATCCTCCGGTTGGATGGATGCCAGCAGTTTCTCCGCTATCGCGCGATTCACGGCCCGCGATTGGCCCTTCTCCGCGTCCGGCGTGACGATCCCCATGTCGGTGAGCAAATCCACCATCCGCGCCGAGCGGGTGTAACCGATGCGCAATTTGCGCTGCAACATCGAGACCGAGGCGCGATTTTCCTCCAGGAAAATCTCCACCGCCGAGGGCAATAGTTCGTCCTCGAACTGCGCGGCGGCTTCTACCTCGTCGCTGAAATCGGGGAAGAGCGTGGCCTGCTCCAGGTCAGCCGCCGGCCCGCGCGCGGGCGGGATGGGGGCCTGTTGGGGCGCTTTGCCCGGCTCCACGGCCTTGCGCCAGTAGGAGATCAGGCGGTTCAACTCGCGATCCGAGACGAACGCGCCCTGCAAGCGCTTGGGTTGACTGACATCCGGCGGCATAAAGAGCATATCCCCCTGCCCCAGGAGCCGCTCCGCGCCGGGGACATCTAAGATCACGCGCGAATCTACTGAGGAAGCGACGGCGAAGGCAATCCGCGCGGGGAAGTTGGCCTTGATCAGGCCCGTGACCACATCGACGCTGGGGCGCTGCGTGGCGATGACCAAGTGGATGCCCGTCGCCCGCGACATCTGCGCCAAGCGGCAGATCACCTTCTCGGTCTCCGCCGGCGATTGCATCATCAGGTCGGCCAACTCGTCGATCAGCACGACGATGTAGGGGATGAGCAATCTATCCGTATCCTGGCCCATCTTTTCCACGCGGCGATTGTAGTCCTCGATGTTCCGCGCGCCGATCTCGGCGAATTTCTTGTAGCGGCTGTCCATCTCGCGCATCACCCAACGGAGCGCCGGGACGACGCGCTCGACGTCCACGATGACAGGCGCCAGCAGGTGCGGGATGCCGTTGTATTGCGTCAACTCCACCCGCTTGGGGTCCACCATCAAGAGCCGGAGGGTGTCGGGCGTGTTCTGGAGCAGTATCGCGGTGATGAGCGCGTTGACGCAGACGGATTTGCCCGCGCCCGTCGCGCCGGCGATGAGCAGATGGGGCATCAGGCGCAGATCGGCCACCACCGATTGCCCGGAGACATCCTGTCCCAGGCCCAAGCGCAATTGTCCCTTGGCCTTCTTATATTGCGTCGATTCCATGATGTCGCGCAGGGAGACGACCACCGCCTCCTCGTTGGGCACCTCGATGCCCACCAGGCCCTTGCCGGGGATGGGCGCCTGGATGCGAATGCTGCGCGCGGAGAGCGCCAGCGCCAGGTCGTCGGCCAGGCTGGCGACCTTGCTCACCTTGACCTTGGTCTTCTTGCCGGAGCGCCGCTGGATGAAGAGCGGCTGCACGCCAAACTGGGTCACGACCGGCCCGTGATTGATCTCTTCGACCTGCACGGGCGCGCCCAGGCTCACTAAGGTCTCTTCGATGATGCGGGATTGTTGGCGGATCAGGTTCTCGCTGTAATATTGCTCGCTGCCCTCTTCTAGCATCTCGTGGACTATGGGCAGGCGCCACGTCTGGGAACCGGTCGTGGGCGTCTCGATGCTCACCTCCAGCGCGCCGTTGTCCTCATCGTCGTCACGTCCCCCGTTGATGACCGGCTCATCCTTTTTCTGTTTTTTGCGCTGAGAGCGGCGAGACTTCTTGCCCGAGGCCGTCGCGGAGGCCGCTTTCTCCGCCGCCGCATCTCCATTCTCATCATCCTCGTTCTCGGCGTCCAGATCGGGGAATGGCATCTGCATCGCGCCCTGGGAGACGGCCTGCTGTCGCGCGCGCTTGAGGCGGCGTACGAACCACTGCGCGGCCTCCGCCGGGGAGATGCTGGCCGTGAGCGTGATGACGATCACCCACCCCATCAACAGCGTGATGATGATCCCCGCCATGCCCAGTCCATCCAGCCCCAGCTCTAACAACTGCGCGCCGATCCATCCGCCGCCGCGTCCCACGTTCACCAGCGCACCGAGCGCGACCTGGGGATTAACCATGTGGGCGATGAGGTGCATCGTTGTGAGGAGAATAAAGAAGCCCAGGATGAGGCCGACCAACTGCTCCGCGTCGGGCGTGGGGATGCGGTCGCCCAAGCGGCGGAGAATGAGCCACAGCCCGCTCGCCCCGATCAGCGCCGGCAGCAGATAAATGCCCCAGCCGAACGCCGTGGTCAGCGCCTGCACCCACCAATTGGTCAATGTCCCGCGCTCAACCGATATCAAACTCAATAGAGTCATCAGGGCCAGAAAGAACAAGCTCCAGCCCAACAAATCTAACTGGCGCTCGGCGCTGATTTGGATGTTGATCTTCTTCTTTTTGCTACGTGCCATAATATCTCTTTTTTAGAAGGGTGTCTTGATTCGTGAATAATCTGCTGGTAAAACGTATTCCGTATTCCGTATTGCGTAAGCGCTCGTTTTGCAATTAGCTTTTCATATCTCGCGTTTTACGTAATACGAAATACGTTCTACGGCTTTGATCCCAAAGCGGTGGTGATCGCCTCGCTCAGTGAGCGCACGGGGAGCAATTCCAGGCCATCGGGGTGGGCGAGTTGCCGCCGCTGCATCGCGCGCGGGAGGATGACCCGTTTGAATCCCAGACGCGCCGCCTCGCCCAGGCGCGCCTCGATCTGCGAGACGGAGCGCACCTCGCCGGAGAGTCCCACCTCCCCAACGATGGTCAGATCCGCCGGGACGGGCTGGTCGCGGACGCTGGAGGCCAGCGCCACGGCCATCGCCAGATCCGCCGCCGGCTCCTCGATGCGCAGGCCGCCGACGACATTGGCGAAGACATCCTGCTCCGAAAGGCGGACGCCCACGCGCCGCGAGAGCACCGCGATGACTAACAGCAGCCGGTTGACATCGACGCCGTTGGCTGTGCGGCGCGGATGGCCGAAGCTGGAGTAGCTTGCCAGCGCCTGTAACTCGACTAACAGCGGGCGCGTGCCCTCCATCGTGATCGCGATGGTGGAGCCGGGCACGTTGACCATCCGCTCGGCCAGGAACGCCTCCGAGGGATTCTCAACCTCAATCATACCGCTTGCCTGCATATCGAAGACGCCGACCTCGGAGGTGGCGCCGAAGCGATTTTTAACGCTGCGCAGCAACCGGTACGTGTGGAAGGGATCGCCCTCCAGATAGAGGACGGTATCGACGATGTGCTCCAGCACCTTGGGGCCCGCGATGGAACCTTGTTTGGTCACGTGACCCACGACGAAGACGGGCACGCCGTGTTCCTTGGCCCAGCGCTGGAAGTGCGAGGCGCAATCGCGCACCTGGCTCACATTGCCCGGCGCGGAGTTGTTGCCCTCCACGCGCATCGTCTGGATCGAGTCGATGACCAGCGCCTGGAGCTGCGGGTGCATCTGATTGGCCTGGTGCAGGATCGTCGCGACCTCGACCTCGGGCAGCAGGTGGAGTGGATCGCCCTGAATATCGAGGCGCTTTGCGCGCATTTTGATCTGCTGGGGCGACTCCTCGCCGGAGACGTAGAGCACGGGCCGCTCGGCGCTGCCGATCTGGGCCGCCACTTGGAGCAGCAGCGTCGATTTTCCAATGCCCGGCTCGCCGCCGATCAGCACCATCGAGCCGGGCACCAGCCCCCCGCCCAACACGCGCGCGAATTCGCCCATCGGTACGGGCAGGCGATCCACCGGCCCGGCGGTGATCTTGCTTAGCGGTTGCGGGCGGCGCTGCGCCTGCGTGATGCTCTGTATAGCGCCGGGGCCGCCGCTGCTTTCTTGCGGGGCGACCATCACCTCTTCCATTGAGTCCCACGCGCCGCAATGCGGACAGCGTCCCATCTGCTTGATGTAACTCCAATTGCACTCTTGACACACCCATCGGGTTTCTTGTTTAGACATGCGCCTCCTGCTTGCATGATACCAGAACATATATTCTATTACAAGGCTTGCGGCGCGCAGGCGCGCGGCGCGCAAGCGCGCTTCGCCGCCGACCAACTCCCTTTCTACTCTGAAACAGTGAAATTGCAACTGCGAAAATGGGGAGACGGGCCTCTCGCCTGCTTTGAGTGATGGGGCAAGTATGTTACACTATTCACAAGGTTGAGAATTAAGAACTGAGAATTAAGGATTGAGGCGATGACACCTAAATTGTTGGCCGATGCGATGTTGGGAAAGTTGGCCCGCTGGCTGCGGATGCTGGGCTACGATACGGTCTACATGCGTGGGGCTGATGCCAAGATCGCCCATCGCGCGCGGGCGGAGGGGCGCGTGCTGCTCACGCGGGATCGCGAGTTAGCCAGGCGTCGGGGTTTGACGACGGTGTTGATCGATGCGCAGACGCTGGAACCGCAACTGGAGGAGGTGATCGCGGCAGTGGGGCCGCCGCCCTCGGATGCGCCGGCGCGATGCATGGCGTGCAACGTCCCGCTCCGCCCCATCACCAAAGATGAGGCGCGCCCGCACGTCCCGCCCTACGTCGCCCAGACCCACGAGCGTTTCCAGCGCTGTGATCAATGCGGCAAGGTGTACTGGGAAGGCACGCACTGGCATGGCAGTGCCTGCCGCAGCATTCGGGCGCGACTGGATGAAGTGTTGGATGCGGATGCAACTCGGTAGCAACCCGCGCGTAAGATATGGATGGAACCCACGACGATTTGACTAACTGACTAAAACATAAGGAGGACGCCATGAAAGTTTGGGGAACATCCATATTGATCATCAGCATGCTCGTCAGTTGTATGCTGTGCGGCATCATGCCGGGATGGGAGAGTGTGCGTGGATCGGGCGACGTCGTCGAGGAGACGCGAGAGGTGCGAGGCATCGACGAGGTGCGTGGCGTTAGCAACGCGACCATCGGCGATCTCTACATCGAGATTGGCGAGGAGACGTCGCTGCGCATCGAGGTGGAGGACAACCTGATCGATTACATCGAGACGGAGGTGCGCGGCGACGTGCTCCACATCGAGACGCGGCGCGGCGTCAGCCTCCGGCCCCGCGAGGCCATTGAGTTTTACCTCACCGTCCCCACGCTGGAGAGCTTGAGCATCTCTGGGACAGGCAGCGCTGAGGCACCGGATCTCGAATCGAAGCGCTTCTCGGCCACCGTCAGCGGCACCGGCGATGTTCAAATCGAGAGCCTGGACGTGAACACGGCGGAGTTGGAGATCACGGGCACGGGCGGCGCGGAGATCGCCTGCCTGCAAGGCGCGCGCTTGGAGGTTGAAATCAGCGGGACGGGCGCAGCGACCATCGAAGAAGGGCGCGTCAAGCATCAAGAAGTCGAACTCAGCGGCAGCGGGAGTTACAAGGCGCAGGATCTGGAGAGCGAGACCGCCCAGGTCGAAGTCAGCGGCGTCGGAACCGCGACGCTCTGGGCGACGGAGACCTTGGACGCCGAGGTCAGCGGCAGCGGTAATATTCGCTATCGCGGCGCTCCGACCGTGCGGAGTGAGGTCAGTGGCGTCGGCGGGATCAAATCCTTGGACGATTGACCGCAAAAGTGAAACATCCTCCCAAAGCGCTGTGCTTCTGGCACGGCACTTTTTTCATGGGATGCGACCGAAGAATTGACCGGGGATCGGCCGAAACTCCCCACCTGACCAGGTAAATTAGGGAACGATCAGCGAAACTTGGACGTTATAGAGGTGAAGGCGAAAGCCTGAATCCCAAATCACAGTCACTATATTTTTAGAAAAGGAGCAGATGTGATGAAAGTCAAGTTTTGGTCGCTGATTGTTTTGAGTCTTGGGGGTTTGATGTTGATCTCCGGCTGCGCGAGCGGCTTACTCGATGCAGCGGAGGCGCCGACCGCGACGCCCGTAAGCGAGGCGGCGCCGGCAGTGAGTGCCGGCCCCGCTGAGGTGGTCGAGGTCTTCTACACCGCCTGGTTGGCTTACGAGGGCAATCCGTTGGTGGATAAATTTTACCAGTCGAATCCCTACCTGAGCGCTGAAGCCGAGCAGAAGATCGCGGACATCATCGCCTCCTTCGAGCGCGGCGGCTACGATCCCGTGCTCTGCGCGCAGGATCGTCCGGAGCGCTTCATCTTCGAGACACCAGAAGTGACGGGTGACGTGGCCGCAATGACCGTCCACGGCGTCTGGAACGCAGGCGCCGAGTTCGAGTCGCGGAACGACGTCGCGGTGACGCTGGGCCAAGTTGGAGATCAAGGCCAGTGGCAGATCACGGACATCGCCTGCGCGCCGCCGGCCTCGCAACCGCCCGCGCCCCCCACCTCCGCGACGATCCCCGATATCCGCCTGCGCTTCGATGCGCCCGCCGCCTGGCAACGCTTAGATCCCAAATGGGCCTGGACGCCGGACGCGAATGGCGAGATGCAGGTGGGCGTCAACTGGGTCTATCTTGAGCCGCCGATGGAGATGGAAGCGGTGCTGCTGCCCCAATCCGCGCAGATTTTGGCCTCTGAGCCGATGGCAACAGCGTTGGGCGAAGGGCGATCCTTCACACTCGAAACCTACGGTGGAGCAGCGATCAGCGATGGCGATGATGCCAAAGCGCCCGTCCAGACCGTCGAAACGCACGTCCTGGTCAGGGTCGAGCGCGCGGGGCAGCGCTTAGGCGTGGATTTCTACGCCAGCGCGCCGACCGCCGAGCAGCTCGCCGAGTTGGACGATGCCCTGCGGTCGTTGATCTCGTCGGCGCATTGGGCTGATGAGGCCGGCGCGAGCGGATGGCAAACCTATCAAGACGCCGACTATGGCTTCGAGTTCCAGTACCCGACGGATTGGCAGGTGCAGGAGATCGCGACCGATGGCCCCGGCGCGCCGGAGGATTATCCAGTCGAGCGCGTGGTCTCCCTCTTCCCGGCCTCGATGGCCGAGGCGCTGAAACAGAGCGGCCCGCCGAACCCTGAGCAACCGGCCACCGTCGCCCCGCTCTCCGTCGAGGTCTGCGTTGGCGATGAGGCCCAATTCCGCCGCGCCTATCCGGAACCGACCACGGCCCAATCGCTGGCCGTCAACGGCCTGACGATGATCCGCGAGGAGAGCTACGTCAACGAGCAGATCACGCAACTTCGCTACGTCTACCAACATCCGAGCCAGCCAGATGTGCGCGTCATCTTCTCCGATCATCTCACCGGCTTTGTGGAGCGCGCGAAGGGACGCCCGGACGTGGTCGCGCTCCTGCCGGAGATCATCGAATCGCTGACCTTTAGCGAATAGCCGAAACGCCTTACCACCAAGCCTTGACGGGAGTCCAAAATCCGTCAGGGCTTTTTTAGGCCGTTATCCTTGCGAAAAAAAGTAAACGATGGTATGATAAATATAGAACGTTAAAAAGAACCGCATCACAAAAACACCGGGGGAGCCTACGCGTATAGGCTGAGAGGATGTTGACGACATCGACCCTTGAACCTGATCTGGATCATGCCAGCGGAGGGAGGTCATCACCCAGTCCCCCGCGAACACGCCGGGGGATTTTTGTTTTTCTCGGCAGACGATCCATAGGGATGCATGAGAATCAAACACCCCTTTACGCAATACGCAGTACGCAATACGCAATAAATCTTACGCATCAAATTCTTTTTGACTACCTTTCGAAGGAGACGACATGCGCATCATCATCTTTGCCAATGGGCAGTTGTCGGACCCAAGCGCCGAGGCCGAGCGGTGGATTCGGGCGGGGGATACGGTCGTCGCGGCAGATGGCGGCACGCGCCACGCACAGGCGGCGGACATCCTGCCCCAGTACGTGATCGGCGACCTGGACTCGCTCTCGGCGGCGCAGCGCGAGCGCTTAGAGGCGGCGGGGACGCGCTTCCATTCGCATCCCCCGGCCAAGGACGAGACCGATCTGGAGTTGGCCTTGCTCTGGGCCGCCGAACAGTCGTCGTCGGAACCGTTGCAGATTGTCCTGCTCGGCGCACTGGGCGGGCGCCCCGATCAGATGCTGGCGAATCTCCTGCTGCTGGCGTTGCCGGAGCTGGCCGGGCGCGATGTCCGCATCGTCGATGGCCCGTGGCAGATCCGGCTGATTCGCGGCAGGGAGACGGCGACCTTCACCGGCGCGCCCGACGACCTGCTCTCGCTCATCCCGCTCGGCGGCGAGGCGAGCGGCATCGTCACCGAGGGCCTGGCCTATCTCCTGCGCGAGGAGACCCTGCGCTTCGGGCCGGCGCGCGGTATCAGCAACCGCTTCGAGGCGGCGACCGCCCGCGTCACGTTGGGTTCTGGTCAACTGTGGTGCTTCCATCGCCACGGGCCGGAGCAGCGCTAAGGTGTTTGACAGGATTTTTAATCCAACTTGATATTTGTCGCTTTGTGTATTTACATTTAGGAAATCTTTCCGGTCGCCAATTCCGTAATTTGGAATTTAGAATTTCAAATTTAGAGTAATGTTATCGGGTAAAGATTCAAAATTCTAAATTCGCAATTCGCAATTTGATGTTTTGTCTGTTTGCTGCTTTACAAACGGAGGTAAACTATGAAGTCAGTAACTCGCCGCATCGCAGTAGCATTTTTGATCCTGTTGTTGGTCGCGTGTGGGACCACGCCAGAGGCAACTGAGGCTCCCACGCCAGAGGCCACAGCAACGCCGACGCCCATCCCGTTGCGTGTGATGACCTACGATAGCTTCAGCATCAGCGAGGAGGTCATCGCCCAGTTTGAGGCGGAGCACAACGCGAGTGTGCAATTCCTGAAGGCCGGCGATACCGGCGCGATGCTCAACCAGGCCATCCTCAGCCGCGATAATCCCCAGGCTGACGTGCTCTACGGCGTGGACAACACCTTCCTCAGCCGCGCGCTGGAGGCCGATATCTACGTCCCTTACGAGGCCGAGAACCTGGCCCACATTCCCGACCGCCTGAAGTTAGACCCAGAACATCGCGTCTCGCCCACCGACTTCGGCGATGTCTGCCTCAACTACGACAAGGCCTACTTCGAGGAGCACGATCTGCCCGTCCCCCAGAGCTTGCAGGATCTGACGAAGCCGGAATACGAGGGGCTGTTGGTGGTGGAGAATCCCGCCTCGTCCTCGCCGGGGCTGGCCTTCTTGATCACGACCATCGGCGTGATGGGCACGTCGGAGGAGACCACCACCGGCGTGCTGGGCACGGCGGAGGGAACCACCTACCTGGATTTCTGGGCCGATCTGCGCGAGAATGACGTCTTGGTCGTCGACGGCTGGGACACCGCGTACTACTCGGAGTTCAGCGGCGGTTCCGGCAGCGAAGGCGCGCGCCCGCTGGTAGTGAGCTACGCCACCAGTCCCGCCGCCGAGGTCTACTTCAGCAATGATGATAGTGAAGAGCTGGAATCCCCGCCCACCGGCGCGATCACCGCGCCGCAGACCTGCTTCCGGCAGATCGAGTTCGCGGGCATCCTCAAGAACGGCCAGCATCGCGAGTTGGCGGAGGCATTCATCGAATTCCTGCTGAGCGAGAGCTTCCAGGAGGACATCCCCTTGCAGATGTGGGTCTTTCCCGCGCGCGAGGATGTGACCTTGCCGGAGGTCTTCGCCGAGTACGCGCAGGTGGCGGAGGAGCCGGTCGAGATGGCCTACGATGCTATCGAAGAGAGTCGCAGAGCGTGGATCGAGGCCTGGACGGAGACCGTGCTGAGGTGAGCGTGGATCGCGATCAGCCGAAAACAATGACATACGCCAGGCGGGGGCAACCTCGCCTGGCGTATATTTGGTTCTTCGTTCCGCCGCTGCTTTTTCTGCTGCTCTTCTATTTCTATCCTCTGATCGAGATTCTGCGCGTGAGCCTGGTGGACGCCGGCCTGATGGGGTTAATCGACCGCATCTTCGAGCCGGCGACGTGGCGCGTGTTGCGCTTCACCGTGGGGCAGGCCCTGCTCTCCACGGCCCTGACGCTGCTCGTGGGGATGCCGGGCGCGTTTATCTTCGCGCGCTACACATTCCCCGGCAAGCGCGTGATCCAATCGCTGGCGACTGTGCCCTTCGTGCTCCCTACCGTCGTGGTCGCCGCTGCGTTCAACGCCGTGCTGGGGCCGAACTCCCCGCTCAATCAGTTGGCGATGCGCTGGTTTTCGCTCGCGCGCCCGCCCTTCGACCTGCGCTACACCCTGAACGCCATCCTGCTGGCGCACGTCTTCTACAACTTCACGTTGGTGCTGCGGATGGTGGGCGGCTTCTGGGCGAACTTGGACCCGCATCTTGAGGAGGCCGCCCGCACGTTGGGTGCTTCGCCGTGGCGCGCCTTCCGCGAGGTGACGCTGCCGCTGCTGATGCCGGCGGTCGGCGCCGCCGCGCTGCTGGTCTTTATCTTCTGCTTCACCAGCTTCGGCGTCGTGCTGATCTTGGGCGGGCCGCGCTTCGCGACCCTGGAGGTGGAAATCTACCGCCAGACCATCAACTTCGCCGATCTGCCCACCGCCGCCGCCCTCTCGTTGGTGCAGATCATCTGCACCTTGGGCGTGACGTTGGTCTACACGCGCCTGCAGCAGCAGGTGATCCGGCCCGTCACGCTGCGCTCGCGCGCCTCGATTCAGCGGCGCCCGCGTCGCTGGTGGGAGCGGGTGTGGGTGGGCGTCACCGTCACGTTGACCTTACTCCTGCTGGGCGGGCCGCTCCTCACGCTGGTGGGGCGCTCGTTCGGCGCGGGATGGCGCTACTACGCCGCGCTCTTCGAGAATCCGCGCCGCTCGATCTTCTACGTCGCGCCGGCGGTGGCGGTGGGGAACTCGCTCAAATTCGCCGGCGCCGCGATGGGATTGGCCGTGCTGTTGGGCGTGTTGGCCGCGTGGGCGCTCCATCGGCAGCGCGAGGCCTGGTGGGTGGACGCGCTCTTTATGCTGCCCCTCGGCACCTCTGCCGTGACGTTGGGCTTAGGGTATCTCGTCGCCATGGATCAGCCTCCATTCGATTTACGCGGCACGCCGCTCCTGATCGTCCTGGGCCACACGTTGGTCGCGCTGCCCTTCGTGGTGCGCAGCGTGCTGCCCGCCTTGCAGGCCATCCGCCCGGAGTTGCGGGAGGCCGCCGCCGTGTTGGGCGCCTCGCCCGCGCGCGTCTTCGCCGAGGTCGATCTGCCCATCGTCTGGCGCGCGCTGGCCGTGGGCGCCGTCTTCGCCTTCACCGTCTCGATGGGCGAGTTCGGCGCCACCTCGATGATCGCCCGCCCGGAACTGCCCACCATTCCCATCGCCATCTACCGCTTCCTCTCGCAGCCCGGCGCGCGCAACTACGGCCAAGCCCTGGCGATGTCCACCATCCTGATGAGCGTCTGCGTCGTCGCCTTCGTCGCCATCGAATCGTTGAGACCGCCGGGGGCGCAGTCATTTTAATCGTGGAGGGAACCCGTTGTTCGTGTTCGCGATCGGTGGCGAGGCTTCTGGAAGGGGATCGCCGGGGAGATCAATATACAAACGCCCCCAACGGATGAATGATATGCCGTTGGGGGCGTTATGCTTCTTGTCTGTTTATGCCATTCATCGCCCGGACGTAAACATCCAAGCTCAAAGAGCGAAGCGCCCCTTGACTTGAGCGAGCCCCTGGCTACGGTGGAGCAGCCGCTGGGTTCAGTCGACGAAACCGATGACGTAACCCTAGATTGGAGGGCCCCTTGAAAAGTGCTTTCAGTACTCAGAAAGGCTACCTTTATACTTAGCTCTTTTCACTCCCCTTTTGAAAACATATAATCCTAAAGGAAAAGTAAGTAATATAGTGATAATAAGAAATTTAATTTCTCCATGAATACTTTGCAGATCAGCATTCCCAGTTAGCGTCAATCTAAGCGCCTTAAGAGCATGAGTTGTTGGCAAAAACATAGAAATCACCCTAAGCCAACTGGGAAGGATTTCAACCGGAAACAACACCCCGCTCAATAGCCCGGTAAGGGTTGTAAAGGCCCAGCCTACTGGATCCCCCTTTTTCGTGACCAGAATGATCCCGGCGCTAATCAAGCCAATACCAGACAACGACAACACAATCAAAATCAGAATGAAAGAAGTGAGAAAAATATTGATCGAGACACTAAAGTCAAACAATAAAGCGACCACTAAAAATATAAGAATTGAATTTAATAGAGAGTTAATAAAATTCCATAGCGCAGAATATACAATGATACTTGCGAGTGATAGATCTGCAAGCAAAAGGTGCTCAAGTGTCCCCATCTGTTGTTCTGATCGAATGGCTCCCTGAAAGGAATGCAGTGCTACACCCACGAAACTCGTAAAAATGCTCCCATGAATCAAATAAGTCAGTAGATTACCCCCATATTGCTCAATGAGGGGAAAGACGTTCCCTTGCGACATGAATTTAGCCATTAGTCCGAATTGAACAATTCCGAGTAACCCAGAGAGAATGCTCAAAATCAGGGCGGTACGATAGCTTATCGTTGTGAGCAAGCCTCTTTTCATGAATAACCAACCTCTATACATGTCTACAAAAATATTATCCATGAAACTATGATTCCTTCACCATTTTATTAACCAGCGCTATAGATGCCAGCAGCATCAAACCGTAAGCTATACTAGTCAGGAACCCCCCCCAGGTCATGAGAACTAATCCTCGCTGCGACATGCCCAACACCACTACCAACAGCCATACCGGCATCAGCGGCGCGATGTACAGCCCAACACACTGCGCAATACGTGTCCACTCATGCCAGTGTGGCGAGATTGACCAGGTGACCGTGGTCGCCCAGCAACCGACGATCACGACGACCAGCCAGGGAACGGCAAAGTTCATACCCAGAGAATACAAGATGCCCAACAAACTCATCCCTATGCCGGCAAGAATGCCCGTCCACCAGAGAGAATCAACGCGGACACGCTTTCGATCCGTCCAGATATACCTCAACATCAGCAACACGCTTGCGCCGGCTAAAGGCACGCCCAGAATGGGTTGGGCAAGCAGATCGATAAATATCCCTTGGATACCGGCGAATCCATCTGCAAGTATCCGGTGCAACCGCCCTCGTAGGGGCTGTTGTGGATACAGCACCAGTTCGCCATCTCCTCCCGACCACTCCAACAAAACGGTCGTGCGTCCAAATGTCAAAACGCTACTCAGGGGACGCTCAAACCGCAAAGCCCTGCCGAGGGGCCGATCAGCATAAATCATGCCCGGCATATAGCCTGTATTTCGAGCCTCTCCCTGTTGAACTTGAGCGTATCGCACGGGCATAGCGTCCGGTAACTCAACCACAATGCCTGCCGAATCGATCGCAGATTGCTCCTGGACACGCACCCGGACGCTGTCTTTTTCGAAAAACGCCTCGTAGTGCACCCATTCTCGCTCAAATCGATGAAACGTGGGATCTCCAATCAGGATCACACGCGGAGCATCTGCGTCCACGTCCATACGGGCGGCATTTTGCAGCCGCACCAGGGTTCCCAGAGGGGTCGAGGGGGTGGAGAGAGCATAAGGATACCTGCCGATCAGCCCAACCCCACCCATATCCATCGAACCAATGTAAGCCACCGCACCCCCGGCGACGATGTGCAGCGCAAGGCTATGATCAATGCCTTCTCCCCCTATATCCCCCGTTTTACAAGCCTCGGCTACGAATACCAGTGGAGGCAGATCTGCGATGTTGCTCGGGACGACAGGCCACCCTCCATCCGATAACACTAGACTGGAAGGAGTACCGTGGGCCAGGACCCAAACATAACCCGCCCCACGCATGGCCTCTAGAAGCGCCTCTCCGGTAAGTGCCTTCCCAGACAACGATACAACGTCAAGTGGATAGGTCTGAGAGGTTTGGAAAGCCTTGCCCACATCGGAGGCAGCCACCGCCCGTGTTTTCCATTCTCCGCCCAGCTCGGGATACGTGTAGGCGCGCGCCATCAACAGGGAGACATCGTGAGGCGTCAGGCCGGTCAAAATGCCCACACCCACGTCGTAGGCCCGAGAGCCAGGACTAACACGGCACGCCTCATACAAAGCGTAGACCCTCTGCCTGGTAACCGACCGGGGCGACGTGACCCAGGCAAGGTACTGGGGACGGTGATCCTGAATCTCGTTGGGGGCCAGCAATAGGGGGCCTCGATGATAGGCTGCGACACCGGCAGCCAAAAATTCCATCTTGCTCTCCCGAGCGAGAACGGCGACCGGCCTTTCTCCTACCAGGGTGTTATAGTAGTGCTGAGCCTCTTCCAGATCACGCAACAGGATGCCCTCCAGATGCACCGGAAGCGTCACTGCACCGACGGCAATGACCCGCCGCACCTGAAGGCGTTGCAGTTCAGTCTCTGCGGGCAGGGCGAAGAACAACGGGCTCTCCAGTTCCGCCGCAATGGCGGCAGCCATCATCCCCAGACGCGACTGCTTCTCGGCGACCACGATGGTTTCCGCACGGGGCCATTGGGCCGCCACAACCTGCTGCACCCCTTCGGCATCCAGGACCTGCAGCGACCCATTGTAGAGTTCTGCGAAATGTCGGATCGCTGGCGTGAGGTCCGCCTCCTGATGATAGAGAAGGGGCGTATAGCCGTCGCGAACGCTTACGGGAACCAGTTGAAGATACGTTTGCCAATCCTGTACCACATAGATAGGCCGTTCGGCGGCCCGCGTAGGCTTGACCCAAACCCCGGTCGTGATGAGCCAAATGACAAGGACTAGGCAAGTCAGACGGTGCATCTTTGACATCAGAGACTCCTTGTTTCTGCCAAGCGAATGAACAAATCCTCTAATGTGGACTCGTCTTCGCAACCCGTTTTTACAGGCATATTGCTTAATAGCTTCCAAGCCCACGCGATGGCTGCTTCGCGAGACGCCAGCTTCAGCTTACCCAA
>CAZCAI010000028.1:0-1089 GCA_964496595.1 uncultured Anaerolineales bacterium
AAGGGGTAGAGGATGGGGCAGGTGGCGCCGCGCTTGACGTACTCCTTCACCTTGGCGATGGCCTCATCCGGCGTACCGGTGGCCGTGATGCGCAGCACCAGATCATCGGACACATGCACCATCGCCTTCTCGATCTGCTCCTTGGTGGCGGGCCAGCCCAGGATGGACTGGATCTTCTTCACGGTGGATTTTTCGACGCCGCTGGCCTTGGCGATGTGGGGCTGCTGCGCCAGGTATTGGGTGAGCAGCATCTTTGCGCCTCGGATGGCCTCGGCGCGATCCTCGTGGACGGAACAGACGACGAGCTGCGGGCGGTCGATGTCGTCGAGGGTGCGACCGGCCTTGTGCGCGCCCTTTTCCAATTGCTCCATCGCCATATCGTTGTACTCCGGCGGGACGCAGTAGTTGAGCACCGCGCCGTCGGCGATTTCGCCCGTCATCGCCATCATCTTGGGGCCGGTCGCGCCGATCATAATCTCGACGTTGCGCGGCTCTTTGCGCCCGTGGATGACGTCCAACTCGATGCCGTCCACGTGATGGAACTCGCCGTGGAACGTGACGTTTTCCAAGGTAAGCAGGCGGCGCAGCACCTCGACGGTCTCGCGCATCGCGGTGAGCGGCTTGCGGCGGTCGATGCCGACGTTCTTTGCCAGCGGGTCCCACCACGCGCCGATGCCGCAGATGATGCGGTCGGGCGCGAGGTCGTCCAGCGTGAGGAAGGTCGCGGCCAGCAAGCCGATGTTGCGCGTCCAGTTGTTGATGACGCCGGATCCGACCTTGATCTTCTTGGTCACGGCGGCGTAGGCGGACATTGGGACGATGGCATCGCGCACCAGGCGGCTTTCGGCCTGCCAGACCGCCTCGAAGCCGCGCTCCTCGGCGTACTGCGCGTATTCCATCCCGTCACGAATAGGATGGGCATCCTGCAAATACAAGGCAACTCGTGGAATTTCGTTCTGTGGCATGGGTTTACTCCTTTGGTGGTTGAAATTACAAAGCAACAAAACATCAAATATACAAAGCGACAAAGCGGCAAAACATCAAATATACAAGTGAGAAGTTAGCGGTAGCGTTGGATTTCGGTGATGA
>CAZCAI010000028.1:1189-34361 GCA_964496595.1 uncultured Anaerolineales bacterium
TGCCAAGCCTCGTAGCTCTTCCATTCGTCATCTCGCAACAGTTCTTGTTTGTCACCCATTAATCTACGACGTCCCCATTTGTTGTTTTGATATTTACTGCTTTGCGTATTTGTTGTTTTACCGGAAAAGGTCTCGCTCCGGTGGGCGTTGCATATCGACGGCGCGCCCATCCCCGCGCGGGTAGTCCGCGCCGCGAATGAGCACGACGGGCAGGCGTTCGGCGGCTTGTCCGGTGATGAGGCCGGCTGCCGCGGCCAACTCGTCAGCGCGGGCGACGGTGGTCACGCGCAGGGTGTAGCCGAACATATCCGGCTGTCCGCGCAAATCCGTGATGGGCAACATCCCGGCGACGCCAAGCGCAAGATTGATGGCGCCTTCGCGCCAGGCGCGCCCGTGCGTGTCGGTGATGATGACGGCGATGTCGGCGTCTGTGGCGGCCAGCAGCGCCGCGCGGATGCGGCGCGCCGAGCCGTCGGGATCGAGGGGGAGGGGGAGCGCGATCTCGCCTTCCGGGCCGGCGATGTTGGAGCGATCCACGCCGGCGTTGGCGCAGATCCAGCCGTGGCGCGTCTCTGTGATCAGCACGGGGCCGCGCTGGCGGATCACGCCGCGCGACTCTCTCAGGATGACCTCGACGAGGCGTGGGTTTTTTCCTGTCGCTTCAGCAAGTTCCCGCGCTTGCGATGAGGGCGTGATCTCGGCCAGGCGAACGGCGCGCCCTTCGGCCTTGGAGACGATCTTCTGGGTGATGACGAGCACATCGCCCGCCTGAAGCGTCAACTCCGCGCGACCCAGCGCCGCTAAGATGAGACTCGCGACATCGTCGCCCGGTTGGACGTCGGGGATGCCGGGCAGGCCGTATAATGTGAGGTTAGGTAGGCTGCGGTTCATAGGGATGTGGTCAAGCTACCATCATCCATCGCAGCATTGCTTGCTGTTTCTCTAACTCGTTGATGTACTGCTCTAACTTTAGCAAGCGCGTTTTGATACTCTTGGTATTCAGTTTCATCCTTCTGTTCCAGGGTGTGACGAACATGTTGGCGCCAAATATAATCTAATCGCGGGCGCTCATCCCAGTAGCGACGCAAGATTAAGGACTCTTGGCTGGCAATCGCCGAATCGGCGGCCCAGAGCCGTCTGCCATTGGCGATGACCTCGTAGCGAAAAGGGAGCGGGGCTAAGTTCAACACGTGTAAATCAACAGAGCTGGGCCACTGCGATGACCAGTGATCCTCCAAACGCCACAAGATACGTTGTTCCTCGATAGGATGGGTCATCACGGCGATGTCAACGTCGCTGAGCGCCGATGCGCGTCCTTGGGCATGGGAACCGTAGAGGTACACGGCTATAATTTCCTCTTGCTCCTGTGCCCAAGCGACAATGCGCTCCAGCAATGCTTCTATGCTCTCCGATTTCGGTTTCATCTCAGCGCCCCTGTGCTTTTGGTTGCTTTATTGCGTCTCTGCTTCTTCCGGCAGTCCCGTGATGCGGATACCCGATCCGGGCACTTTGTAGCGGATGTTGATCCCGATGAGAATGGAGGTGAAGCCCTCCACGACTTTGGCGTTGACCAGTGGCCCGGCGTCGATGCCGCGCGTGCCGATCTCCTCCGCCAGTTGGATGGCGATGGCTTTGGCGGCTTTGTCATCCCCACAGACCAGCACATCGCATGCGACGGGATGGCCGAGTTCCTGGAGGTGGTGCGCGCCGACGTTCTGGAAAGCGGCGACGACGCGCACGTCCGGGCCGAGCAATTCCTGCGCCTGCTCCGAGGCGGAGCCTTCCGGGGGGATATAAACGCGCGCGACCTTCGGCGGCTTGAGCGCCACGGTCACGTTGATCAGGACTTTGCCTTGCAGCTCGTCTTTGATGCCGGCCAGGAGCTTGTTCTGCGCGCTGTAGGGCACGGTGAGCACGGCCACGTCGCAGGCGCGGGCGGCGTCGGGATTTTCCATCCCTTCGATGAGCGTCTCGCCCAGCTCGGCGTTCAGCTCCCCGGCGATGCGTTGGGCCTTGGCTTCCTTGCGCGAGCCGATGATAACGCGGTGACCGGCCTGCGCCCAGCGCATCGCCAGCCCCGGGCCTTCGTTGCCGGTGCCGCCTAAGACGGCGAGGGTGTACGTGGATGTCATAAAATCTCTCCTTACGGTTGGATAATGTTGAGTTTCAAATCGATGAAGGTTGACTACAAAATGTGTAGGGTTTCGCCCTCTTTAGCTAATATCGTGTTGGGAAAGTGCTCTTGGGCCTTGGTCAACATCTGCTCTAAGTACGCATCATCGTGGCCGGGGCTGTGATGGGTCAACACCAGCTTCTTAACCTTGGCCGCTTGCGCTACCTCCACCGCCATATTCCAGGTGCTGTGCCCAAATCCTTGCCGGATGGGCGTGTCGTCGGCGTATTCGTGGGTATCATATTCGGCATCATGCACCAGCAGATCGGTCTCCTGGGCCAGCACGATCAGCTTGCGATCCCCGCCGACGTAGCCCTCCGTGTCGGTGGCGATGACGAGGCTATGGCCGCGATACTCGATCCTGAAGAAGAATATCCCGTGCTGCGGATGGTTATACCCGTGATTGGCGCGGATGATCACGGCATCTGGATCGAGATCCTCTGGGTATTCATCTAATCCGTAACATATAGGCAGTGCGTGATCGTTGTCCAACACAATCAGATCCCCGTGGCGGACGTAGGTTAGTGTGCGCTCACTATAAAGCTCCTCAAGTCCTAACGGAAAGACCGGCGGCGACATCTCTCGCTCTAGAATTTTCTCGAGATGACTGTTGCCCAGGTTGGGGCCAAAGATAGAAATCCTGCTGGCCGGATGTCGGGTGGGGAAGAAAAAGGGAAGTCCCTGGGTATGATCGTGATGTGTGTGGGTTAAAAGCAAAACTAAGTTGATGGGATCACCCGAAGCCTGGTGTTCCCCTATCATCTTCTTACCTAGCTCGATGGCGCCCGTTCCGGCATCGAGCATAATGCGATGTTGGCCGGCATTCACCTCCATACAGGTTGTGTTACCGCCATATTTGACGGTTGTGGGGCCAGGCATAGGGTGTCCGCCGCGTACTCCCCAAAATGTGAGGTTGAATTGATTATCTTTCATTAAGTCCTACTCCTGGATTTTGTGTAGTTCTGAATCGATCTGTTCTATAGGGGCAACCGTTTTAATATTGTGCAACTCGCTTTGCATTTAGAGAGCAGGCGCTCTTCGGAAGTTCTCCGGGTGCAATTGTGCTATCCCCACCCGCAACCCATAACGACGCAAAAACTATACCTATAGTGTAGCATAAGTGTCAAAAGTAGCAACGGAGCAACGCATTGCCGCAGGTAGTGCGGGCTATTCGTTTGTATGCCATTGGCAGCGATAGATGGCCATATTATCTCTGCCTAATTCGCGCGTGATGGCCGTATCGGTTTGGTAGATTTTCTCCAGGCGCGGATCGGCGACCAGATCAGGATACCAGGAGGGGAAGGTGACCAGGTAATCCGCCTCCTGGGCCTCGATCCAGGCCAGCAGTTGGGCCTCATCGCGGATGAAGGGGATGACCTCTGGGCTGATCAATCCGGCCAGATCTAACAGCTCGCGCTGGGTGAAATATCCCAGTGCGCCGATGTCGTGCGCGGCGATCCGGGCGTCGCGCGGGGTGTGGGTGTTGATCCACTGCGCGATCTCCACCATCTCGCCATTGATGATGGTCACATCCGTGGCGAAGGCGTCGGCGCCGCGCCCTAAGAATATCAGCGCGATCACCAAGACCGCGATAGCCCAGGCGCGCGTCAGAATCCAGCCCGGCCCGCGTTGGGATCGCCGCCACAGGCGCCGCACACCGCCGACGCCCAACGTCAGCAGCGGCGGCAGGATGGGGATGAGGTAGCGCCCGTGCTGATACGAGACCGGCAGTCGCCAGGCGTAGAGCACCCACGTCCCGACGGCCCAGAGGAGCGGCTGGCCGGTGTGCGGTTTTTCTCGTAGCTCGGGGAGCGCCCACGGGATTGCCGGCAGCAGCAGTACCAGCGGGCCGGCCAGCAACGGGAGGATCACGTTGAAGAGGCGCTGCCAGATGGGCCGGCTGTAGATAATCCGGTATTCTTCTTGTTTGGCGTAAAAAGTATTGGGAAACGGCGTGCCGCTCAAATGCAGGTTGAGCAACAGATAGGGGAGCAGCACACACCCCAATCCCAAGATCGCCCATAATCCGCGTGTGAGGATGGGGCGAATATGCTGCCAGGCGGGCGAATGCCAATGCCAATAATGGAAGATCACCGCCAGCCCCAAGATCCCGCCGAGCAGGATGCCCTCCGGGCGCACGAGCATCAACACGCCGACGCCGACCCCGCCCCAGAATGCTTCCTTGGCCGCGGGGGGGTGCTCGCCCCAGCGGATGCTCACCGTCAGCAGGGCCAGCACGCCCGCCGCGAAGAGGCTCGTCTCCATCCCGGAAGCGGCGCCCCAGACGATGTGCCATTCCGTGGCTAGGATGGCAGCGACGAACAGCGGCGTGATCTCCTTCTCGGGGAAGAGTTCGCGGGCTAAGGCGGCGCCGCTTAACGCCGTGCCGATCAGCGTCAGCGCGCCCAACGTCCACGTCCAGAAGAACGGCGCCAGGCCTAACCAGTAGCCGGGCGTGAGCAGCAGTGTCCAGAGCGGCGAGGTGGAGCCGGCGCTGGGCCGCCCCGGTACGAAGGCGAACTCGCCCCGGAGCGCCAAATTGCGCGCGTAGGTCTGATGAATCCAGCCGTCATCTAAGGGGAATCCGGCCGCGACGCCGTTGAGCGCCAGAGCTAACAGAAAGGCGCCCATCGCCAGCGCGGACAACAGCACGGGGATCCAATGGCGGCGGCGCAGTTGTGGTAACATCTAGAGATGCTCTCCTTTTTCTGTCGGGTCGAGTTGGTCGATCAGCTCTAACCACGCGCGGGCGGCGCGCGGCCACGTGAATGTGGCCGCTTGCGCCAGGCCGGCCTCCCGGAGCTGAGCGCGGAGGTCGGCATCGTCCAGGGCGCGGCGCAGCGCTGCCGTCAGGCCCGCGACGTCCAGCGGGTCAACGCTGAGCGCGGCCTCGCCGACGACTTCCGGCACGCTGGAGGCGTTCGAGGCGATGACGGGCGTACCGCAGGCCATCGCCTCCAGGGGCGGCAGGCCGAAGCCCTCGTAGAGGCTGGGGAAGGCCAGCACGGCGGCCTGGCGATAGAGCGCGGGCAAATCCTCGTCCTCGAAGTAGCCCATCAGGTGGACGTAGGGGCGCGCGGCGGCGGCCGCCTCGATGGGGTCGGCCAGCCATCCCGTTTGGCCGGCCAGCACCAGACTGAGATCGCGCTGCGCCGCGAGGGGATCGCACGCTTCCATCAGACGGCGGTAGTTTTTGCGCGGCTGGATCGTGCCGACGGCCAAGATGTAGGGCGCGTCGCCGATCTGATAGCGGCGCTGGAGGCGCTCGCGCTCGCCCGGCGCCGGTTCCGGCGTGAAGCGCGCGGTCACGCCGCAATACAAGGGCGTGATCTTCGCGGGCGGGACGTCCAAGAGCGTGATGAGATCCGTGCGCGTGGCCTCGGAATCGGCCAGCACGTGATCCGCCCGGCGGATGCTGCGGGGCACGGCGCGCTTGAGGTAGGCGTGCAGCTTGGGCGGGAAGGTCTCCGGGTGGTGCAGGAAGGTGAGGTCGTGGACGGTGAGCACGGCGCGGGTGGCGCGGCGCAGCGGCGGGAGGACGAAGTCCGGCGAGTAGAAGAGGTCGATGGGGCCGGTGACGAGATCCGCCGGCAAGGGGAGCCGCAGTTGCTGCCAGAGGCGCGCCATCCAGCGGTCGGTGATGGGCAGCTCGCAGAAGCGCAGTTGCCCGGAGGCGATGATCTCCGTCTGGAGTTGGGCCTTCTGCGCCTCCCAGGCGGCGCCCAACCCGCCCATCGCGACCATCAGGGTGAGGTTGTGGCGGGTGTTGGCGGCTAAGATGGCGCGCACCAGTTCGCGTGTGTAGCGCCCAATGCCGCCGCCTTGGCGGGCGGCGGCGGTGTAATCAATGGCGATGTGCATAGGGGGTTCCTATTTGGCTGGGGCGTGAATGGCCTGATGTTCGGCGATCAGCGCGGTGAAGAAGTCGATGCGCCACGCTACCTGGGCATCGAAGAGCCGCTGGCCGGTTGGCGTGTGCATCGTGGGCGTCTGCTGATAGCTGCGACACATCTGGAGATGCTCCTGCGCGGCCTCGATGGCGGCGGTGTAGTCAGCTAAAGCGCGGCGACCCCAGCGCGTCAGCGTCCGGTAGGGGCCGATGCGGTCGATGTCGTCGGCGTCGGCCACGATCTGGGCGAGCAGGGTCTCCGGCTGTGGGTCATCGACGTGAGCGGCGATGGCATAGCATACGGCTTCGATCTCGTGCGGCGCGTAGCCCCAGCGTTGCAGGTGCTTGCGCGCGAGCTGCGCGCCGAGCCGCCCGTGATTCTGCGTCGCGCCCGGATCGAAGCGGGCGATGTCGTGGAGCAGGCACGCGACCGTCGTTAGATGCACGTCCGCGCTCTCCGCCTCCGCGATGATCTGCCCGTAGCGGCTGACGCGCAGGCTGTGCTGCCAGCGCAGAGCGGCCGCGGCACCGTTGTTGCGATGGCGTCGTTTGGCCGCCTTTTTGAGCCGCCGCCGGACAAACGCGCGAATGACGGCTAATCGTTCCTCGGCTGCCGGTGATGTCGGGGGCGCGGAGGGGGCGTGCCTGAGTACCTCGCTGATCTCGTAGGTCATTGATCGTCACACATCATTGTAAGTCCAAAATCGGTTGATGAAGAAATTCCAGAACATCACTACGCCGGTAGCGATGAGCTTGGCCGCGTTCGCGCCCAAGCTTTCGGCCTGATGCGCGGTGAGATCGAAAAGAACGCGATACGCCAGATCGGCCAGCGGGCCGCTGAGCACGAGCAGGATGGTGGTGTTGATGGCCCACCCGGCTAAGTTGACGACGAAAAATTGCCCCAGTTGGGAGCGGATCGGCTTGGAACGGGAGTCCGGGTAGGTCCAGTAGCGGTTCCATGTGAAGTTGCTGAGGACCGCGCAGGTGAAGGAGATGGTGTTGGCGAGCGCCTTGTGCCAGCCCAGCCACGTGTGGAGCAGGTTGAAGATGCCAAAATCGACGAACGCGCCGATGATACCCACGACGGCGAACTTAAGAAAGCGCTCTACTTCTGGGTTGCGCCTGAGTTTTTCTGTGCTGAACTTCTGAATTCGAATGTATTGCGTCACGTATGCCTCCTGCCTCGTTATCACGTTTTTGTGGTCGCCTCAGTGATCAGTGGGATGCGTCATCCTGAGAGCGGAGGCATTATAACTTTGGTGAAAGCGGTTGTCAATATTCAGCAGATTTAGCAGATAGAGCAGATGAAGCGAGATGAAGGAAATGGAAAAACAACCTTGCGAAGGTGGTGATGTGGCGGAACCTTCGCAAGGTTTAGTTTTTGCGCTTAGGCGCTCTCTTCGGCCCCGGATGGATGTTCGTAGCGGAGGATAGGATCACGGGCGGCCTTGATTTCGTCCAGGCGGCGGACGGGCGCGTTCTGCGGCGCTTCGTGCAGGAGATCCGGGGAGGTCCTGGCTTCCTCGGCGATCTTCAGGAGGATGTCGGCGTAGTTATCCAGGGCTGCCTTGCTCTCCGTCTCCGTCGGCTCAATCATCAATGCCTCTTTGACGATGAGGGGGAAGTAGTTGGTGGGCGGGTGGACGCCGTAATCGATCAGGCGCTTGGCGATGTCCAGCGCGTGGACGTCGGGGGCGTCCTCGAAGTGGCCCTCGACGACGAACTCGTGCTTGCAGATGCGGTCGTGGGGTAGGGGATAGGTGTCCTTGATCCGGCTGAGGAGGTAGTTGGCGTTGAGGACGGCGTGCTCGGCGGTGCGGCGCAGGCCCTCCGCGCCTAACATGCGGATGTAGGTGTAGGCCCGCACGATGACGCCGAAGTGTCCCCAGAAGGATTTAACGCGCCCGATGGACTTAGGCGGCGTTGTGAAGGTGTAGAAAGGGCGCGCGTTTGTGCTGCGCTCTTCATCAATCGTAACGATGGGGCCGGGCAGAAAATCGCGCAGGTGCTCGGCCACGCCGACGGGGCCGCTGCCGGGCCCGCCGCCGCCGTGCGGCGTGCTGAAGGTCTTGTGGAGATTGTAGTGCAGCACATCGATGCCCGCGTCGCCGGGGCGCATCACGCCGAGCAGGGCGTTCATATTGGCGCCGTCGCCGTAGACGAGGCCGCCGCAGCTATGCACGCGTTCGATTACGTGGGTGAGATTCTCCTCGAATAGGCCCAGCGTGTTAGGGTTGGTGATCATCAGCCCGACGACGCGATCGCAGATTTGCGCCTCCAGCGCGTCGAGATCGACGTTGCCGCGCTCATCGGAGGGGATCTCCACGACGCGCAGGCCGCTCATGCTCGTGGTCGCGGGGTTCGTGCCGTGGGCGGAATCGGGCACTAAGACGGTGTCGCGCTGGGTATCGCCGCGATCTTCGTGATATTTTCGCATAATCAGAATCCCCGTCAGCTCACCATGGGCGCCGGCGGCCGGCTGGAGCGTCGCGCCGGCGAAGCCGCCGATTTTTTTGAGGGATTCTTGGAGATCGTACATCAGCTTGAGCGCGCCCTGGACGGTATCCACGGGCTGGAGAGGATGGGCGCCGGTGAAGCCGGGCAGCCGCGCCGTCACCTCGTTGATCTTGGGGTTGTACTTCATCGTGCAGGAGCCGAGCGGGTAGATGCCCTTGTCGATGGCGTAATTGAGTTGGGAAAGGCGCAGATAGTGGCGCACGACGTCGATCTCACTGACCTCCGGCAGAGGTAGCTCCTCACGGAGTAACTCGGTCGGGAGTTCGCTTTCTGGCACATCCAAAGCGGGCGGTTGGACGCCCTTCCGTCCGGGTACGGAACGTTCGTAGATTAACTTTTCCATGGCTATCTCCTAAGCTTCTCGCTGCTGGGTGAAGACTGCCAGCGTGGTGACGAATCGGTCGATCTCGGCGCGGGAGTTCATCTCGGTGACGGCGACGAGCATGTGATTTTCGAGATCGGCATAATCTTGGCCGAGGTCGTAGCCGCCGATGATGGGGCCATCCTCGTGATGGCGCAAGTAGGCGTTGATCTCCGCGACGGGCGCCGGACACGCGACGACGAACTCGTTGAAGAAGGGGGCCTCGCGTTGGACGGTGTAGGCTGCCAACTGATCAATAGCATCGGCGGCGTAGTGCGCCTTGTGATAGTTGAGTTCGGCGACCTGGCGCAGGCCCTGCTTGCCCAGCGACGCGAGGTAGACCGACGCGGCCAAGGCCATCAAGCCCTGGTTGGTGCAGATGTTGGAGGTGGCCTTGTCGCGACGGATGTGTTGCTCGCGCGGCGTGAGGGTCATCACGTAGCCTCTGGCGCCCGCGGCATCGACTGTCTCGCCCACGAGCCGCCCGGCGATGCGCCGCACGTGTTTTTCGCGGGAGGCGTAGAATCCCAGGTAGGGGCCGCCGAAGTTCAGCCCCAGGCCCAGCGGCTGGCCCTCGCCGAAGACGATGTCGGCGCCGTATTCGCCCGGAGGTTTGAACAACCCCAGGCTGATGGGATTGGCGGCGACGGCCAGGAGCGCGCGTTTATCTTGGGCGCGCACCTGTTTGCGCGCCTCGGCCAGGTCTTCGATTTCGCCTAAGAAGTTGGGGCTTTGCAGGATGAGGCAGATGGTGTCGTCATCCACCATCGCGATCAGATCGCTCAGCGAGGTATTCAGTGTCGCATCGCCCACGATGTCCAGATCCATGCCCTGCATGTAGGTGCGGATGGTCGCGCGGTAGTGGGGATGCAGCTTGGGCGAGAGGATGACCTTGTGCCGCTTTTTGCGCTGGACGTTGTAGGCGTGGACGACGGCCTCGGCGGCGGCGGTGGCGCCGTCGTAGTGGCTGGCGTTGGCGACATCCAAGCCGGTCAGGTCGCAGATCATGCTCTGATATTCAAAGATTGCCTGCAACGTCCCCTGGCTGATTTCGGCCTGATAGGGGGTGTAGGCGGTGGCGAATTCGCCCCGGCGGATCACGTAATCCACCACGCTGGGGGCCCAATGGCGATAGACGCCCGCGCCCAAGAAGGTGGGCGTCGCGTTGGCGTCGAGATTCTGCTCCGAGATGGCTGTCAGTTCTTGTAACGCCTCCAACTCTGAGAGCGGGTGGGGGAGATCCAACTCTGGGTAACGATAGTCGGACGGGACATCGGCGAAGAGACCCACGAGCGCTTCGACCCCGATCCGCGCCAGCATCTCTCGACGTTCCTCGTCGGTGTGAGGTAAATAGTCCATCATCAACCTCCTTGGTTGTAGGTTGCTATATCAGCGTTGAAAAAGCCCGCACACATGACGTGCGGGCTTTGATGGGGTTTGTGGTAGGCTTTCTTACGCCTCTTCGATAACCTTCTTGTAGGCGTCGGCGTCAAGCAATTCATCCCACTCTTCGGGGGCCGTAGGCTCGATCTTGATCATCCAGCCGGCGCCGAAGGCATCCTGGTTGATCAACTCCGGCTCATCTTCCAAATTTTCGTTGACTTCGACGACTTTCCCGCTCATTGGGGCGTAGACATCGGAGGCCGCCTTGACCGACTCGATGGCGCCGTAGTAAGATCCTTTGTCGAGGTCATCGCCGACGTCGGGCAATTCCACGTAGACGATATCGCCAAGTTCATCCTGCGCGAAGTCTGTGATGCCAATTACAATTACATCCTCCTCTTTGCGCGCCCATTCGTGGCTCTCTAAATAACGAGCATCTGCATCAATTTTCATCTGTAACCTCCATATATGTGTAATGAATGTATAGTTGCATTGTCTGGTCGGTGAGGACACCGGCCAGGATACCGTGAATTTTGGGGCGTCTCGCGCCGGCCTTCAAGCGGATGCTAAGGCGCGCTTAACCTCGACAGGGAAGCCTACCAGTACGAAATGACTGACATGATAGAGGTAGTCCTCGCCGCTTTCATCTATGATTCGAATGAAGTCGTCTTGCGCGGCTTTCTCGTCAGGGATGATCTTGTATATTTTGCGTGGGACGAGTGAAATTTCATAGTCTTTGTTATCAATACATATAGCGAATTGTTGTTTGGTTGTGTCCATCGACAGTGGTTAAGGCCGTTGGTCAGTCCTGAAAATTGCCTTACGCCGGCGTCTTTTTGGGTGTCGTGCTGGTGATCAAAGCCCATAGGCGGGTGACAGGCGAGGGGGTGGGAAGTTCTTGGAGATCAGGATGGTGTTGGATGAAGACATCGGGCGGGCGCACGAGGGTGGCGCTAATGTCCTTGGGTTTGGCGTTATTGACATCGTTGAAAACCAACAGGAGTGAGCTTTGCTCCACGCCATAGTTGGGGAGTGAATCCAGGGCGATGTTGGCTAACTCGCGCGATTTCTGGTGATTTGATGTGACGATGATCACCCAATCGCAGAGCGCGGGGGTGCGCCATTGCAGGGGGAGGGTACCACGTCCGAGATCTAAAATAGTGGTGTACTCCTCTGCTTGCAGCAGATCGACGATTCTCTGCAACGTTTCTATACGAATCTCATCCGTGCTCACCAACTCTCTGGCGGTGGGGATGAAGAAGAAATCGTGGATGTGTTGGGTGCTGAAGTTATCAATAGTCGATAGATCCACCTCTCCGGGTGCGCGGGAGAGTAATTTAACGATGTGGCGCTCGCCCGCCATCCCCGTCCAGAGGCCGATGCTGCCCACCGGAAGCGCAAGATCTAATAGCATCGTCCTCCGCGTGCCTTGACGGGCGGATTGATGGGCTAAGTTGAGCGCGATCGTGCTGACCCCGACGCCGCCACACAGAGAGAGCACGCCAATGGTCAAACTCTCTTTAGCCGCCTCGGCTATTTGATCCGCAGCCATCTCTTTGATGCGCTCCGTGCGGTTCAGGGCGGCGTTGATGCGGATTTGTAGTTCCTTGTAGCCCGTGCTCCCCTTGGTGAGATAATCATCGCCGCCCATCATGTAAGCTTTTACCCGGTCATCGATGCTGTCTAAGGCCGTCAAGAAGATAATGGGGATGACCTGGAAAGCCTTATCAGAGCGCAACTCTTTGCAGACGGTGTAGCCGTCCATATCGGGCATCATCACATCTAAGAGGATAAGATCTGGCCGTCGCTCGCGGGCTAATCGGATGCCCTCGGTGCCGTTGGCGGCCTCGGTGACATCGTAGCCCCAGCGGCCGAGCAGTAGCACATACATCATTCGGGCTTCATCGTCATCTTCGATAACTAAAATTCGCTTGAGTCTATCGTTCATTGGGAATTTCTCCTAATGTGGCAGTACCAACACCAAAAAGCGTCTTATCATATCGTGAAACGAGGATCGTAACGATTTAATCTTATGAATAAAGATGGCTCTTCGGGAATTCGCCGGGTGCAGATGTCTAGGCTCTAGTACCTTCCAGGATTAGAGTCTAGTTTTCCCGTAGCAGATCGAACTTGCACTAACTCTGGTTCAGCCGCATTTGCTTTCCAAATAAATTCAATGTCAACCGGCCCCCTCCAACGTTCTGAGACGCGCATCGTTAGCTCGGCGAGTCTCTGGGCTTCCTTTTCTGTAAGGGATCGGCGATTCGGCGGCGCTACCGAGCGCATTCTTCCCTCTGGGCCACTGATCTCGATGCGATCCGGCCGCATTGGTTGGACGGTAACCGTGTCATTGTTCACATTATAAATATCGCCGCCGTGCCCTTTAACCACCGTTTGGGCAGCGCCGAACGTCGCTTGAATGATAACCCCTCTCATCATCGGTAGGGGGGAGTGGCTAAACGCCACCCCTGCGCGATCTTCCACTGTGACCGGCTGCATTGGTTGGAGCACTATGCCCATCTTAGGCAAGGAGGTCTTGTGATAGAAGCAGTAGCTAAAAACCTCTTTAGTGAAGACGGAGGCCCAGACCTCCTGTATCGTGTTCCAAATGGCATAGCGCAACACGGAAATCCTTGATTGAAATTGCCCGGCGAAGCTGTGCTTCGGATTATCCTCCACCGTAGCCGAGGAGCGTACTGCCCAATAGTAATGCCTGGCGGCGGGTAGCGCGGATAGCGCTTCTGCGATCATGTTAAACTGGGAGATGTTTTGTAGTGCTTTTCGGATGTTGGCGAGTTCGGGTTCGATCTCCCGCAAGCGTTGATGGATAACTTTCCAGTCATCGCCTAACGGTTGCATCGAATCCCAGAGCCTAAAGACAGTTTCGCGTTCCCCACTTTTTTGAATAGCGATATTAAACAATGAGGTGTTCAAGGCCCATGTGGGCGGCGCGGGAAACCCGTGAACGGCCAGCCAGTAGAGTCCTGTAGCTTTGCCGCCGATAAGAGTGTTAGGAGGGATGTGAGTTTCTGTATGTTCGGTGGTTAGAGGTGGATAAAGCAAACGTTGTCTCACATTGAATCCCTTAGTTCAGAACCTCAATCGTTCCCTTATAGCCATCGACGCTGATACGTTGTCCTGTGCGGATATGTTGGGTGATGTTAGGGACGCCTACTACCGCCGGCAAGCCGTTTTCGCGGGCTACGATGGCGGCGTGCGAGATGACGTTGCCCAACTCTGTGACGACGGCGGCCAATCCCCCAAATAGACTCGACCAGGCCGGATCGGTCAATCGTGTCACCAGGATGACCGAATCCTCCAAGGCGAGCAATTGATAACCGGCTTCGACCGGGTCATTTGTGACGATGGCGATTCCTTCCACTGGGCCACTTCCGGCGCTCACAGCAATGCCTTGGTATGTGTGATTGTCTTTTTCTTGAGTTGCCTGGCTTTCATTTTCATCCGTGAGCGCAGATTCCCAATGATGGGTTTCCGGCGTGTACCAAATTAATTCCGGCGGCGCGGGGCGCTTTTGATACAACTCGAACTCCGCACGCCTTTGCATCAGTCGCTCATAAGGTACTTTCTCTCTTCCCCGCGAGCGAGCAAAGTTGAGAAATTCACTCAGTCTATAAAACATCAAAATATCATCTGGGTCCTGGGGATAAAAGTAATGGGCCAGGTGACGCGCGCTCAGGCCGTAGATCGCTTGGCGCAGCGCGAGGTTGCTCTTCGACTGTTCGCGCCACGAGATAAGCGTGCGTCCCCAATTTAACATCCGGCGCCAGATGTGGCGCGCCAGGGGGTTTTTCTTTTGAAGCGCTTGTTCTCCGGCAGCTTTCGCCGCCGTCGCACGTTGGGACGGCGATGCTTTTTGCTTTAATTGCCCGGCAATCGCGATGAGGATGTGTTCTGGATGATCTGCCAGACGTTCGGTTTCGAAATCCGCCTCGTACCGGAAACCTCGATGGCCATATTTTTTAAGGAAATCGTGGATTCCTGCCACCAGCGGGGCCGCCTCCGGCAAAGCTTCGTACACGCGCACATCGATGATGCTATCCATCAGCCGGTGGCGCACTTCTGGGCCGCACCGCTCGGCGATCTCTCGCAGTTCCCAAATGCGTTGTCCCAAGCGTGAGATTGCCGTTGCCTCTCCTACGAACAACCTCAGCAGATCCGGCGCATACTGCCGGATGATGCTATCTAAGGTGGTGATGGTGAGTGCGGTGACGATGTGCGCGCGGTCGGTTTGGCGACATTCCTGGTAAAATTTCGTCTCAAAGATGGCCCAAATAAGCGGCAAGGGAGGATCGGTGCTTTCTTGTAGCTCCCAATATATATCGCGCATCTTTGCATCCAGGGGCGGCAGTTCGTTCTGATAGTAATTTTTAGTCCATTTGTAGATGCGCCGGTAATTCTGCGGTAGCCTGATGAGGCGGCGGAAGGGGATTTTCCCCGTCTCTTCCACTAATTCGGCGGGCGCGCCCACCGACTCCGGTTTAAAGGGCGCCACCGATCCCATATTCCGCGCATAGTAGTTGATGTTCAGATAAAGATAGCCCTCGATCACTTTGGTGGGACGCAATGTCGAGTCGAAATCTGAGACGTCACCCCCCAACTCCTCTAAAAACCATTGGATTTGGTGATTTAATCCCTGTTCCGTCATCGAGACGGTGACCGGGCGCGCGACGCCGCTTGTTTCCTGTGTGTTATGCCCGCTCAGAAGCCATCTCTTTGTCATAACCAAGTCTTTCTTGTGGCTCGCGATGCTTTACGGCTCCGCTACTGGAATCGTAAAACTGAAGGTGCTGCCCTTGCCGTGTTCGCTTTCGACCCACAATTCACCATCGTGCATCTCTACGATGCTTCGCGTGATGACCAGGCCCAAGCCTGTCCCCTTAACGTTGCGCACCAGCGGATTATCCGAGCGGAAATATTTGGTGAAGAGCCGATCTTGCTCCTCCTGGGTCATTCCGATGCCTGTGTCCACCACACTCCAGCGGACGTATTCTCCGCCATTATCAGACCAGCGCCCCACGCGCAGGGTGATCTCGCCGCCTTCGGGAGTGTATTTGTTGGCATTGCTCACCAGATTGGTCAATACCTGGATGATCCGCCCTTGATCGCCCCACACCAGGCCCAAATCCGGCTCCATATCCACCTTGAGTTCCTGATCCTTGGCCTCGATCTCCTTTTCGAAGGCGCGCACGGCCTCGATCACGATCTCCTCCGGCACGACCTTGTCCATCTCCAGCTTGAGCCGCCCGGATTCGATGCGCGAGACATCTAGCAGATCACGCACAATGCGATCCATCCGCTCGACGTTGGCCCGGATGACCTCTAAGAATTGCTTTTGCTGTTCGTTGACCTCGCCCCCAATGCCCTTGAACATCAGGTCGATGTAGCCCTTCATCGAGGTCATTGGCTGCTTCAACTCGTGCGATACGAACGAGACAAACTCGGTCTTGGCCTGGTTTGCCAATTGCACTTGCTGGAAGAGCCGCGCGTTCTCGATGGCGATGGCGGCGTGATCAACCAGGCGCCCGACAGATTCCACGTGCTCCGGCGTGAAACTCTCGACCTCCGGGCTGGCTATCGCAATCAGGCCGGTGACGCGATTTTCGCGTTTGATGGGGAAGGTCAGCATAGAGCGTGTGTCGGGTAGGATGGGCGTGATGTCCGGCTCTTGGGTGACATTATGGACAAGGTGCGTCTCGCCGCTGCGCATCGTCTGGCCGATGATGCCTCTTTTGAGCGGCCAGAGTTCCTCTTCGGCATACCGTTGAAATAGCTCGTTCGGGAATCCCTTGTGGGCCAGGAAGCGCAGGCCGCGCGTGCCGTCCTCTTCCTCTTGCAGCGCCGCGATTAGTCCCGTGGCGGCGTCGGCGATGCGCAAGGCCCACTCTAACGTCTGTTGCATCACCTCGTGATAATCCAAGGTGGCGTTGAGTTGGCGGTCGATGAGCTGCAACATCGTCAGCTCCTCAATGCGCTTTTGCAAGGCCTGATCCGTCATTGTGAAGAGATTGGCGTTCTCAATCGCGATCGCTGCCTGGGCGCCGAACGCGAGCAGTAGCTCCTCGTCCTCTTGATTGTACGGCGCATCATTTTCGTGATTGATGACCTCCAACACACCGATGGTCCGCCCGCGCGCGTTAAGAGGCACAGCGATGATGGAGCGGGTGACGAACTCCGAGCTGTCGTCGAAGTTGCCGTACCAACGCTGATCTTTCCGCGTGTCGTTGACAATGATGGGGCGGTTGTTGGCGAAGGTCGCCCCGGCGATGCCTTTGCCAGAGGGCACCTTCAATCCCACCAACTCATCGCCCGCCGGGCCGTTGGAGATGCGGAAGATCAAATCGCCGCTGTCCTCATCCAACAGAAGCAGCGAGCCGGCCTCCGAATCCAACAGCGCCGCCGCGTTGCGCACGACGAGATCCAACACCTCGTTCAAATCCAGGCTGGAGGCCAGCAGATTGCCGATTTCGTTCAGCATGCTGAGCTGCCGCGCGCGCGATTCTAAGCGCTCGTACAGGTTGCGCCGTTCGATAATCGATGCGGTGTAAGCGGCGACGGTCACGAAGAAGTTCTCATCCTCCGTCGAGAAGGTCACATCAATGTCATACGACGAGGTGACCATCACGCCGACGTTCTTATCGCCGGCGGTGAGCGGCGCGCCCATCCAGGCGCGGCCCGGCCGCGGCCCGGCGGGTTTGATGCCCCGCTTTTGGCACTCCGCCAGGTAGTCATCGGTGCGGATCGTCATCCCATTGTGGAGGATCAGCCCGGTTAGCCCCGCGTCGAGCGACCATTCATACTCTGGATTGAGGCGCTCTTCACCTTCCACGAAGAAGGTGAAGGTGAGCGCCTCTTTCTCCGGCTGTGTGAGAGCGACATAGAAGTTTGGCAGCGGCATCACGCGACTGAGCTGGGTGTAAATCAGCTCCATAATGTCATCCGAGGGCATATTGAAATTGACTGCCTGCGCGATCCAGTACAGCGCGTCTAACTCCTTGGCGCGCTTCTGTTGACTCTCGATAATTGTGGTTCGTTCCAGCCCGGCCGGCAGCGGCCCCGCCAGGCGATGTAATGTGACCTTCTGGAGCAGGGATAATTCCTCCGCATCCCCCGGTCGCCCGATACCAATCCATCCTTGCTTCCCCAAGGGGATGACCGCGTGAATGCCGCGCGAGATCATCTCTCCCTGTGTCTCGAAAGCGTCTGGATGTAACCCAGACGCCGGCAGGATAATCGGTTCGCGCTCCGGCTGATTGTGTAACCATTTGACCATCGCCAGACGCGCGGGGAGGGCAAGATCCGCCTGGGGGATGATGTAGGCGTTGGTTTTGTCGTCGTACAAGGCCACTTCCATATAATCGGGATGGATCAGGTTGGTTACTTCTGTGTAGAAGGCATCGAGGATCCCTTGACGTGTGTGGCTGACGGCGGCTACGTGCTCGATGTGATCCACCGCTGAGGCTGTCTTTTGGACCAGGGGGTGGGTCTTAACGAGGATTTCTTGGCGCTGCTGAAAGAACCAGAATCCACCCGTGACCAAGGCGCTGATGAGCAACGTGGCGAGGCCGATGAGCAGGAATCTATCGCCAGAAGGTTGGCCTTCAAATAGGAAAATCAGGAGGGTCAGCAGGAGGAAGATACTCACAGCGAGTGTTGCGACGATGATATAACCCCATTTGTGGCGATCGCGCCTCGTTTGGGCCTGTATAGCTTCCCATATCGATGTTGAGGATTGTGGACTCATAGTGTGTGCTCCATCACCACGTCAGTTTTTCAGTAGGGGGCACAAAATAAAACTTTCCCCACCCATTGTTCTGGTGCTTGTAATTTCTCTTGCGTAGAGGCTATTTTCTTAGAATAACCATAGCCATATTGTAGCATAGTGGGGAATGGATGCAACTTACATAGTGTTACGGGCATGTTGCATTTTGTAATAATCCAGGCTCAAAGCTCAGGGCAGCGGATAGATAAACGTATCGCCTTGCGGGGAGGCCCGTGGCGTGAGGCGGAAGCGCTCGTAGACGGCGATGGCGATTTGTTCCGGCGGTCGGCTGGGCGAATCGAATGGATGAGGATCCAATAATTTCGGCCCGCTCACCACCCATTTGAGCGTGGGGAGCGCGCTCAGGCCGGGCTGGAAGTCGTGGGCGCCCACCCACGCGCCGTCGGCGTCGAGCAGCCGCACGCTGATCGCGTAGTCATCGACGAGGGGCCGCGCCGCACGCCACATCAGATCGACGGTGAAGCGTCCGCCGCGCGTCGTCGTGTCGCTGCCGACTAAGACCATCTCGTCGCCGAAGGGCTGGTAGCGAGCGTTGGACGTCGGCGCGGGCCACGGGGGACTGATGAGCCGGGTCGGCGCGCCATCCGCCCGCGTGAAGACCAACGCCGGCGCGCGATCCGGCGCGGTCGGCAGATGAACGGTTTGACAATCGCCCCAGCCCAGCGCTGCGACCTTGGCGCGCGTCTCGCCGGCATGGATGTGAAGCGCGGGGCCAGGGCCGCACCAGTGGAGGTAGATGGTCGCCTGGTCGGCGCGCACGTCGTAATCCACGCCGCGCAGGAACGGCCCGCGCGCGCCCGCGATGCCGGGCCGGAGGTGCTCCGTCGGCAGCGTGGGGAAGCGGCAGGTCGCCGCCTGGTCGGGCAGCGAGACGGCGCCCAGGTCTTGAAAAACGCCATCGACCACGGTGTAAGCGCCGAGGGTCGGCTGGATCGTGGCGGCGCAGCGGTCGATGGGGAGCTGCAAGACCAGGCACGTGATCTCCACCTCGCCGGGCGCGAGAGCGCCGAAGTTGTCCAAGAAGCGATCCGCCTGCGCCAACAGATCGCCGTCCGGCGTCCAGAGCCGGCCCGTGAACGAGGGCGGCGCGCTCTGTTTCCCCGTCGCTTGCCATGCCAGATGCATCTCCACACGGCGTCCCGGCCGCATCTCGCCCCCCAGGCGATAGCCTGACAGTCGCAGCGCGCCGAAATCCGCTGCCAGTGGTTCAAATCCCAGCTCCGCCGGGAGCGCCGTCAGCGGGCGGCGATAGAGCCGGAAGCCTCCGCCCACGGGGGCGAAGGTCCATTCGGGCCAGGCATAGGCGTGTGTGGTCAGCAGCGGGCGGTCGCCGGCCTCCGCCGCGAGTCGCCGCCAGGTAGTCTCGTAATCCTCGGCCTCACCCTCCGGCGCGACGTATCGCACCTCGACGTCGGGACGATGGCCCTCGACGGCCTGGAGCGCCCACAACGGCGTGGCCCAGCGCCAATCCGCCAGGATGAGCGTGTCCTCGTCTTCATCAATGGGCGCGACTTCTAGCAGGGGCAGCACCCGCGCGCGGATCGAGGCATCGGTGGCTAGTGCCGCGAAGTCGCGCACGTGCAGGGGCCATCGTATCCCCAAAAGGAGCAGCGCCAGCGCGGCGGCCCAACGCAGCGCGCGGCGGGGACGTTGTGACCAAGATGCGCCCGCATCCAGCAGCGTCGCCAGGCTCAGGCCCAACGTCAGCGCCATCGGGACGTAGGCCGGCATCAGATATTCCACCGTCTGCGGCGCGCGGTAGGTGATGGCGACCAGGGTGTGCGTCGCCCACGAAAGGCCCAGGGCAGCAGCAGCCGCACGCTGTCGCCAGAGGAGCCACAGCCAGCCCAGGCCCATCGCGATCAGCCAAAAAGGCGGAAATTGCAGCCGGAAGAGCGAGGGGAGCAGGGGGAGCCGCTGAGCCAGGTCGGCGGCGGTGGCGTAGGCGAACATATCGCCCCCGAAGCCGCGCGCCAGGACGTGATTCCAGAAACCGCGCCACGTCGCCAGGTTGGCGGGGGCCAGGGGGACATTCGCCATCGCGCCGCGCAGGGGAAGGTAAAGCTGGGGCAGCGCCCACGCGCCGAACGCGATCAGGGCCGGTTGCGGCCAATGGCGCGGACGCAGGAGCCAGCGGGCATCCACCAGCAGCAGGTAGGCCAGCCATCCGATGGCGATGAAGATCAGCGAGGGGTGATGGCCCACGCCCAGGCCCAGGCTCAGGGCCAGGCTGTTTAAGGCGCGATATTTCTGGCGGGAAGTCGTTGCCGCGCGAAATTGGGCCAGGGCCAGGAAGCCCCAGGCGGTGAAGAGCAGCGTGGGCATGCGGATGTTGGCGATGGTCGCCTGCGCCCAGACCGTCGCGGCGCTGCCCAAGGCCAACGCGGCGGCCCATCCGCCGAGGCGGGCGGCGCGCCGGTCGACGTCCCAGGCGGCGGCCCATTGCTCGACGGCCTGGGCGGTGAGGCAGAGCGTGATGGCGGCTAAGAGCGCGCTCAGCAGGTTGATGCGGAAGAAGAATGCGCCCCATGGTAGCCATCGGCTCCAGAGCGCGCCGACCATCGTGTAGAGGGGGTAGCCGGGCGGATGGGCGATGCCCCAACCGGCGGCCACCAACTGGAATTCGCCGCTATCGGCCGGCAACACATCGCGCGCGGTCGTGGCGGCGTAAAAGAGGTAGCAGATCAGCCCCAGAACGTAGGTCGGGATGCCATCCCGACCTACGCCCCGGATGCTTTTGAATCGGTGTTGCAATTTGCTATTCCGCCATGAGCTTCATCGCCCGCTCGACGACGTCATCGGTGGTGAAGCCCAGCTCTTTCTGGAGGGTCTGATAGGGCGCGGAGGCGCCGAAGCGTTCCAGGCCCATCACGGCGCCGTGTGTGCCGACGTATTTCCACCAGCCGAGCGGCGATCCGGCCTCGATGGCCAGCCGCTTGATGACGGCCTCCGGCAGGACGTTGAGCCGGTAGAAGGTCGGCTGCTGCTCGAAGATTTCCCAGCTTGGCATGCTGACCACGCGCGCGCCGATGCGCTGCTCCTTCAGTTTCTTCTGTGCTGCTAAGGCGATATGTACCTCGGAGCCGGTGGCGATGAGGATGATGTCGATTCGATCCAGAGGGGAGTCGCTGAGGATGTACGCGCCGCGCGCGACGCCCTCTCGCGCTTTGTCGGCGGCGTCTGGCAGGATGGGGAGCTTCTGGCGGGTGAGGGAGAGCGCCACCGGGCCGCTCTCGTGCTTCAGCGCGACCTCCCACGCGGCGGCGGTCTCGTTCGCGTCCGCCGGGCGGATGACGGTCACGTTGGGCATCGCGCGGAAGGACATCACGTGCTCCACCGGCTGATGCGTGGGGCCGTCCTCGCCCACGTAGATCGAGTCGTGCGTCCACACGTAGATGACGGGCAAGCCCATCACCGCGGCCAGGCGGACGGCGGGTCGCATATAATCGGAGAAGACTAAGAAGGTGCCGCCGTAGGGCCGGACGCCGCCGTAGAGCGCCATCCCGTTGAGGATGCCGCCCATCGCGTGCTCCCGCACGCCGAAGTGGAGATTGCGGCCTGCCGGGGTCGCTTTTTGGAAGACGCCCTTGTCGGGCAGGTAAGTCTTGTTCGATGGCTCCAAATCCGCCGATCCGCCGATCAGCTCCGGGATTTGCCCGGCCAGCGCGCGAAGCGCCTCGCCGGAGGCCGCGCGCGTGGCGATGGGGTCGCCGTCGGGCCGGAAGTAGGGCACGGCGTCCTCCCATTGAGCGGGGAGGCGGCCCGCGATGCGGCGATTGAACTCGGCGGCCTCAGCGGGATACTCGTCCGTGTAGCGTGTTAACAGTTCGCGCCACTGCGCTTCGGCGCGCTCGCCCTGCGGCCCGGCGAGTCGGTAGCGCGCGACGACGTCCTTGGGCACGAAGAACGGCTCTTGTGTGGGCCAGCCCATCTCTTCCTTGGCCAGGCGGATTTCCTCTTCGCCCAAGGGGGAGCCGTGGGCCTTGGCGTCATCCTGCATGTGGGGGCTGCCGTAGGCGATGTGGGTGTGGCAGATGATGAGGTGCGGTTGTCCGGCGATCTCCTTGGCGGCTTTGATGGCCGCGTCGATGGCGGCGCGGTCGTGGCCGTCGACTTCCTGCACGTGCCATCCGTAGGCGCGGAAGCGGGCCGGCACATCCTCGGTGAAGGTCAGGTCGGTGGAGCCTTCGATGGAGATGTCATTGTCATCGTAGAGATAGATCACGCGATCCAGCCCCAGGTGCCCGGCCAGCGATGCCGCTTCATGGGAGATGCCCTCCATCAAGTCGCCATCCGAGACGATGGCGTAGATCCAGTGATTGATGAGGGGGAAGTCGGGGCGGTTGAAGACGCCGGCCATGTGCTGCTGCGCGATGGCTATGCCGATCCCATTGGCGAAGCCCTGGCCCAGCGGGCCAGTCGTCGTTTCGATCCCCAAGTCAAGCTCATATTCGGGATGGCCCGGCGTCTTGCTGCCCCATTGCCGGAACTGCTTGAGATCCTTTATTGAGATCGGGTAGCCGGTCAGGTGCAGGAGGCTGTAGAGCAGGATGGAGCCGTGGCCGGCGGAGAGCACGAAGCGGTCGCGGTTGGGCCAGCGCGGATTGTTGGGATTGTGGCGCAGGTGGCGCGTCCAGAGCACGTAGGCGGCGTCGGCCATGCCCATCGGCATGCCTGGATGTCCGGAGTTGGCTTTTTGCGGGCCGTCCATTGCGAGCGCGCGTAAGGTGTTGACACATCGTTGTTCCAGGTTGTTTTCTGGCATAGGTGATACCTCCGTAGGTTGAAAAGTTCAAAGTTACAAGTTAAAAGTTGCAAGTTTAAAGTTAAAAGTCGCGAGTTTTTTGTGTCTCCAAGGTCTCATGGCCGGTGGAAATCCCGACGATCATTTCGGATAGGATGTCTACGGGGAAGTGGAGATCGTTGTCGGCCTCGGCTAACGCGATTTCGATGCGGCGCAGGCCGGCGGCGTAGGCTTCGTCGCTCAACAAGGCAAGCTGGGAGGCGGCGTGTTTTTTCAGGAAGGGATCATCGAACACTGCCCGCCCGTATTTGTGATCGACGATGTGCTCCACGGTTTGGCGGCGAATCGAATGGAAGCCGGCCTCCGCCATCCAGTCCATCACGGTTGACCCGCGCGGGAAGCGGGCGAGGTCGGTCTCGTAGACGTCCTCGAAGTAGTCATAGACGTACCAGGCATCGCGGCGTCCGTGTGGATCCATGCCGATGACGGCTAAGCGCCCGCCAGGCCGCAATACGCGATAGGCCTCCTCAATGAACGCGCGCTGGCCGGTGATGTGATGGATGACGTTGACGGCGTAGAGCAGATCAAAACTGTCGGCGGGGATTGGGAGATGCTCGCCGCGACCTTGAATCAAGCGGATGGGCGCCGTCCGTTGCCGGGCCTGTCGCAGCATCCCTGCCGAGGGATCGAGGCCGTAGCATCGTCGCGCCGGCTCGATGACCAGCTCGGCCAGCCAGCGCCCGGTGCCGCAGCCGATTTCTAAAATGCGGGCTTCTGCAGGTTCGACATCGGCGGCCAGCATCTGCAGGGCGTGGACAGTGCCTTGCAGCGGCGGGCCGGCAAAGCGCTCGTTGTACGTCGGCGCGAGTTGGTCGTAATCGACCCTGGCTTGTTGCGTCACGCTGCTTCCTCGTCTCTGTGCTCGTCGTGTTGATCGACCAGGGCGCGGAGCGCGACGGTCACCCGGCGCGGGCGTTGCGTCAGCAGACCGATCTCCTCCCATTTGCGGGCCAGTCGCGAGAGGGCGTTTTGGGAGATGCGCTCCTCGAAGGCGGGGTGGAGGTCCTTCAGGCGGAAGTGGCCGTTCAGCTCGTCCAGGGTGTAGGCGACCATCTCCCGCTCCAGCCGATTGAGGTCGGGGAAGGTGGCGGGCGCGCGCACCTGCGGATCGATGATCGTGGCATTGAGTAGCTTCAGCCAGAGGACGGCGTCCTCGATGAGATGGCCCATCTGGAAGTAGAGGCGATTGGACCACTCCGCATCGCCCTCCAGGTCGTGGATAAACGGCGGCGAGGTGGCAAGCGTGCCGTAGGCTTTGAAGGGGAACTCGGCGGCGTTGAAGAAGCCGATGCTCGGCGAGACCGCCTCCGCGCGGATGACGTCCCAACGCTGCTCGGTGGTGGTGAAATCTAAGACGAAGGTGACTAAGATGCCGCCGGGCAGTTGCCAATACCAGTTCACGCCGATGCGCCCTTGAAAGCCCGGCGCGCGGTCGGCGATGGCCTCTAAAATTTGATCCGCTATATCTAGCGTTTGAAATGATGGGTAATGTCGTGCCATTGGATTCCCTCGCTTGCTTTACTCTTTTTGTTCCGCTTCGACATCGTGCTCGCGCAGCCAGCGCTTGACCCGCGCGATCTCCTCCTCGCGGGTGGCGGTTTTGCCGTCCAAGCGGGCCGCGCGCAGCGCGTCGAAGATTTTGCGATACACCGGCCCCGGCTTGATATCCATTTCCTGGAGGTCGTAGCCGTCCAAGAGCGGCTCGACCGCGCGCCATGCCTTGACGTAGCGCGCGAGTGGCTCGCGGATGTCAGAATCGTCGCTCACCAGCCACGCGATGGCCAGGATCGCAGGCGAGTAGGGCGCTAACCGCGCGGCGATCTCGCTGGGCTGCTCGTAATTCGGCAGATCGGTTAACGTCTCTTGGAGATCGGGGGTCTGACCCAGCAGATCCGTGATCTGGCTCGACATCAGGAGCCGGTTGGCGATGCGCTCGATGGTGGGTGGGTCTAAGCGGTAGAGGAAGAGACACCAGGAGAGCACGCGACGTAGCTCTGACTCGTCCTGGTTGGTGTTCAGGCCCCAGGCGGCTAAATCCAGCGCTCGCAGGCGGGCGAAGCGCTCGTGCAGCCAGGTATCGGAGATCAGCGCCGGATCGATCTCTTGCAGCGCGCCCAGCTCTTGCAGGCGGTCGAGCGCGGCCTCCGGCCTGGCCTCGTGGAAGATGAGGTCTAGCTCGTGGCGGATGCGCCCGCCGGTGATGTGCGAGAGCATTGGCAGCGCCTCGGAGATCAGATCCTCGCTGCGCGGGTCTAGTTGGAAGCCTAAGCGCGCCTCGAAGCGGGCGGCGCGTAGGATGCGCGTCGGGTCGTCGATAAAGCTGAGGCTGTGCAGCACGCGGATCACGCCCTCTTCTAAATCGGATTTGCCGCCGTAGAAGTTCAGCAGATCGCCCCAGCGCTGGGGGTCGAGGCGGATGGCTAAGGTGTTGATGGTGAAATCGCGCCGGTGGAGATCTTGCTTGATGGAGCTGCTCTCGACGAGCGGGAGCGCCGTGGGGTGCTCGTAGAATTCGGTGCGGGCGGTGACCAGATCGATGAAATCGGGCAGGCCCAACCCCTCGGACTTGCTGCCGCCAGCGCTTTCTTCGCCGCTCTCTTCCATGTAGGGCGGATCGGATGGCTCGTGTTCGAGGGGTTCATCGAGGACGCGCTCCCAAATATCCTCCGGCAGCAGCCACTTGACGGTGCGGAAGCGCCGGTGGGTGCGGATTTCGCCGCCGAACACCGCGACTAAGAGGTTGCCCAACGCGATGGCGTCGCCTTCGACGACCAGATCCACATCGGAGAGCGGCTGATCCAACAGCAGATCCCGCACGATGCCGCCGACGAAGTGGATGGTGTGGTTTTGCTCGGCGGCCAAGGCGCCGATGCGCCAGATGAGCATCAGGAGCGGGCGCGCGAAGGCGTGGGCCATCCTGCGGGCGATGCGTTGCCGCTCGGTCTCCTGCTCGGAGGGTGGGATGCGGATGAGGTCGGTGCGGGTGACGACGCCGGTGATCTTCCCGCGCTCCTGGACGGGGATTTGCCCCCAGCCGGTCTGGATCATCAGCGTGCGCACGCGCTCCGCCGAATCCTCCGGCGTGACGGTCACTTCGCCCTCCTGCATGATGCGGCTGACCGGCTGCTCGTCCCAGCGATGTTGGAGCGCGCGGTCGACGGCGTTGCGCGTGACCAGGCCGAGCACTTCCTGCTCGCCGCGCGCGACCACGGGGAAGCCCTCGTGGCCGGTGCGAAGCATCTGCTGGGCGACATCGGAGATGTCGGCGTCGGGATGGACGACGCGGACGCCGTGCGACATCAGATCGGCGACCTTGACGCGCGGCCGGATGTACGCGGGCAAGCGCTCCTTCAACTCCGCGAAGGCATCGTGGGCGCCTCGTTGGCGGATCAGCGCCGCCGCTGCTCGGTCGTGGCCGCCGCCGCCGAAATGTTCGGCCACGTCGGCGACGTTGATATCGTCGGTGGCGCTGCGCGCCACCAATTGGGTGTTTTCGCTTGCTTCGACTAAGATGAAGAGCGCCGAGGGGTCGAGCAGATCGCGCAGCTTGTGGGCCAGCGTCGAGATCTCCTCGTCGGTGTGGGGCGGCGAGATGGCCCACGAGACGACGATGGGATGGCCGTCGATATCCAGGGTCTCGGCGTGCTCCTGAAGATCGCTGTAGATCTGCAACTGGGTGGTGGTGAGCGTGTGCTCCAGAAAATCCGAGGTGATGTCCAAATTCGCACCGTGATCTAATAGCCATGCCGCCGCGCGCAGATCGCGCGGCGTGGTCGAGTTGTAGGTCAGCGCGCCGGTATCCTCGTAGATGCCGGTGAGCAGCAGCGTCGCCTCCAGGCGCGTGATGGGGATCAGTCGCGAGGAGAGCGTCTCGACGATCAGGGTCGTGGCGGCGCCTATCTTCTCGCCCCGGAAGCGCCAGCCCTCCGGCAGATCGCCAGGCTCCGGCGGCTCGTGGTGATCGATGATCAGCACATCGTGGATGTCCTGACTCATCCCGCGCACGTAGGTCAAGCTCTGCGTATCGACCAAAATCACGCGCTGGATGTACTGGCCGCGCGTGAGGCTCTCTGGATCGACGAAGGGCAGCTCGGCGCTGTAGAGCGCCAAGAAGGACTTGACGTTGCGGTTGATGCGGTGCGGCAGGACGGGGCGCGCCTGGGGATAGAGCTTGTGCGCGCCCAGCAAACTGGCGATGGCGTCAAAGTCCGCGTTTTCGTGCGTCAGGATGATTTGCATATCTTTCCTGTTTTATCCTTGCGAAGGTCAGGTGAGCCTTGTCCCAGAAGCCTGATGGTCGAGCTAGACGTAGGTCGGAATGGCATTCCGACTTTCTTCGATTATAGCATAGATGAGGCATTCGCCGGCGCCGGCTCTTCGACCTTCAACAGCACGGCGACGGAGAGCATAAAGAGGACGGCGTAGAGCGCGAAAATGAGGAGGTAGCCCAGGCCCGGCCATTGCGGCGCGTGCGCGGTGAAGAAATCCGCGATCGGGCCGCCGATGTAGGCGCCGACGGCGCCCGCGCCCGCGCCCGCCAGGTTCGAGACGCCCAGGTAGCGCCCGGCCTCCTCCTTGGGGACCAAACTGGCGCCCAGCGCCCAATTGGCCGAGTAGAACATCCCCGTCGCGATGCCGACAATCGATCCGCCGACATAGATCCACATGAGATTGGGCGCGAAGAGCATCACTAAGATGCCCAGCGTGGCTAATAGCCCGCTGAGGCCCGCGATGCGTTTGCGGCCAAAGCGATCCGTCAGCCAGCCGCTGATAACGGCGGAGAGTAGGATGAAGACGCCAACGAACAACATCAGCCGACTGGCGGGGTCGGCGGCGGTCTCGCGGGTGTAGCCCAGGCGCGCTTGCAGGAAATAGACCGCGAAGCCCGCCAGGTTGAACGACCCGATCAAAAAGGCTAATCGGTTGATGACCCACCATCTGAACGCGGGGACGCGCTGCCGTTGCTCGCGATTCAGCGAGATCCTCACGCCGGCGGTGACGCCGCCCACGACGGCGGTGACCATCGCGATGAGGCCCGCGCCGCCCATCGCCAACAGTTGGTGGCGCAGATTGTCGATCCCCTGGGCGATGAGAAAACGCGCGGTCAGCGAAATTAGCTCGCCCATGCCTAAGATGATGCCGGTGAAGACGCCCGTCATCAGCAAGAGGCGCAGAAACGGCTGCCAGTTGAGGGGCGTCTTGGGCGGGGGGAGTCGGCGTTCGGGCGTCAGCATTGTGAGCGCCATCGTGATGACCAAAATCCCCATCAGCACGAAGATGCCGCCCCACATATTGCCCTGGCTGATGAAGGGGGCGATGGTGAAGGCTACCAGAATCACCGGGATGGGGACTTCTAAGAGTGCTTTGATGCCGGAGAAGCGCCCGTACTTCTCCTTGGGCACGATATCGGGGATGAGACCCTGGACGCCGCCGTGGGCGACGTTCGCCGCGCCCTGGAGCAGGGTTGTCACGATGAAGAGGATCCAATAGCCGGCCATCCCCTCCATCTCGGAGGTGGCGCCCACGGCCACGAGCAAAACCAGCGCGCTGACCGTCCCGATGAAGACGAAGGGGCGGCGGCGGCCCCAGCGCAATGTGCAGCGATCGGAGAGCATGCCCGAAAGCGCCTGCATCAGCAGCGCGACCATCAAACTCCAGAGGCGCAGTGTGCCCAAGGAGGCGCCCTTTTGCAACTCGCCCACGAACTGCTGTACAAGCAGCGGCAGGATCAGGGGCACCATTGTCTGGGAAAGGGCGGTCAATCCCAAAAAGAAGATGTTGATGGTGATGTAGTCGTACCAGCGGATGTCTCGTTTCATATTTTCTTTTGTCTCCTACTGGGTGCGGTCAGTTCATCAGGATAGTTTCGTATATCTCGGACGTGTTGGGCAACATCTTGGCTAACTTCTCGGCCATCGGAACGTAGAGCCGCAGATGGATCAGCACATTGCGAAGTAACGCCTGCGCGGTGGGGAGTTCCAGCAAGCGTTGCTTATCGGACGGGGGGAGTTGGAGGATTACCGCCGCTAAGACGCCCAACGTCGCCACATTGGGCGCGACAGCGTCCGGGAAGAGCGTCGGCGGCAGCGAATCGGCCAGCGCCTCGATGTAGCGGCGGAGATATTCGCCCACGGTGTTGATCACGGTCCAGTCGGGGGCCGGGATCTCCAGCCATGGCCAGGTCTCGACAGTTGCTTCCATGTAATCGTGATCCTGATGGAGTTGGAGGATGCGGAAGCGGGATTGGCCTACCGCGACGGTCACTTGGGCGTGATATTTGACTCGTTCGGTCAAATTGATGAGCCGGGCCTGGGTTCCCACCGTCGCGAAGGTGTGGCGTTGGGGGTTCTCGATGAAGACGATGCCCATCGGGCGCTGCTGTTGCTGGTGGCGGCGAATGATAGGGGCTATCTCGCTATCTTCTTGATAGAGAGGGAGCACCTGGCCGGGAAATAATACTTCGGAACTGGGATAGATCGGCAAACGTTGGATTGTCATAGGGGTATTGTACACAAGGGGAAAATTGTGGCAACTGATGTTGGATATCCAGGCGCCGGAATGGCTCTTCCTGCAATATAAAAACTAAAATCAGCAAATTGCGAATTGCGAATTTAGAATTTTGAATCTTTACTCAACAGCATTATTCGCAATTCGCAATTTGCAATTCTAAATTCCAAATTAATGTAAAAAATGTTTATCTGTGAGCTATGAAGTGTCCGGTGACCAGGTTGGATATTGGACCTGGATTGAGATTGAGTTTAGCGGGAATTTGGTTAAAATATGGGTAACGTCCATTCGGATCGCCCATTTAGGGCGAATTCCTGCAGCGCCAGTATAATTCAGCAAGCGATGCGGATATAGTGTGGGACGAGGAGCTGGGAGATGTGTTTAACGTGTGGAAAGCATAATGCGCATAAGTTGTGGTATCTGGAACCGGAGAAGCATCGGATCCGGGCGATGGGGTTGGCGCGCGAGATTGTGAACAGTAACTTGCACGCCTTTATCGTGGCCGGCCTGGAGATGATCAAATCCAAAGCGCCGGATTATATGGATAAGTCGTTGGGATTTGTCAATCGCACGTTGCTGAATTGGTTCGCCAAGACGTTGCACGGGATGCAGGCGCTGCCGGATGCCGAGTCGGCCTTTCAGATTATCGATATGGCGAATGAGATGGCGCTGATGCCGTGCTTGTGTCATCATGTGATGGAACCGGATGACGATCCGAAATGGCGCTGCATCGCGATGAACATGGCGGCGGAAATCTATTTCCGCGATACCACCGAGCAGGAGGTGCGGCCCATCTCCAAGGAGCAGGCCAAGGAGTTGGTCGTCTCCTGGCGGGAGCGGGGCGCCTTTCAGAGTGTGGGCTGGCTGTGGGATGCGAACGTGATCTGGCTGTGCAACTGCGATTCGTATTGCGCCTCGATTCGCGCGCCGGAGGTAGCGTGGGGCGGCGTGCCCAGCTTCGTTGTCTCGATCCCGCTGCGCCCGGAGGATTGCATCGGCTGTGGTACGTGCATGGCGTGGTGTCCCAAGCCCGGCGCGCTGACCTTCGATGAGCAGCAGCGCGTGGTGGTTGACGAGGCCTTGTGTAAAGGCTGCGGTCTCTGCGTCGAGCATTGCCCGCAGGACGTGTTGGGCTTCAAGCCCCGCGAGCAGTATTATGATGTCTGGACGAAAAGCGTGCGTTATTTAGGCGATGCGGTCATCTCGGTGGATGAGTTGATTGGTTGATTCATTGCGTGGTATAAGTTGGATGAGCGCGTGGGTGGCGGGCCTTGGCTCACGCGCTTTTGTATGGTATAAGATTGGATGCGTTGTGAAAATTAAAAACAGGAGGAGATAAGATGTCTATTCGATTGCGTTGGGATGGTGTAAGAAGAGTTTGGTTGTATAGCATAGGATTGCTGATGGTGGGCGGCTTGATCCTGCTGCTCGGCGGCTGCGGCGCGAGCGGGACGTCGCCGGCGGAAGCGCCATCTGCAACTGAGACGCCGGCTGAAGAGGAGGCTGTGCCGGAATCGGAAGGCGACTCTGACTTGGACGTGGGCGCGACGGATCTGGCGCCGGAAGAGCGAACGGGGATGTACGAGTCGCCGCCGGAGATGCTCATCGATCCCCAGAAGGTCTACTTGGCGACGATTGAGACAGAGCGGGGCGACATTGTCGTGGAGCTGTTTGCAGATAAGGCGCCGGAGACGGTGAATAACTTTGTTTTCTTAGCGCGTGATGGGTATTACGACAACACGACCTTTCATCGCGTGATCGAGGACTTCATGGCCCAGGCGGGCGATCCCTCCGGTACGGGGATGGGCGGGCCGGGCTACACCTTCGCCGATGAGTTCCATCCCGACCTGCGGCATGACGCGCCGGGTATGCTCTCGATGGCGAACGCCGGGCCGGGCACCAATGGCAGCCAATTCTTCATCACCTACGACGCGACGCCGTGGTTGGATGGCAAGCACAGCGTCTTTGGCAAGGTCGTCGCGGGGATGGACGTAGTGCGCGAGATCAGCCCGCGCGATCCGCAGAAGGCAACTGAGGCTGGCGATGGGATCAAGACGATTCGCATCGAGGAGGCGGAGGAGTCGCTGTTGCCGGAACCCACGCCTGTGGTTTTGACGGAGCCGGGCGCCGTGCCCATGCCGGACGATCCCATGCAGCGGGTGGGAATGTACACGCACCCGCCGGAGATGCTCATCGATCCTGAAACGTCCTATCTGGCGACGCTCAAGACGGAGAAGGGCGATATCGTCGTGGAGTTGTTCGCGGATAAGGCGCCCCGGACGGTGAATAACTTCGTCTTTTTGGCGCGCGAGGGCTACTACGACAACACAACCTTCCATCGCGTCATCGAGGACTTTATGGCCCAGGCGGGCGATCCCTCCGGCACGGGGATGGGCGGCCCTGGTTACGAATTCGCCGATGAGTTCCATGCTGACCTGACGCACGAGGAGCCGGGCATGCTTTCGATGGCGAATGCTGGCGCGAACACCAATGGCAGCCAGTTCTTCATCACTTTTGCCGCGACGCCGTGGTTGGATGGCAAGCACAGCGTCTTCGGGAAGGTCGTCGAAGGCATGGATGTGGTGCGCGAGATCAGCCTGCGCGATCCCCAGACGGCCCAGGCGCCGGGCGACGAGATCGAGACCATCGTCATCGAAGAGGGGACGGCGGATTCGTCGTCCTCATCCCCTTCCTCCTCCTCCTCCTCATCATCATCATCATCATCTGAATCAGAAGAGGCGCCGGAGGCGGAGATGAATCCCGGCCTGGTGGAGAACGATGCCTTATCGGCGCCCGCCATCACGGAGTCATTCGCTGGGCTGGAGGGCGAGCCATTTGTCAGCGGCGAGACCTCGGCCGCCTATCCCGGCGTCGAGGGCGTGCGCTGGCTCCCCTCGCTGGGGGATAAAGATGCGCCGGTGATTGTGATGGAGTTCAGCGAGGTGCTCTGTGGTCATTGCCGGAATTATAACTCAAATAGCTTCCCGGAGATTTTGGAAGAGCACGTGAAGACGGGGCAGGTGCGCTACGTGGGCCATCTGCTGGCGTTTAATCGCCCGCAATCGCGCGCGTATCTCGGCGCTGCGATGTGCGCGATGGAGCAGGGGAAGTACTTCGCTTACGAACATGCCGTATATGGGAGCGGTGATCTGGACCTGACGGCGAGCGCCGAGGAGATCGATCTGGATATGGAGGCCTTCAACGCCTGTGTTGCGGAGGAGCGCTACGCGGAGGCGGTCGAGGATGTTTCGGCCCACGCTTTTGAGATGGGCGTCGATGCCACGCCAGCCTTCTTCGTCAACGGGGAGATGGTGATGGGGAACAATCCCGCCCGCATCAGTCAGTTGATTTTGGAGGCGTTGCCGGAGGAGTAGGGGAAAACACATCAAAACAACAAAGCAAAAAAACTTCAAGACTCTACGAGCAGAGGTCAAGAATAAGTTCGTGGCCTTGCGTTGATGAGTGATGGATTTTCAAAATTTAATCCGGGAACAGGACTATATATCGAGGCGTGTCGATCAATGAGACTCGCCGGGCAGTGAGCTATTCGTCTCAAAGCTGAAGCCGGCCTTCCATAGATCAATCTGTTGGCCTACGGAGCCGACTCAACGCCGGGGATGATTATCCTTTGGCTCATGTTGGGAATTGGGTGAAAGATTGCGGATGAATTTGCTCGAGGGGAACGAGGACTAAAGGCCTCTGGACAGGCCTGTCGGCCAACCTTCCTCCTGCGAGGA